>MGSU01000242.1 GCA_001799195.1 Deltaproteobacteria bacterium RIFOXYA12_FULL_61_11 | reverse complement strand
GGGTTTCAAGGGGGTGAACTACCGCAATCCCGATCGTTACACCCTGGAAATCATCACCGCGCTCTTGGCCGGGCAGAGCGGTCGCCTGTTCATCAAGCTGCGCGACCAGCAGAGTCTCGCGTACTCGCTGACATCCTTCAATATCGAGGGCATGGATACCGGTTATTGTGCAATTTACATCGCCACCAGCCCCGAAAAGATCGATCAGGCGCTGGACGGCATTCGCCGTGAGATCGAACTCCTGCGCACCGAGAGGGTCGGTGAAGAGGAACTCGAACGAGCCAAGAAATACATCGTCGGCAACTACGAGATCGATCTCCAGTCCAATCAGAGCCAGGCGACAAGTCTCAACTTCAACGAGTTGTATGGCGTCGGGCATCGCGAGACCTTCCTCTACCCCGAGCGTATCATGGCCCGCACACCCGAGGACGTGACCGAGGTCTGCCGCAGGTACTTCAACCTCTCCCGCAGCGTGACGGCCATCGTCCGGCCGGGCGAGCTCGGTTGAAAGGTATGGTACTCTGCCCGCAGACTGCTCTCTCACGGTAGGTGCTCCATGCGCAGAGCCTGTTCGATCCTCGCCTTCCTCGTCTCCCAGGTTACCCCCGTCTCGGCCGATTGCTTCGCGCTCCCACCTGCCGAGACCTGTATCACCTGGCCGCAGGCCATGCTCGATACCTTCAAAGCCGCGAGAGTAGATCCAAGCTGTTACAAGACCGAAGCCGCCAGCGAGGTCGATCGCTCCTGGCGGCGCTGTTTAGGCGAAAATCCAGCAGTCTTAGGTCTACTCTCCAGCAAAGACATGGTTTCCCTGCGACGCTTGCTGGCCGCATGGTTGTCGGCTACCGACCAACGGGGAGATACCGTGCACCGCTTCGAGGTCGATACCACCCCACAGGGTACGAGATCGGCCAAACACTTCACCTCGGTAGCGTACGACCTGCTCGGACTGTGCGCGGAGCTGCAGAAGTTCACCGCTCTGTATACCCGCGGCGGCAAACCCGGGGCCGCGCACTCTCCCGAGGAATACTACGCGACCTTGTTCCGACGGGGGGCGGAGGATACCCGGGGCGGCGATTCGGCAGTCGTGCTGCAGAAGCTGATCAGTCAAGGTCCGGTCTATCTCGAACAGTTGCGCCAAGCCTCGCCGGTCCACGCCTATCTCGACGGCCTCGCCGACCAGAAAGGCGCGACCACGGTCAGCGAACTTTTCGAAATGTCGAAACTCGTCACCTTCGCCACCTCGGGTCGGTCGGGGACTGCTGCCTTACAATCGTACCTTACCCGGTTGCCCAGCACCCAGTACCGGACCCGAGAACCGCTCGGGTATGTCCAAGCCATTGCCGCCTTCCACCGGGCAGGATACTTCCAAGCCACCGACCTTGCCGTCCCCGGGCTCACTTCCATAGCAATTCACGAAGAGCTCGCCCGACTCCTGGCCGCGATCCCGGCCCCGTAAACCCCATGGACCCGACTCAACGACAGCTCGAACGTAGCATCGGTAACGGCAGACTCTTCCTCGCCCGAGGGGATCTGACCCGCTTCCCGGCCGAAGCCCTGGTCAACGCGGCCAACAGCGCTCTGGCGGGTGGGGGAGGGGTGGACGGCGCCCTGCACCGGGCAGGCGGACCGAGGATCATGGCCGAGTGTCGCGAGCTCATTGCAAGGATCGGTAGGCTCGAACCGGGGGCTGCCGTAGCGACGACCGCCGGGACGCTGCCCGCGCGGTACCTCATCCACACCGTCGGGCCGGTCTATCGCGACGGGACCCGAGGCGAACCCGCGGTCTTGGCCTCGGCCTACCGTTCCTCGCTTGGCGTGGCCGAGGAACTCGGGCTCGGGAGCGTGGCCTTCCCCTCCATCAGCACAGGGGTGTATGGCTATCCGCTCGAAGCCGCGGCGGAGGTCGCTCTGCCGGTACTCCTGCAATACCTTGCCGAGAATGGACGTTCCGTGCGCCGCGTCGGGCTGGTCCTCTTTTCGGACGACGCCTTCGACTGCTATGAGCGAGTCCTCCGGCGCCTCGAGGCGTCCGTTGAAGCCAGAGCAGGGGATTGAGCGCGAGGGGTCGTGCTCGCATACTTTTCCTGGAGGCAGGTGTGGTTCTTCATCCCAGTCCACCTCCCGGGTGGACGGTCCCTTGCTATCCCGGCCGTCTGGCCTCTCTGCTCCTCGTCGGTCTGCTGCTCCTGCCCAACCAGGGACGTTCGGACCAAGAGAACCTCGCCGAGGACACCGAGGGCCTGACCAACCTCGAGGAGGTCATCGCCGCCCAACCGAGCCTGCGAGCCTACCTCGAGAGCGCGGGAAGAACGCTGGCGACGACACCCTCCGGTAAGCGGATCCGCGGAGTCCTGCTGCGTTGCAACCCGGTCTTCGACGACTACGATCCCTATCCGGATTTCCCCAATCTCCTCCATGTGACGACGCGGGACGAGGTGATCCAGGCTGAGTTGGTCTTCCAGCCCGGCCAGACCTTCACCTGGGCTCGCGCCGACGAGACGGTGCGCAATCTCAACGCCAAGCGCATCTTCGCCTTCGTCACCGTGTTGCCGTTGGCCGTCGAGGGGGCGCCGGACGAAGTCGAGCTCCTGGTCTACACCAAGGACCTGTGGTCGCTGCGACTCGAGAACGACCTCTCGATCGAAGGCACCGACGATGTCGAATACCTCTACTTGTCGCTGAGCGAACGGAACTTCCTCGGGCTCGACAAGACCATCGCCCTCTTCGGCGAGTGGCAGCGGGACACCTTCAACCTGGGCCAGTACTATGAGGATGTCCGCTTCTCCGGTTCGGCGCTGACCCTGACCCAGCAGAGCAAGGTCTATCTCCGTCGTCGCGACTTCGGAGCCGGGAACCAGGATGGGCGTTTGGAGGGCGGCCGAGTCGGTCTCTCGCTCGGGTTGCCCTTGCGGACCCTGGATCAACAATATGGTTACGGGGCCTCCTTCGCCGCGAGCCGTCAGATCAGCCGCAGCTTCGTCGGCAATGAGATTCGCACCCGGACGATCACCCTCGATGAGGAGGAGTACGAGGTCCAAGAGATGTATCACCGTCGAGAGGTCTCCGGAGGTCTGCACGCGACGCGGAGCTTCGGCAATGCCTCGACCCTCAAAAACGACCTCAAGCTCGGTTGCGCAGCGGGCTATGTGCACTATGAAGCCGAAGAAGATATCTTCCCCGAGGATGCTCCGGATGGTTTGCTCGCCCGGTACGAAGCCTCGGTCCTGCCCCAGAGCGAGAACCAGCTCTACCCCTACGTTGCTTGGACCAGCTTCGAGCCGGAGTACCGCAAGTTCGTCAATCTGCAGACCTTTGGGCTGACCGAAGCCCTGCGCATGGGGTATTACTTCAGCCATCAACTCGATCTTTCCCGACGCTGGTGGTACTCGGACAACGATTTTGTGCGGCTCACGTCCTCACTGTCCTATCGCGGCTTGTTCGGTGACGATATCTATCTGTTCTCCCTCTCCGGCAGCGGCCGCTGGCAAGGGGGTGAACTCATCAATCGACGGGTCAGCGTGGTCGTGCGCAACACCTTCCCCAAGCTCTTCGGCGGCAGACTCCATGCCCAGCTCGGACACACGGTGCTGGCCCGCTCGGAAAACGGCGCGGTACTCTCGTTCGGCGGCAGCGCTACCGGCCTGCGCGGGGTGGTCGCCAATCTTTACCGCGGGCAACGCCGAGCGGTGCTCAACCTCGAGTACCGTACCCTACCACTACGTTTCTTGGGCTTGAACGTTGGTGCCGTGGCTTTCCACGATGCCGGGGACGTGTTCTATCGCTATGCAGACTTCGATCTCAAGGCCTCGGTCGGTGGCGGCCTGCGCATTCTCGTACCTCAGTTCAACATCGACCCGCTGCGCCTCGACGTGGGCGTGCCCTACTTGGGCCGCGGGTTCAAGGCCAGCTATCTTTCCATCCAGTGGGATCAGATGTTCTGAGCAGTGGTTGAGATAGCTGGAGCGGGCGGCCCGAACAGCGGTTCGGAGGTCTCCACGGGGACGAAGACCACGGCCGCCTCTCCCGTGAATACCCTCTTCCAGCGAGGCGACTTGTCGAGCCGGGAGATGAGCGGCGACGGCGTGGGCCAGAGGATCAACCCCGGTCGACGGCGTTCGAGGACCGCCTCCCAGCCCGGGTTCGCGTTGTTGAGGACGAGGTAGTCGGCCAAGACCTCCTCGGACTGCGCATTGATCCTGCCATCAATAAAGACCTTGTAGCGAGGGTAGAGCCGGTGGATGAGGTAACCGCCGTGGTTCCAGTGGTTGAGCAGAGGCCCCGGCAACTCTCGGGCCTCGACGTAGGCCGCTTCTTCGACCGGATAGAGCTGTGGGGGAAGGCGTGCTTCGAGGAGCAACTCCGCCGAAATTCGGCCAAGGGTAGCGAGAAAAAGGATGCTGAGTACGGCGGTGCCGAAACTCGGTGAGAGGAGTCGCCGAGGAGACAGCTCTTCCGGGGGGAGCGAACGGAGGAGGAGCGGCGCTGCAATGAACCCCAGGAAGGGCACTTCTCGCTGGTGGAGCACTGCCGCTGCCGACAACCCCGCAATGAGGAACAGCAAGGGCGGCGAGGGGAGATGGCGGCGACGGTACGCCAAGGTCCCGAGCAGTCCCGCCAAGATGAGGACCGCGGGGGCGTAACCCTGGGTCACGTCGAACGGCTTGCTCTCTATGACGTTCCTGCCGACGAAACCCGTGGTCCCCGCCAGGACCATATCCCAGAGGGTGGTATAGAGGTCGAGACCGAACGGGGTGCAGAGCGTGGCCAGGAAGACGGCACCCGAGGACGAGAGCAAGGTACAGAAGAGGGAAGGTGAGCTTGTCCCGCTGCCGACCTTGCCCCACCACCTCTCGAGAGAGTGCCAGACGACCAGGGGGAGGGCCAGGAAGTAATAGATGTGCACATTGGCCCAGAAAAGGGTGAGGCTGAACAATGCGCAGGCTTCCCATGGCCAGGGTAGACGCCGCTGTAAGATGCTCAGCACGAGTAGGCAGGCGGCGAAGGTGAGGTGATAGGGTCTCAACGCGGCGCCGGGCATGGCCAGCATGGCGAGCAGGGTGACGGCGAAGACGAGGGAAGAGGGGTGGCCGAATTGGCGCAGGTAACGGTACAGGAGCACCGTCAGGAGCACCAGGACGAGGTTGCCAAGACCGAGCACCCCGAGCCAGCCGGCCCAGCCGAAGGAAACCGAGACGAGGTAATCGAACAACCAGTAATAGGCAACCTGTTCCAGGCCCGAACAGGCGAAGGGATCGAGGCGGTGCAGCCCGTGTTCGCGGAGGTAGTCGCCGTGGGCGAGGTGCCAGAAGAGGTCCGGGTCGACGACCTGGGTCTGGGCAGAAGCCAACAACACAAGGAAGACGGCCGCAAGGGGCCAGAACCAACGGGCGAGCAGTGATGAGGGAAGGGTACTGGTCAAGGTCCTCCTACCAAGCGAGTAGGCGTCGCGGTGGTCGTATCGGCAGGTCGTTGTTGATCCAATGCTCCGGCATCTCTACCCTCCCGGTTGAGGATTGTCGCTCATGCAGTGAGGGAAGTACATGCTCATCTCGCGAGAGCTGTTTCGTCGGGAAAGGGCATGGGGGCATCGGATGGGACTGGAGGCAGGGAGCGGGGTCACGAGGGTTGCGACGCCCATTGACACCCGGGCTCCTCCTCTCTACCCTTGGCAGCGTTTCGTTCGTGAGGTCACGGCATGTATCAGTACCTGCTACCGATCGCGGTGGCCCTGGGGTTTCTCCAGGGTTGTACAGCTTCGACCGTCGGACGGGTCGTGGCCGCCACTCCCACCGACCTGGGCTTCGAGCTCGCCCCTGAACCGTCTTCGAGGGGACCCGAGGTCGCAGCCATGGCCGCGTATCTCGAGGCCCGGCTATTGGTGGATCGGCGACAGATCCCCGTAGCCCTCGAGAAGCTGCGCCAGGCCATGGCCCATGGCCGCGACATCGATATCCTCGCCTTCGAGGCCGGGCGTTTAGCGGCTCAAGCCGGGCGTTTCCTGGAGGCCGAGACCTTTCTCCAACAAGCCCTGGACCGGAGGGAGGCCTTCCCCGAGGCTTGGCTCTTGCTGGGACGCTTGCAGCTCGAGGCCTTCCGGCGACCCGAGAGGGCTGTTGTCTGCTTCCAGATGCTCGACCGGTACGAGGGGCAGGCCGTCGAGGCCGAATACCGGTTGGCCCTGACCGCGGTGCTGCAGGACAATACTGACGGGGCTCTGACCTACCTGCAACGAGCGTTGGCTGCCAATCCCGTGCATCTGCACGCACTCAATCTCGCAGGGGAGTTGCATTTCCGCAGAGGCGACCTGCCCGCGGCGCGACTGTTCCTCGAACGGGCCTTGTCGCTCCAACCCTCTGCTTTCGAAACCCTATGGTTCCTCGCCCAGGTCGAGGAAGGTGCCCAGGAGTGGGCCAAAGCCCTGATCCTCTACCGACGTCTCTGCGACCTCAACCGGGACAATTTCCATCTGGTGCGCAAGCTCGGAGACGTCTATCTCCAGCTCGGTGATCGCGAACGTGCTCTGGCCGAGTACCGCAAAGCCCGAGAACGGCTCGGCAACGAACCCGGATTGCTCGTCTCGCTCGGCAGGTATCACCTCCAGGCAGGTGAGCTGCGCCCTGCCGAGCGTTATTTGACCGCGGTCCTCGAACGCGATCCGGACTCGGGCTTGGTGCGCTATCTGCTTTCGCGGGTCTACGAGAAGCT
>MGSU01000241.1 GCA_001799195.1 Deltaproteobacteria bacterium RIFOXYA12_FULL_61_11 | reverse complement strand
GGGCGATCGGCTGGTGACCGGAGCGGACGGTTCTGCCGGAGTGGACCTGTTCGACGGCAGCCAAGTCCTGCTCGCTCCGTCGACCAGACTGGAAGTGCACCAGCTCTCGGACGAGCGCATCCGTTTGATTTTGTTCCAGGGACGACTCTACCTGCGCTTGAAGCCCCAAGGCGATCGGCAATTCGCGATCCTGACCAAGAACTCCGTGGTCAAGGTGGTCGGCACAGACCTGGGGGTTCAGTTCGATCGCGAGGCCGAGCAGACCGCGGTGCGCGTATTCGAGGGCATGGTCGACCTCTTCGACAAGAACAAATTGCAGGAAAAGGTCCTCGTCACTCCTGAGGCAGAGCTCCTGGTCGATGCTGCCGGGGTGTCGCCATCCGGAACCCCGGTTTTCCATGAGATGACTTTGCCCCCGCTCCCGAGTGCCTCCGGCAGGTCCTTTGCCGAGAACCTGTACGAGGCGTTCCGCACCTCGCCCCTCGAGTTGTTCGAGGAGGAAATCGAGGTGCTGACCGGTGGAGATGGTGACTTCGGGGCCGCGGCCGCCGAGGCCGAGCGTATCGTCCCGAACGAGGCGGCGTTGAAAAAAATACGAAACGACATCAAGTTGATACAGTTCGAAATGGTCTCCTTCTCCGCAATCCAGGGCAGAATGCCGAAGCAGGTCGACGAGCTCTCCTCTCTCACGACGGACGAACGAAGGGATCCCTGGGGAAAACCCTACCAGATAGAGGAATTGGACGGGGAGAGGATCAGGATCTTCTCCTTGGGCGAGGACGGCCGGCAAGGAACCGTCGATGATGTCAAGTTCTGACCCCTCGGTTCCTGCCTCGATGCTGCTCGAGGTCGATACTCCTTCCATCGCGGTCTTGCGTTGCACTCTCGAGGCCTATGGCCATCTGGCCATGCTGCGTACCGTGGAGAAGAAGGTCGGTGAGGGCTGCAGTCTGGTCGAATTGCTCTATTCTTCCTCGTTGCACGAAGAGGTATTGCGCTACCTCGACGAGTTGTCTAGGATGATCGCCTGGCGGTTGGTCGAACCCCCGCCGAGAGAGACTCCAGGAGGTGAGCCATGAAGGTATTGCTGTGGTTGATCGCGCTCGTCGGCCTAACCGTCGGGTGCAGTGAGGAAGAAACCAAGCTCGAAATCGCGTTCTCGATGAAGTTGCCCGAGCCCGCCACGGATGCTCCCGTGTTCCTCACCGCGGACAAGGTCGAACTGAAGATCTATCGCAAGACGAACAACCGCACCACCGATCCCTGGCTGACCCTCAATATCGTGACCCAGGGGGCGGTCGACCTGTGTGATCAGACCCGCACCGTGTGTTATCAATTCAAGGGCCGGCAGGACGACTTTCGGTTGACGGTCCGGGTGAGCAGCCTGCTCAAGCGCAAGACCGCCAAGTTCGAGGTCCGGGTCCTGAAGGGAACGGAGGTATTGTTCGACGGTACTGCCGGGGACTATAAGTATTACCCCCATTTCAACGAGTTGCTCACCCTTACCCTGGTTCGGAAAGGCGGCACCGCGCCGGTGATCGAGGATCCGGAGGGGGACGATGGAACCGATCCGAGCGGTGATCCCTCGCAGCCCGAGGCTTCCCCAGATCCCTCGGAGACCGATCCGACCGAGGATCCCTCGGACTCCGACGTCACCGACGATCCGGAGGATAGCAGCGACGACCTGTCTGCCGACGGCAGCACCACTGACCCCAGCAATGACCCCTCGACCCAGGATGAGACCTCGGATCCTGCCCAGAACGATGTGACGCCCTGAGCCGAAACGCTACTCGAAGGTCACCTATCCGGTTCCCGGAGATCACGGGAGTAACCATTCAGTCTTGGGGGTATTACTGATAGTTTCAGTAACCTCGTAGGGGTGGCGCCGACGGGGGACCCCCGCCACGGTGGGTGCATGGATGCACACCTCCAGGTGGTGCGCAGGATGCAGCACCATTGGGCGCAAGCATGAGCATGGTGGGGGTGTGAGGCGACAGGACCCCTCGCCCCCCAAGACTGAACTTATACTCGCGGGAGAGTTCGGACATTGCTTTTCCTCGACCCGGCCGTTATGATGCCCCGGTGTCGGTCGAGGTCCCCGATCCATGCGTTGTCCTTCCTGTCAGACCGAACTTCCGGAGAACACGAACTTCTGCCACCAGTGCGGCCTTGATCAACGCACGGTGAAACAATGCAAGCACTGCCAACAGTCGGTGCTGCCCCAGGCCAAATTCTGCGGTTCCTGTGGGACCCGTGTCGGTGAGGAAGGCCCAATCCGGACTCGGCAGACCGAGGACCCGAGCGGTCCGTCCCAGGGGAAGCTCCTCTCCCAACCTAGAGAGGGGCAGCTATCGGGAGGAATCGGGGCCGGCGCGAAGGCCGAGTTCGTCGACGACTTCGTCGCAGGACCTCGGCAATACCGCGAACCCCTGCCTCATGAAATAAAACAACGTATGCAGGAATCCCGAGCCCTGCTCGATGGCGAACGGAAAGACGTGGCCGTGATCTTCGCCGATATCAGCGGTTTTACCTCCATGTCCGAGGAACTCGATCCCGAGGAAGTCCGGGACCTGATGAACAATTGTTTCAAGGGGTTGGTTGATATCATCTACAAGTACGAGGGGTACGTCGACAAGTTCATCGGGGACTGCATCATGGCCTTGTTCGGCGCTCCGATCGCCCACGAGAACGATCCCGAACGCGCGGTGCGTTGTTCCCTCGAATTGCTCGAAGAACTCGAACGCTTCAACGGGCGCAGGCAGTTGGCTTCCCCTCTCGGGCTCTCCATCGGCATCAACTACGGCATCGTCGTCACAGGGACCGTGGGCACGGCGATGCGCAAGGAATATACCGTGATGGGCGACACGGTGAACATCGCCCAGCGCTTGCAGGGGTTGGCCGAACGCAACCAGATCCTGGTCGGGGAGAAGATCTACCAAGCAACCGAGGGTCTCTTCGAATACGAAACCCGGGAACCGGTCAAGGTCAAGGGCAAGAAGTTGCCCATCCAGTGCTACCTCGCCCTCGGCGAGCGGAAAGGCCAGGCCCGACCTTCCCCTCTCTCCACGCTCGTCTCGGACTTCCAAGGCCGCAAACCGGAATTCCTCGGCGCCGAACAAGCCATCCACAAGGTAGCCAAATCGCGCGGTCAGGTCATCGTCGTTTCGGGGGAATCGGGCATCGGCAAGAGCCGGTTCACCGAGGAGCTGATCGACACGATCAAGGCCTCACCTTACAAATGGCAGGTCTTGCGGGGAGCGTGCGTTTCCCACAGCTCCAATCTCTCCTATTTCATTTTCCTCGGTATTCTCCGCGAGTTGGTCCAGATCGAAGACAACGACAGCGAGGACGACCTGCGGCTCAAGTTGAGCAAACTGAAGGGCTATAATCTGAACGACAACGAAGTACACATCCTCGCGAACATGTTCGCGATCAAGTTCGCCGAGAGCAACATCCAATACTTCAACGAGGAAGCAAAAAAGAATCTGACCTTCCAGGCGATCAAGACCCTCTTCCTCAACCTGTCCCGCACCAACCACCTGCTGCTCTACCTGGATGACTGTCAGTGGCTCGATCCCCTTTCGGAGGAGTTGCTCGGCTTCCTGTTCGAATCCATCGAGAACGAAAAAATTCTCATCCTCTACACCACCCGGATCAAGGAGACCCTCGGGCTGGTTCCCCGGCAATGCAGCGCGCACTTCCCTCTCTTGCCCCTGTCCCGCGGCGACACCAATGCCATGGTCCACTCCATCCTCAAGGACTGTGAGCTCTCCCAGCCCGTACTCGACCTGATCTGGTCCAAGAGCGGGGGCAACCCCTTGTTCGTCGAAGAAATCATCAAGTCCATGGTCGAGGCTGGGTCCATCGTCCGAACCACGGAGGGGGGCTTCCAGGTCCTGGAACAGGGCTTGGAGGTGGACATCCCCCCGACCATCCAGGGTTTGCTTGCCGCCAGGATCGACAAGCTACCGGACGAGCTCAAGTGGGTGCTCCAAGTCTTCTCGGTGGTCGGCTTGAACTTCAGCCACCTCTTGCTCTCCCGGATCTTCAACCACGATGAATATCTCGAGGCCAGCATCCAGGCGCTGCTCAAGCGCGACATGATCTGCATAGTCAAGGAAGGTCTGGACGAACGCGACCGGGAATACGGTTTCCGCAGCACCTTGCTGCGCGAGGTCGCCTACAAGAGCATTCTCAAGCGCAAGCTCAAGGAAATCCACCAGGAAGTCGCCAAGATCATGGAGGAACTGTTCCACGATCGCATCGACGAGCACGTCGAGCACCTCGCCTATCACTATCTGGAGACCGATTTCCTCGACAAGAAAACCCAGTATTGCGAGCGCTCGGGGGATAAACTGGCCAACGAACACCAGCTCCAGGGTTCCAACGACTACTACGAACGCTGTCTGGCCTTGATCAACGAGAACCTCGAGAACATGCCGCTGACCACCCGGGTGGTCTTCCTCGACCGCTCCAACATCAAGGAGAAGGTGGTCCAGCTCAATCTCAAGATCATCAAGAATTGCAATAAATTGGGAGCCATCGAGCGGGGCTTGACCCTGGTCGAGAAGACCCTCGAGCTGTTGCCGGACAGCCGGAATACCGTCGAGCACGTCCTGGGCTGGTACTGGAAGGGAAAATTCCAGTACGACCGAGGTGAGTACGATAAAGCAAGGGAATCCTTGATCCTCGCCCTGCGTTTGGCCGTGGTCACCTCCTCGAAGCCGGACATCATCATCGAAGTCCGGTGTTTCCTCGGCGCCACCTACGAGCGGTTGGGGGATTCCGGCCGTTCGCTCAACGAGCTGAACGAGGCCATGAAGTTGGCCGAGGGGCATGGCGATAAACACCTCCTCGGCGAACTCTCGTTGCGGTACGGCACCACCGCGCTGTTCAAGGGGGACTATAAACAAGCTCTCGAATATTACCACAAAGCGCTCGAGGCGACGGCGGATGGGATGCTCAAGCACTTCAAGATGAAGGCCTTGGGCAATATCGGTATCGTCTACGGCTTCCAGAAGAAATTCAAAAAGGCCTTGGAATACTACCAGCTCGCGCTGGAGCTGGCCATGGAGATCGGCGACAAGATCGGCATTGCCCGCAACCTGCACAACATGGGTGAATTGTTCTACGAGATGAACGACCTCGAGCAGGCCTATTCGCACTTCGAGAAGTCCCTGCCCCTGTCCGAGGAGATCGGCTGGAAGGAGGGGTACGTCACCAACCTGCTCTACGTCGGGTACCTGAGCTATACCCTGCTGGAAGAACAGAAAGGCATCGCCGAGCTCGAACGCGGTATTGCCGAGGCGGACCGGTTGCAGTTCAAACGCACGATCCCACAAGGGAAATTCCTCCTGGCCAAGCTGTACTGCGAGGACGGTGAATTCGAGAAAGCCCGCGAGGTCATCGCCGAGGGTCTCGAGGTCTCGGAGCGGACCGGCTTCCAGAAACTGGTCGATGAATTCCGCAAACTCGAGACCAAGCTGAACCAACTCGAGCGGCCGACGTAGGACCCGTTCGTGAATCCTGAATCCCTCCTGCAGAGCGTGAACACCTCGTTCGCCAAGCTGCTCAACCATGCCATCGGCCGGACAGGTTCAGTGGTGGAACTGCGCGTCAAGACCCAGGTGATGGAAGAGACGGACGAGGCCGTGCTGAGGTTGCAGGCGTATCTGGCTCTCAACCGCTGGCACTACGCCAAAAGAACGCGGCCGGAGCATTTCCGCTTCAGCGGCTACAGGCACTACGCGGGTATTGAGCGCGACGACCGAATCGACACCTCGGAGGCCTGGTTGGGCTTGGGTGAGACCGACGCCGAGCGCGCTGCGGCTTATCGTGAGTTGGTTGAAACCAAGCGCTTGGAAGGCAAGGCCAGGGACGAAGAGGTCCTGGTGGGGCCACGGTATTTCTTTGGATCTGTACAGTACTGTCTCTCGCGCACCGAGCATCTTCTGTCGCAGGTCCGAGACCATAACCGGGAGCTTTACGAGGCCCGGAAACTCGCAGCTACCGACGCGTCGCAAAAAGACTGAGCTGCCATCTCGGGAGTCTTGTGAGCACCGCGCGAGGACGGGAGAGGTGCGTCCAACAAAGCCGCGGTTGTGGGTTGCAACGTTCTTTCTTTGCTTTCTCCAAGTAGACCGATGGCATTGTCGCAGTACTGAGGACCCAGGGGGAAGACCCACGATAGAACAAAGTCTAACTTGGTTCTTGTTATTATGCTGGACTTCGATGACATGGTGGTCGGGCCCGCCGTGCAGGACCTTTGGCTCGCGCTGCCTGGGAGAGACGACGCTACCCGACGCCAGAGGGAGATTTTCCTCGACGGGTACGAGCGATTTCGAAAGTTCGACCGCTCCACGATGCGGCTGATCGAGCCGCTCCGAGGCCTGAGGATGATCCACTACTCCACCTGGCTCGCCAAGCGATGGCATGATCCGATCTTCCCTAGGACATGGCCGCAGTTCGGTACCGAGGAGTACTGGCAGGAGGAAACCCGTGCTCTGGAGGATCTCGTCGCAATCATTCAGGGCGAACGAGGTAGAGCTGCAGCGATCGAGCAGGTGCCGACCCTGACCAACAAGGATTTCTTCTTCGACTGGGAAGGCGACTGAGTTTGAAGGCTGAATACGGGTGTTCAGGGCGTCCTGGAACATTGTCGAGGCAGAAACAAGAACACAGGGAGATACCCGATGGGTGATAAAAGCGGAAAGAAGGACAAGATGAAAGACCAGAAACAGAAGACGACCAAGAAACAGCAAGAGGCGAAGGAAAAGGCAGACAAGCAGCGCCCCAAAAAGACTGCTGTCGCAGCTTCATGATCTACCCCTACGGCAACGCCACGCAGACTCGCTGGGACCGGGGCGAGTTCAAGGTTCAGCTCAAACTGCCCGACAATCCGCGCCCCATGGGGTTCTGCGACGGAAGCCCCGAGGACGTCGCAGAACTCCTCTCCATCGCGGAGGCCGAGGGCGCCGAGGATGTGAAGATCCACAAGAAGCACCTCAAGAGCGGACGCGAGGTCTGGACCCTGGGTGGACCGGACTGACGGAACCGAAGTGAAGTACCTGCATGCTGTCCTCGCACGTTTCGGTATGCACGCGCAGCCGAGGGACGTCGGGCCTCGCCGTCTTCGCGCGCGCTCCGGAGGCGCGAGGACTGGGTGGAGAAGCGCTACCGTGCGCTCGCCGCGGGCTGGCGCCCCGCGAGGCCCCTGACCATCGCCTCCCCGATCGGCGGTGTTTCGGCAGCGGGCCGCGTGACAAGCAAGCATAGGAAACCGAGTCCGGCTTTAGTAGTCCTTAAGGTGACCCGAACAATCGGTAATCCACCCAAGACTGA
>MGSU01000240.1 GCA_001799195.1 Deltaproteobacteria bacterium RIFOXYA12_FULL_61_11 | reverse complement strand
CAGAAAACTGCAGATGTATCCTCGTCCATCTCTAGGCGCCCCAAGGGTTTCCGCTCGAAATGGACTAGGAACTTCAGTCTAAGAAACGCTATGCTGTGAAACCGTGTATAACGTCACTGCTTTGGCTCACAACCGCTTGTGCTTACAAGTACTTGTTCTGACATTCTGCTGCAGCGGACGATCCTCGCGTTCGGTACTGTCAAGATCGCATTCAGCGGTATGCAGAGGTCATTCGGTGCGGACCACCTTGAGCATGGGAGCAAGGTGGGGGTCGATGGCTCCGAGGAGTCGGGTGAAGGTCTCGAAGCTCGGCCGGATGGTCCCCCGTTCATACTGGGCATAACTGCTCGGGTTCTTCGAGCCGAGCCGGGCCGCCACCTGCCGCACGGTCAACTTGCAGAGACCTCGTTGCTGCCGCAGGACGAACGCGAGCAGGGTTGCCGGGTCGTTCGCCTCTACCGCGAAGGTCGTTGCATCGCAGGGGGTCACGGTCACCTCGAAGCCCGCCCGGTCCACCAGGGTTTCGATTGCATCCTTGGTCATGGCGAAGGCCTCGGCCGGGGTTTTCCCCTGGGTGTAGACCAGGAGCATGGGCACCTCGGTCGAGTACCAGCCCTTCTCTTCGTGCAACCGCCCTTCGATCTTCATGGCTTCTTCTCCCCAGGGTTCCCTTGAGCCAAGCGCTTGCAACCGCCTCACCAGGTCGTGCTTCTTCATGGAAAGTTGTATATTGATTTACAGACAAATACAAACCCAACGGCTCAACACAGTACCCGTCGAACCTGATCAACCAGGTTTCTCGTCTTTTCTATTTTGTGTTTTCAGGAGTTTTCGGCCTTCCCTGGCCTTCAGAAAATCACACCATGATGGAGGCGGCGGGAGTCGAACCCGCGTCCGAAATGGCTTCCAACCGAACATCTACATGGTTAGTCCGCTCTTTGTTCTCGCCTTCGGCACTTCTGCGGACGGAATTGCCGTTGGCCAGCTCCGCTGTTTGTTTCGCGAGGTCGCGCGGGAGCGCCACGAACTCGCTAACCCACTAATCGGCGCCTCTGCCCACCTAGCGGGTGTCAGCAGGAGAGACGGGCTACTTACGCAGCCAGTGCGAAGTTGTCTTCGGCACTTATAGGGTTCCCCTTCAGTTTTAGGAGATGAAAGAGGATGCTCCCCATGCAGTTCGACCTTCTACCACCCCGTCGAAACCATATCGCCCCCGGGGTTGTCGAGGTTGGTCTTTCCCCGACCTTGCAGTACCCTACCACGACCTCGCCCGGTCGCGCAAGCCTCCCAATCGCTCGAACCTCGACAGTGAGGGCCCTTACCACCCTGAGCGAGCCAAGGCCACCCACCCTGGAAACGGGTTCGATGGCAATCTTGCATTCGCGCCGGTCATACCTGATAATGCCCATCGTGATCGAAATCTGACATCTCGGGCGTGAATGACCAAGAACAACGCCACCGTGGTCCTCGCCGACCAACCCAGGGACGACACCATCGGGGAGTACCGGGTCCTCGGACGGCCGTTGGGCAAAGGCGGTATGGCGACGGTCTACAAGGTCGAAGATGCTGAAGGTAATGTTTTTGCTATCAAAGAGTTGTTTCCCGAACTAGGCCGTCAGAAGGAGTTCATCCGCCGCTTCCGACGGGAGTTCGAACTCGCGGCAGGGCTGAACCACCCGGGGCTCGTACGCCACTACCGCCTCTTCGAGGACAACCTGACCTGGAACCTCGTCCTGGAGTATGTCGAGGGACTTGACTGCAAGGCGCTCCTGCGCAAGCTCGGACCGCTCGCACCGGACGAAGCGGTCGCGCTGACCTGCGAGGTGCTCGATGCCCTCGCCTACCTGCACCGCCAAAAATTGGTCCACCGCGACATCAAGCCCTCGAACGTGCTGCTCACCCCGGAAGGAAGGGTGAAACTCAGCGATTTCGGCGTCGCCAGGCCGACCGCCGGCGGAGACCTGACTCGCGCCGATGCGGTGATAGGTACTCCTGTGTACATGGCCCCGGAACTGTTCGGCGGGCACGCAGGCCCCCCTTCTCCCTCCGCGGATATCTATGCCTGCGGCGTCTTCTTGCACGAACTGCTGACCAGGCGAAACCCTTTCGGAGTAGGAAGCAAGGACGATCTGGTCACCACCATCGCCAAAATCACCACCACGGCCCCTCGTCGGGTGGCGAGCGCGAACGAGGAACTCAACGATATCTTGAAGAAAGCTCTTGCCGCAGAACCTGCTGAACGCTTCAGCAACGCGGGAGAGATGCGCGAAGCCCTCGAAACGCTACTGCCACCATCCTCGATACCCCGTCGCCTCCTGGCGCTGCTGTATGCTCGGGTCGGCAAGGAGAAACCCACCAAGAAGAAAACCGTGCCCAAAGAACCCCTCGGCTTACGACCCGCCGACCTCGTCGGCTTGGGATTCCTGTTCGCCGTCGTGGGTCTGGTCCTCTCGGCCTTCTTCATCAAAGTGCCTTGAGAGCATGAGTAGAATCATCACCGATATCACCAGGACCAAGCCTTCCCGCCGTCCGATCAGACCGAGCGGCGATCCGCATCAGCGGTTCGGCTTCCTGCAAGTCCTCCGTGGGGTCGAGGTCGGTCACTTTTACGTCATGAAGAGCGAAGGCGAGATCGTCTACTTGGGTCGCGGACGCGAAGCGACCTTCCGCTTGAGCCACGAGAGCGTCTCGCGCATTCACGCCTCGGTCACCCAGGACAGCAAGGGTGGGTTCCTGCTCAAGGACGAGGGAAGCACCAATGGCACCATCGTCGCAGGACGCAAGATCAAGCGCAAGATCCTCTATCCGGGAGACAAGTTTTACGTTGGTGACCTCCTCCTCCGCTTCGACTTGATGGACCAGGAGGACCTCGACTTCCAGGTGGAGCTGCGCCAACGAGCTGCGGCGGCCACGCGCGACGCGCTGACCGGTCTCCTCGCCAAGGCCTATTGGCTCGAGGAGATCCCCAAACTGATCCGCTTCTCACAGAAAAAGAACATCGGCCTGGGCTTACTGGTGATAGACCTGGATCACTTCAAAGAAATCAACGACTCTCATGGGCACCAGGCCGGAGACGCGGTCCTCCACGCGGTTGGTACCACCATCCTCGGCAATATCCGAGAGAACGATCTCTCCATCAGGTACGGGGGAGAAGAGCTCATCATCATCCTCCACGACCTGCACGAACAAGCCGCCCTCGACGCCGCTGAGCGCCTACGCCGGGAACTCGAGCGAAGTCCGGTCGCCTTCGGCGCCGAACGCTTGTCCGTGACCGCGAGCTTCGGTCTGGCTATGCTCCGCGAGAGCGAGAACGCAGAACAGCTCTTCGGTCGAGCCGACCAGGCCCTCTACCGCGCGAAAGCCGAGGGAAGGAACCGCGTCTGCCTCGGTTGAAACCTTGCCGTCGTTGGGACCGAGGGAAAAAAGACGTGACGGCGGCGAGCTTCATCTATTATATAGTTCCCCGGGGGATGCAGAGACATCGCCCCGGTAGTCAGTAACGGAGCATTGCCGAGCATGGCCCGGGACATCACCGGCGTTACCAAGACCCGCAAGATCAACCTGCGCGAACACGAGGCCCTTTCCCGCCAGAATCGGCGGAGCCCCGCCTTCCAGATCCTGCGCGGTTGGAACGTCGGCCTCATCCAAGCCCTCGATCCGGCGAAACCGAGCCTGAGCATCGGCCGCGATCGGAAAGCCTCCTTCAGGATCAACCACGACAGCGTCTCACGGCTGCACGCCGAGGTAACCTTCTGCGAAGGCCGGGTACAGCTCCGCGACAACGGCAGCACCAACGGGACCAGGGTCAACGGACAACGCATCGACGAGGCCACCCTTCGCCCCGGCGACAAGATCTACATCGGCGACATCCTGTTGCGTTTCGATCTCATGGACGAGGCAGACATCGCCTTCGCCAGCGACCTCCGGGCCAAGGCCCTGTCTGCCCAGCGCGACGCCCTGACCGGCCTCTTGTCGAAGAGCTATTTCCTCGAGCAACTGCCCAGCATCATCGACTACTATCGCCGCCGCGACCGGCAACTGGTCATGGTCGTGATCGATCTCGACCACTTCAAGAAGGTCAACGACACCTACGGCCACCAGGCCGGCGACCTAGTCCTGGCCGAAACGGCAGGGGTGATCCTGAGCGGCATTCGCGAGATCGACCTGGCCATCCGGTACGGAGGTGAAGAACTCCTGCTGCTGCTCGCCGATATCACCAAGGAAGTCGCCGTGAGTGTCGCCGAACGTCTGCGCAAAGAGGTGTCGGAACACCGTTTCGCCCACAAAGATCAAGTTATCCCGGTGACCATCAGCCTTGGCATGGCGGTGCTGCACGACACCGACACGCTCGAGACCCTCTTCCAGCGAGCCGATCAGGCCCTCTACAGCTCCAAACGCTACGGCAGGAACCGTCTGACCGTGGTCTGAAGCAAACCCGTCTGCCCCTCGATGGTCTGCACCCTCGCGTGACACCCTTCAGTCTTGGGATGGATAGCCTGTTGTTCGTCACTACGTTGGGGTGGCACCGACGGGGGGCCCCCGCCACGCGCAAGGATGAGCATGGTGGGGGTGAGAGGTGACAGGACCCCTCGAACCACCCAAGACTGAAGGTATATCCCTCGCGTGACACTTTACTTTCCATGCGATCTGCGCTACAGGCCATAGGGGTATATATGGGCTGCGAGGAGGGACATCATGGTGCAGAGCTGGTTGGTGTTGGTATTTCTGGCGGTTGCCGTTCCAGGCCTGGCCCAGGACGGGGTACCCGCCGACTTCGAACCTTCCTTGATCCCGCTCGAACTCGTGGAAGATGAAACCGGTGTGCCGCGAGAGAAACTGGTCAATCGCGAGGTCAAAGAGCAGTACGATCTCGACCTCGAACGCGGCCTACCGAAATCCGTACTCAACACCAATATTTTGACCCCCATCAAACAGCAAGGAGGCCGCGGAACATGCACCGCTTTCGCCACCATCGCTGCCCTCGAGGGTGTATTCGGCGGTAAAGTAGAGCTCTCGGAACAACATCTCTACTATCAGATCAAGAAGTTCTACTTCCCCAAGGTCGACGGCATCATGCCCGAGGTCATCCACCTCTACGTCGAAGCCCTCAACCCGCTCTGCGTCGTTGCCGAGGCCGATTGGCCTTACAACCCGCAACCCGTCAAGGGTAACATCCCGCAAGGTCCCCCGCCCGCCGGTCTCGAGATGCGCCCCCAGTGGTGTATCGAGCAGTCGAACCACGTCGGCATGGTCATGGTCCGCAACGTATCCCTGCTCAAGGCCGTACTGGCCGAGGGCAACACCGTACTCCTCACCGTACTGCTACCGATGAAGTGGCAAGAGATGTGGCGCGGACCCAAAGGTCTTGTCGATCCAGGCAAGTTGACCTGGCGTTCCTTCGTGCCGGTCAGCGCCCATTCCATCCTCTTGGTCGGCTACGACGAAGAAGACCGCATCATCTTCCGCAACAGTTGGGGCAAGGCCTTCGGCAACCAGGGGTACGGCACCTTCTCGCGCAAGTATCTCCAGATGTATGCGACTTCCGGCTTCTTCGTGCTCGAGGCCGGCACCAAATGACCTCTTCCGCCCTGCGCGGAAGCTCGTTTCTCGTCATTTTCAGAGGGGGGGGGTTAGTATGGTCAGGTTCACCGCTATCCTATTCCTGTCCATCTTTACGGCGCTCTGCGCCATGGCCGAGGACGATCCGACCTTCTCGGCACTGATCGCCCCGTATCGCCTGTCCTTCGACGATGGCCACCTCGGGAAGGCCGCCTTCATGGGACAGGCCTTCTCGGGCTACACCCCCGAGGAACAGGCCGCCTTGAAGAAGCTCCTCGCCTCGACCCCGACCTACGAGGAATACCGGGCCAAGCTGTTCTCCGAGACCAAGGCCCTGGCGGTCTTCGACGTCCTCGACCCGGGTGAGGACACCGGTGCGGTCAGTCTGTGGCATTTCCCCACGGCGGTTCCGCTGTTCGTGGACCTCGGCCCCGGCGGCAGCGCGAAACGCACCATGGAGACCTTAGTCGCCCAGGGCTTCCGTAAAGATACACGGGTCAATTTCCTCCTCACGCATCCCCACTTCGATCACTACGGTATTTTCGAGGTCTTCTACTCGCTCCTCGACGTGGGTCCCCTGGCCTATTTCCACTACCCCTACAATGACACCTACCGCTGGGTGTACTTCATGCGCGCGGCCCTGGCCGAACGCGGGGCCCTCGACCAGACCGCCCTCGCCTTCTTCCAACGCTACGAGGCCATGTTGGCCAAGATGCAGGAGCTCTCGGACAAGGATCCGAACGCCGCGATGGCGCTCTACTACGCTTTCATCAAACAACCTGAATTCTTGCGCGGACGCGATGACCTGCACAAACTCTTCTTCGCCAAAGCCATCCACAAGGTCGAGCTCAACGCCGACCTCCCGACCGGTACCCCAGGAGTGCGTTTCCGCGTCATCTATTTCAACGGCGAGACCGACAACACCAACAACAGTTCCATCGCCCAGTACGTCACCGTCGACACTCCCACAGGAACCCTGCGCGGGCTGCTCCTCGGAGACGGCGAGGGAGCCGACACGGCCGGAAAGAAGTGGACCAGCAACGACTTGGCTTACTCCT
>MGSU01000239.1 GCA_001799195.1 Deltaproteobacteria bacterium RIFOXYA12_FULL_61_11 | reverse complement strand
CGTACCAGTAACAATCCTGCACTTCGGGGTTGCACTCCTCGCTCTGCGCCCACGCGCTCCCGCCGAGGATGAACAGCGCCGTCACCATTGCAACGATGATCTTCAACATACCGTCCTCCGATGGGTTGATCCTTTGCTCGTTGGCCCTCTCTGGATCAAGGTTCGTACCAGATGGGAAGGGGAGCGGTCTTGGGGTGTGAGATGCTACCAGTATATTGAAATATATATCAAAAATATTAATTGCTCATTATGGAGAAAGCTCGAAGCGGGCAACGCGCGGTGTCGTTGTGGGTCCATGGCGGTGGTGAAGTGACCGGGGACTCGTTCAGCTCGGTCGGCGCAGGTCTTTCCCTTCCATCGCGTCGGGTTGGGGCAGACCGAGCAGGGCGAGCAGGGTCGGGGCGACGTCGCACAGAGCCCCATCGTGGGCCAAGGGACCGTGATAACGGGGATCGACCAGGATGAAGGGGACGGGGTTGCAGGTATGTGCGGTGAAAGGGGAACCGTCCTCGGCAAGCATCTGCTCGGCGTTACCGTGATCGGCGAGGACCAGGGCGAGGCCGTCGAGTTCGAGGACTTTGGCGATCATGAGCCCCAGGCATTCATCCACCACTTCGACGGCCTGCACCGCTGCTTCCAGATTGCCGGTGTGCCCGACCATGTCGGGGTTGGCCAGGTTGACCACACACAGCGGGTAGGTCCCGCTGGAGAGGGCCTTCAGGGCTTCGGCGGTCACCTCGCGGGCCTTCATTTCCGGTTGGAGGTCATAGGTGGCCACCTTGGCCGAGGGGATCAAAATACGATCTTCGACCTCGCTCTTGGCTTCTCTACCGCCGTTGAAGAAGAAGGTGACATGGGCATATTTCTCGGTCTCGGCTAGGCGGAGGTTGCGGATCCGGTGCCGGAGGAGGACGTCGGCGAGGAGGTCGTCGAGTCGTGCCGACGGGAAAGCTGTGGGCAAGGAGAAGTCCTGACTGTATTCGGTCAGGCAGACATAGTGGAGGTTCTCCGGCCGGCGCGAACGCTGGAAGCCGGTGAAGGGTTCGTCGGTGAGGGCCGCGGTGAGCTCTCTCGCGCGATCGGCGCGGAAGTTGAAGAATATCACCGCATCGCCGTCCCCGAGCAAGCCCGAGCCGTCATCGGTGAAGGCAGCGCGGGCCGGAGGTACGAACTCGTCGGTTGTGCCTTCTGCATAGCAGGTGGTCAGATAGTCGGCGCCGTTCTCGAAACGGGCTTGTTCGGTTCGGTCCGGGTCGGTGAGTAGACGGTATGCTTTTTCCACCCGCTCCCAGCGTTTGTCCCGGTCCATGGCGAAGTACCGTCCGCAGACTGTTGCGAGAGCACCTACGCCGAGGCGGTGAAACTCGGACGCGAGGGCTTCGAGGTGTTGGCGGCCAGAGGTCGGTGAGGTGTCGCGACCGTCGAGGAACGCATGGACGAAGACCTTGGTGAGGCCTTTCCGGCGGGCCAATTCGAGCAGGGCATAGAGATGAGTGTGGAGACTGTGGACGCCACCGTCCGAGACCAACCCGAGCAGGTGGAGGGCGTTGCCTGTGCGTTGTGCGTGGCCTATGGCGTCGAGCAGAACCGGGTTCTCGAAGAAACTGCCGTCGGCGATGGCCTTGCTGATCCGGGCGAGGTCCTGGTAGACGACCCGGCCGGCGCCCAGATTGAGGTGCCCGACCTCGCTGTTGCCCATCTGACCTTCGGGGAGGCCCACGGCCAGTCCTGAGGCTTGCAAGGTGGTGTGGGGAAAGGTCTTTTTCAAGCGCTCGAAGTGGGGGGTGCGAGCCAGGGTGATGGCATTGCCGGGGGATGGGGTTGCTTGACCCCAACCGTCCAGGATGAGCAACAGCACGGGGATTCCGTTCGACATGGGCAGAGCCTCCGGTTATGATCGGCGCGACGGAACACCTCTTCTCTAGGGTGTGCGGTGGACTTTGTAAAGGGGGACCCGATCGCTCGTCTGGAACCAGGTAGGATCTCCGCTGGATCGGAGCAACGATTACTCTTTGCGGCCGTCTTGGTCGCTCTGGGCAGCGTGTTCCTCCAGACGCCCGTGGCGGCGCGCTCTTACGGACTCGCCGAATACGGCACTCCCATGCTCCCGCGCGACGGTGAGTTCGTCTCGGACCTGTCTCTCGCGGCGATGTATCTTACCTCCGCCGGAATGACCTATGCCCTCGAAGGCGGCACGCTGTTCACGCCGATCAAACGTTTGGCCTTGGGGGTCTCGGCACCCTTCTATCGCGCCGAGGACACCCAGGTCACCGCGGTCGGGGATATTACCTTGCACCTGCGGTTCGCCCTGGTACTCACGCGCCTCGCCCGGCTCACCCTGGCTGCAGACCTCGAGCTCCCCAGCGGGGACAAGAGGTTATTCCGTTACTATGCCTTCAAGGGCACCAGCGTGTGCATCAATCAGCAGCATCGGTATGACGCCGGGACCCTGGATTTCGCTCCGGCCCTGCTCGGTTCCTTCTCGTTCCCGGCGGCCACGAGCGTGCTCTACAATCTCGGGTACGAGTTCACCGGAGATTGCAAATGCTTTCCAGGCGTGTTGGGTACCTATGATGACCGGGTGACGTATGCGGTCGCCGTGCTCAACGAAGCCCTGCTCGACCAACGCCTGACCCTGCTCATGGGAATGCTCGGGCAATGGCAGGGTCGCTGGGGGGAACGGCATGAGTTGGCACCGGTCGTGGCCTACGAATATGCCGAGGGGCGCAGCTTTCGCGGGGCCTTGAATCTGTCGTTGCAGGACGACTATCTACGCTACTACCACTGGAGATTGTCCCTCGGCTTCGAAGTGATGTGGTGAGAGGGGTGGAATGAAGAAGCTCGACCAGCTCAACAGAACTTTGCGGGACTTGCTCAGTTCGGTCCGCGGTCAGCCGGATCGACCTCCGGACCCCAAGGTGACTGCCTATGTGGAGAAGCAGCGGGGGGACCTGCTCCAACGGTTGGACGGCATCGATCGAGCCCTCGGCGAACAACGTACTTCCTCGACCCGAAAACGTTCTCCGGGCGCGGTGGATCGGCGGCGCGTGCCGAACCAGGACGAGTGGCGCCAGTACTGTACTTCCATACCCTTGTTGGGAACCTTGCGCGAGCAGGACGCCGTGCGTGGGAAAACCTGGCTGCAGCAGTTCTCTCCCTATTCGTTGTTGTACCAACGCGGGGACAAAGCCCCCACCTTGCTGATCCTTCTCCAAGGCGAGGTGAAACGGCATCACTACTCGGTCTTCGAGGAAGAGATTCTCCTCGAGCTCAGCAAAGCCCCGGCGCTCCTTGGGATCACCGGTCTCTACACCGAGGTGCGGACCGAGTTCTGCACTGCGCTCCAGGCCTGTAAGGTGCTACAGGTGCCCTTCGAGTTCCTGCGTTCCGAAGTTGCTGCCCGGCGAGAAGCGCGGACGTTGGTGGGGACCTTGTATCGCCAGGAATTGATCGCCGAGCGTCTCGCCGCCTCGGGTTTGCTCAAAGGTGAGGAATTGGCCCGCCTGCGGTCCTCCTTCCCCCGCTTTCACCTGAAGTTCTACAAACCCGGAGAGGTGATCCTTGCCCAAGGAGCCAAGCAACAACTCGCCCTGCACGTCATCAGCCGCGGTGAGGTCGAGGTGAGCAGCACGGTCGAGGGAACCAAGATCGTCCTCAACCGTTTGTACGAGGGCGAGTACTTTGGCGAGATGTCCCTGCTCGATCATGCCGTGCCTTCCGCCACGGTCAGAGCGGTGTCGGCCACGGAATTGATCAGCATCGACGAACGTCAGATGCAACACCTGCTCTCCATGGTACCCGAGGTCCGGACCAGATTATTGGCGACCAAGGAAGGGCGGGCTCGCATGAACGCGGGGGTGCTCGACCGGGCCGAGACCAACGATCGCCGGTCCTTAGCCGCCGAGCTGCAGCAGGAATTAGGGACGCTCAACGTCGCCCATCTCCTCCAGATGGCGGAGCGGGAACAGGTGCTCTCCGACGAGGAGAAGCGGTGTATTCTCGAACAGTCCAAGGTTGCGGCGGAGGGGCGGGGTAAGAACTACAAGGATTTGACTCTCGAGGATTTCAGCACGTTGTCGATCAAAGAGATCCTCGAGGAAACCTACCGGCGGGCGAAGGAAGAGATCGAGCGGGACTACGGCGAAGAGCAGCCCTCGAAACGGAAGGCCGAAGAAGGTCTCGAGCTGTTGCCGACCCTGTTCCCCGACTTCGACGGCAAGAAGAGCAAGAAGGAAGGCTGAGGATTTGAGCAGAAAGAACGTTCAACCCCGCTCCACGGCGAGCACCGCGATCAAAGTATAGCCGGTGATCGGACGGGCGACCTCGTACATGACGTCGAAGCGGTGATTCATTTTTTCCTCCATGATCTTCGCACGTGCGGTCATGCGTTCGAGCAGGTTCTCGGTTGCGTGATGCAGCCGCTGCAGCAGGCCTGGACGGTCTTGGGCATGAACCTTGTCGAGTAGGTTACTGAGTGCGAAGACATACATCCCAGCCAAATAATAGGGCATCGGAGGGGCGACCAGGAATAAGCTGGGAATCACCAGGATGAATTCTGCGGCCAGGGTCGCTGGTATCGCGGCTGGTCCAAGCTCGTTCTGCAGGGCCGGCACACAGTCGATGCGCTCGGGGCGCAGCTTGATGGCGTAATCGATGCCCTGCTCGAGAAGTTCTTGGTTAAGCTGTTCCTCAAGACCACGGGTCTGCTCGAAGGCCGCATCCATGATGTCTTGCCGGAATAGCTTTCGGGCTTCATAGCATTGCTCGACAGTAGCGAAGGTCTCGAACTGGTGCTCGTGTGTGGAGGGTATGGACGAGGCGAAAATGGACCACGGAAGAGATAGGAGAAACAATACGAGTGCGCTGCGCATAGGAATCTCCTCGGGTTGTTTCCTGCGACTGGCCTGTCCCGCCGGGGCGGGATCGAAGGGTTCCACAGCAAGAGCAGTGCCAGGGGACGAAACTCACCGTGGCCGTTGCAGGTACTCGCGGAGCTGCCGCAGGCTCTTCGGCGGGGCCGAGAGGTGCGGGAGGAGAAGGCATTCCAAGGCCTCGCGGAGTTGTGGATCGGCAGGGCGGGTATGCAAACCCTCGTCGCGGAGTTGCCCCGGAGTGCGGTCGAACAGAGTCTGGAGCACCGTCTGGCTCGCTAGATCCAGGACGGGCTGCGTCTGGGCAAGGGGCACGCAGGCCGAACACCACAGCTCGCCTTGATGGACCACCCCCCCCTGGGTGAGTCCGAGACCGCAGCCGGGGCAGCGATCGCGTGGAGGGCCGAGACCGAGGATCTTGAGCAGCTTGGCCAGGAACACCAGGTAGCTGGTCGCCGACGGCTGCCCTGCGGCCAGGCCGCGCAGCAGGTAACGCAGGAGCAGGAAGAGCCGTTCTCCGGGCTGTTCCGGTTGAATGGCCAGGAGGCATAGCTCGGTGCAACAGGAAGCGACCAGATGCGAACCGAGGTTGGAACAGAGCGCCGTGTGATCTTCGACCAAGGCTGCCTCGCGCACGGCGTGCAGGTCTCCAGCGTTCTTGTAGTCGAGGTGGAGGTCCAAGCAGAGGAAATAATCCAGCAACACCAATCCCCGCTTGGTGCTGCGGCGGCCTCCGCGGGCCACGACGGAGATTCTGCCGCGGTCCTGGGTGAGGATCTGGCCGATCAGGTCGCTCTCGGCATAGGGGGTGAGTCGGAGGACATAGGCGTGGGTGCGGAGGGGGGTGCTCGGACCTCGCATCACGGTTGGGACTTGGCCGGTTGGAAGGTCGGATCGAGGAGCACGGCCATACGGGCGCATTCCTTCCCAGGTGGCGCGGCCGGAGCCAGGTCGTGGCAGCGACGGTAGTACTCGAGGGCCTTTTCGGTGTTGCCGATCAGGCTGAAGGCCGAGGCGAGGCGTTGGTACAGCTCTGACTGGACCGGGGCTTCGCACTGCTGACAGGCACGCAGGGCCTTGACGAAGGCATTGCCGGCCAGAGCGTAGCGTTTCAGCTTGAGGTAGACCAGACCGAGGTTGTGCAAGGCCAGGACGTATCCGGCGCGGTTGGCCACCGCGATGCGCAAGTTTTCGACCGCGCGGACGTGGTCGCCGAGTTGGTGGTACGCCCAACCCATGTTGTTGTAGGCGATGTGCGGGAACGGAGTCAGGGGATCGCGCAGGGCTTCTTCGCACTGGCTGATGACCTGCTCCCAGCGACCCAGGACGAGATAGAGGTGGGAGAGCAGGAGGTGGATCTCGCTGGGTTCGTCGGTCAAGGCCAGCGCCCGCAGGAGATAGGTTTCACTGGTCGCGTATTGGCCGCGGGCCAAGTGGGCGATGCCGGCCAGCTTTGCCACGCGCACGTCGTCGGGCGTGAGTTGTTCCGCTTGGCTGAGAGCCTGGAGGGCCCGCAGGTTTTCGTTCTTCCGGATATAGTCTTCGGCAACCCGGGTGAGGATGTCGGGGTCCTCGACCTGCTCTTTCTTGGTCCCAGCGCAGTTGGTGAACACCAGCACGAGGAGAAGGAGAGAGGCTGCCGTCAGGACTCCCCGGAGCTGTTCGCGCCAGTGGCCTGGGCTCCGGCCGAGGAGGGCCGTGAGTTTGGCCGTGGAAAGAGCGGAGTTCGCCGGGCGTTGGGCGGGGAGGCGAAAGGCGTTGCTCGGGCAGGACCTGACCTGGTCTTGTCGCGAGAGTTCCTCGGCCACGGCGCTGGTCAAGCCGAACCAACTGGTCACGCCTTCGCCGGCGAGGTGGTAGAGGCCTCGTTCCCCTCGTTCGAGCAGAGCGAGCGTGAGGTCGGCGACTTGCCTGGTCGTGGTGGGGGTGCCGAGCTGATCGTCGACCACGGTGACGGTCTCACCTCGGCCCAGCCGCGCGGCCATGCCGAGGACGAAGTTCCTGCCGATCGGTCCATACAACCAGGAGGTGCGGAGGAGGAGGT
>MGSU01000238.1:12485-32878 GCA_001799195.1 Deltaproteobacteria bacterium RIFOXYA12_FULL_61_11 | reverse complement strand
GTCGCCGGAATGCCAGCGCCGCGCCTCGAGGAGGTCGTTCCAACCAGGTACCCCCAGGAGCAGGGCCTCGATCCGTTCGAGCGGCGAATGCCATCCCGGGGGAACGGCCGAGGCCGGCAGGGCGAGGAGGTTCTTGGCTTTCCCCCCGCACGAGGCTGGATCCGTGTCCGGCCGCAAGCGCTGCAGCAGTCCGGTCATTCCAACCTCTCGAGCACACCGATATGAGGATGCTTGCGAAGTGAACGTCCCGGCGGCCTCAGGGGCCACGCGAGAGTCGCGCCCACGAGGTCCAGGAAATTCCGCGCGGTGACCACCCCCAGGGCGAGGCGGCCGTGGTCCCGACCGAGGGCTCTCCACAGCAGGAAGGGCATCCGCAGTCTGGCGCCGAGACGCCTCAGGGGCGAGGCCCAGGGAGGCAGGGCAGCGATGCGTTCCAGTTCGCGGCGAGGAGGATACAACGCCGGCAACCACATACCGAGATAGGCGAGCGAGCGCTCGCGGTACTGCTCGGCCAAGCGGAACACCACGAAGGCCTTCTCTATCTTGGCCAGATGGGCGCTGCGCGAGTGCAAGAGCAGGGAGAGGTCGAGGCGGCGGCGTTCGGTGTCGGCCCTGGTGAGCGCCGAAGCCTGCCGGCGGCAACGCCGTAGGAGGTCGCCGGGTGGAGCGAAGGGCAGGAGTCGATCGGCCAGGGTCAAGCAGCGGTAGACGTCGTCCTCGGCCCGGCCCCGGGCCACGAGGTGGGAGAAGAGGTCCCAGTCGAAGCCCGTCCCGGCGTGTAAAACGAGGTTGGAGACATCGGCCAGTTCGCGCAAACCCAATTTGTAATAGGGCAGGTGGATGCAGAGATGGAACAGGTTGTCTTCCCAGGACATACGCCACACCGGAGCCTCGCCGAGGACGGTTCGTACCAGCCGGGAGTGCAAGCCGACGAGGTCGGTCCGCACCCGGCAGTGGGGAGAGACGAGGTCCCAGTGCAAGCCGGTGACCAGGGCGAGGTCCGGGCTGATGAAGGGCGGCGTATGATGGGTCGTGGCCCCGGGCTGATAGGTACCGAACAGATCGCCGATGGAGAGGAGCCCCAACTCCTTGAACAACGCAAGCCCCGCGGCCACGTGGTCGGGATGCACCAGGAGGTCCACGTCGTTCATCTTCTTGTAGCCCGGGTCGCGATAGAACTCGCCCGCGAAGAGCCCCCCCTTGAGCACGATCAGCGGTATCCCAGCCTCGTCGAAGCGCTTGGCCAGAACCGCCGCCTGGACGAGCCGCGCGCTCCCCGCGACCGACGCCCGCTCCGCCGCTTCGACGAAGACCCGGGGCAAGAAAGCCTCGGCTCGGGGCAACAGGATGCGCAACCGTTTGGTAACCCAAGGCACGACCGCGTTCAGCTCGGCCAAGCGCACAAGCTCCGCCCACTCGGCCGGCCGCAACTCGGCAAGCCTCCGACCGAGGTCGGCCTCTTCCTCGGAGGTCGGCTCGGCCTTGCAGAGAAGACAGAGCACGCTGGCGGAGCGTTGGTGCATCGCGTTCCCGGCAAAACGATCATCCGGCGCGCAGGTTGCACGCTCCGCCGGACCTTGTCAATGGATGCGGCGGGAAGCTCGCGGGTTGCTCCGAAGTCCAGGACATGGGGTTGATACATTATTAGTATCAACCTTTCTCATGGGATACTCACCTCCTGATACATAATTTCTACGGTCGCTTCCCCAAGAGGTTTGGCTGCAAGTAGTGGAGTCCCAAGTCGGAAAGAAGATGCACCGAGTGTCCCGCCGTGGTACGCCCTGTTCGGGCAAGGAGGTCGATCGGCGGGATCGCCCATCCCACCTGCAACAACCCGCCGGTCGAAACCCTGATTCGATCCCTCAAGATCCTTCGAAGCCCAACGTGGGATTTTTACCTCGGGCTTTTGGTTAGTCCGCTCAGCAGCGAGCGCAGCATCGTGGCGGCGCCACGCTCCCCGCGCAGGGCTCGGAGGGCCGCGACGTCTTTGGTGTCCGGGCGGATGCGCTGCTCGTAGAGACGATAATCCGAAGTGTTGGTGAACACGAGCACCGGATGGAAGTTGCACACCTTGAGCCCAGTCGGGAAAGCGGCAGGGTCGAGGTGGTATTCGGGAGGATCGAGGTACCAGAGTGCGTGCCCGTCTTCCCAAAAATAGGGAACCAGGATCAACCCTCCCCTGGTAAATCGCCACACCGGGCGTAACCCCGGGTGGTAGGGCAGGATCGCATCCACGCAATGGGTGATCCCTTTGGCCGCGTAGAGAGCCTGAATAGCGGTCGAGATGTACAGGCCATGTCCGCGAATGCTGGTAGCTCTGGGATAGCAGGCCATGAGCTCGTCGACTTGCCGTTCGAAGTCGGTACTAGAGAAGTAGTTGGGGTGGATGCCGACCTCGAGGTCGCGTGATTCTGCCAGGTCGCGGAGCAGCGGGCTGGCGTGAGTGGCGAAGAAGGTCGCGCGGGCACCGTGTTCGCGAACGAGGTCCACTGTGTATTGGATGACCTCGTCTGGGGCCCCATCCACGTCGAAGGTTAGGACGATTTCATCGTAAGGAATATCAGGTCGCAGGTCGCGAATCGTCTTCCATGCTTTGATCGTGGCAGCACGACCTCGGAAAATTCCCAAGCCGGACTCGGTTTTCACACCCCGCTCTCCCAACCGCTTTCTTCATGCCGGCAAGAGTACCATCGCGTCGATTCAGCGGCAAGCAAGGATCCCCAATACCGGAAAGACGACGCACCATGACCTTCTCCACGCATCGATCCCTCAAAGCTCTACATGGGGCTTTCAGAAGCTCCCGACCTGCTCCTACGTCGAGGGCAGGTCACCTCGCAGCGGAGGCCGAACGGCGATCCTCGATCAGGGCTCCGAGCCAGGCGGCAAGGTAGACCGCTAGGACCAAGAGCCACACGGCTCGCAAGCCTATGAGCATGGAAACGTACTCGAGCGTGCCTCCGGCCATGGCCCCGATGAGGTTGAGGCCCAGGGCATAGCCCGGCGACTCCCGGAGCACGAAGCGTTGGCTGAAAGCCCACGCTGCGCAGAAGACCGGTGCGCCGAGCAGGGGAACGCAGACCAGGACTCGGCCCGAGGCCGGCAACGCGAGCAGCCAGTTCAGAGGGAAGAAATAGTTCAAGAGGACCGCCAGGATCAGGGCTGACCAAACTATCCCAGGCGAGACCTTGCTACCGAGCTGTACCCCCAGATTGGCCACGGACATGGTCGCGAGCACTGCCCCGACCACCACGGCATTGACCGTCCAGGTATTGCCGAAGACCAGGGCAAGGCGCACGATGGCCGCCGCCTCCAACAGGGTGAAGCCCACTCCCAGGAAGAGGAGGTCCGGGCACCAACCCCTCCCCGGCGAAACCCGGCGAAGGAGCAGGAGGGCCGCTGCGAGGAGACCGAGGACGAGCAGGAAGAGTTGGCCGTACAAAGGGGCGATGGTCGGCCTCGACAAATAGACGAAGGGCCAATCGTCCGTGGTCGCACCGACCTCCTCCGCCAGGGGTATACCCTCCGGCAGCGCGGCGAAGGCGGCATTCTCGGGGTCAGCGGCCAGGATGATGGTGTTGAACAAGCGCTGGTCCTCGGTCCGGTAGAGCCTGGTCGAAACCCCGAAGGCCGAGCGGACCGTGGCCAGGAGGCGATCCCAAAGCCAGGGTTTGAAGACCGAGTAGTAGACGACCAGCAACCCGTCCCGGGCAAGGATGCGTCGGGCGTCGAGCAGGGCCTCGGTGGTGTAGACATAACTCTCGAGCCGCAGGTTGGCCTGGTGCTGCAGGAGGGTTTGGGAATCGAGGGTCCCGAAGACGACGAGGTCGTACCTGCCCTCTTCGCTGCGCAGGAAGTGCCGGGCATCGTCGACCACGGCCCGCACTCTGGGATCGGCATAGGGTTTTCCCGGCGCCAGCGTGCGGCCGAGTTCGAGGATGGCAGGGTCGATCTCGACGGCCACGACCTCGCTCGCGCCGTTGCGCAGGGCCACTTCGACATCATTGCCCGTCCCCGCTCCCAGGACCAGGACCCGCGGTGCGAAATGTCCCGGCTGCATGCGCTTGGCGATGCGGTAGGGTATCTCCCACTTCCGGACCAGGGCTTCGACCGGGTTCGAGGCCTTGTCCGAGGTGGCGTCGAAATCGAGGGCGTACTGATGGAAACTGGCATTGACCCACACGCGCAGGCCCCCGGGCTCCTGGCGGTGCTGGACAAGGTAATAGGGGCTCCAAACGGCAGGATGGTCGCTGTGGGCGAGGACCGTGAAGGCAAGACCGGCCAGGAGCGCGGCTGAGCCGATGCGAAATCCGGGTTTCGCAGCCGCGATCCAAGCCAGGGCACACAGCGGCGGCCAGAGCCAGGGAGGTAACCATACACTCGCCGAGAGGGAGAAGAGGATGGTACCGAGCAGGCTCCCGAGGAGGTCCCAGCCATACGCCGGCAGACGCGCCTGCCGGGCCATCAGTCTCGCCAAGGTCTGACCGAGGGCAACGAAGGGCAGGGCCGCGCAACAGAGTATCGCGGCCGCAGCCGGGAACAGGGGCAGGTCAGGGGCGAGTCGGCCGAGGTTTTTGTATTGGATCCAATAGTGTACCTCGGCCGCGGCGTCATGGAAGACCAGCCCCCGTCCGAGCAGGACGAAGCCGAGCACCAGGGAAAGTCCGAGTGGGAAGCAGAGGGCCACGGACCTCGCGCCTTGCAGGATGCAGCCCAGCCCAAGGCCGAAAAAGGCAGCGATGAGGAGCAGATTGGTGAAGTACGAGATGACTCGGACCTCGGCCGGAACGAGGCGAATGAAGGCCAACTCCAGGCACAGGATCGCGGCCGAAACGAGGGCGATGCGCCAGGATCCACGTTCCTTCATGCCCGAGACTCCTCGGGCAAGGTCACAAGCACAGCGCCTCCGGCCAGGAAGAGCAGGGCCACGGAGAGGATCCCGGCGCGCGGGTTGCCGCTCAGACCCACCACGATGCCAAGGAGCAGCGGACCGAGGATGGCGGCGAACTTCCCAAGCAGGTTGTACAATCCGAAGTACTCGGCGGCCCGATGCGGCGGCACCAGCCGGGCAAAATAGGACCGGCTGAGGGACTGGATACCCCCCTGGACCATGGCCAGGAGCAGGGCCAGGAGGTGGAACTGGCTGAACTCGAAGCCCAGGAACTGGAGCGGGGCTGTCTCGAGGTTGGCTGCGAAGACGGTGACCAGGAGATAAACGGCGACGGCCAAGAGGATGCCGGTGCGCGGTCCGACCCGTCCCCCCAACCAACCGAACAACAGGGCGAAGGGGAAACCGGTGAACTGGACCAGGAGCAGGGCACCGATGAGGTCTCCGGTCGAGAAGCCCAGGTTCTTGCCGAAATCCACGGCCATGGTGATGATCGTGTCCACTCCGTCGATATAGAGCCAATACGCTAAAAGGAACAGCCGCAACTGACGCTGGTGCAGCACTTCTCTGCAGAGGGCCCGGAGGGTGGACCACCCCGGAAGAGCTGGACGGAAGCGTTCTCCGGCTTCCCGTCCGAGCGGACCGAGCAAGAGGGGAAGGGAGAAGAGCAGCCACCATCCACCGACGAGCAGGAAGGAAACCTTCACCGCGGCGGCCTCGTCGGCCAGGCCGAACCAGGAGGGGTGTTGGACCATGAGCACGTTCTGCAGGAACAGCAACCCGCCGCCGAGGTAGCCGAGGCCGTAACCGAGCCCGGAGACGAGGTCCAGCTTTTCACCCCCGCAGAGCGGCACCAGCAGGGAATCGTAGAACACATTGGCCAGGAGGAACCCGGCCAGGGCGAGTACATAGGCGAACGCGGCGGAAGGCCAGGCACCTCGGCCGATTAGGGCCAGCGCCAGCGTGGCCGTTATTCCGACGAGCATGGCGGCAAGGAGGAAGGCTTTGTGCCGACCGGTCGCATCCGCTCTGGCACCGAGCAAGGGTGCGGCCAGCGCCACCACGAGGCTGGCCACACTGACGCTCGCGCCGAGCCAGAAGGTAGCCGTGCTCGCAGCCACACCCGCGCTCCAGTATTCCTTGAAGAAGATGGGAAAGAAGCCGGCCATGACCGTGGTCGGGAAAGCCGAGTTGGCGAAATCGTACAGGGCCCAACCCCAGGCTCCACGCGGTAAGTGTCCGGACATGATCCTCGGTCGTGGAGAATGGTTCACGGCATGCGGGTGAAGACGTCGCCAGGGGGAACCCCGGTAGCCGCGGAGCGGCTGCCCCGGGTCCGGTCTCGAGGGGGGGCCTGAGACGGTGGAGGAGGCGCGGCCGACATCCAGGCTCCGCGGGCTCCCGCTGGGGACGCGAGACGGCAAAGCACAAGATATGCCAAGTAGGGAAACAGGAAAAACTATTTCGTAATCCCATGGTATATATAGGTTTCATGCTACTGAACACCTCCCCTCACCCTCCCCTCTTTTCCACCCGCGGTGTCGTCCTGGCCCTCGGGCCGGTGCGCTCAGAAGTAGTAGCGCACCCCCAGGGCCGCTCCGGCGTGGAACTCGCTCGCCGGCAGGAGCTCCAGGATCGGCACCAGTTCGAGGAAGAGGTCCACGGGCACGCGGGGAAAGGCATAGGCGAGTCCCAGGGGGAAGCGCACCCCGAAGCGGTCTTCCTCGAGCAGGGAAAAACGCCCTCCGATACCGACATAGAAAGCTACCGCGGCGATCGGCGTCTTGAACACGGCCAGGTTGTGAAAGAGGTAATCGAGGTGGACCTGGAACGAGGGCTCACGGCGGAAGGACCAGGCCGCGCCGAGCTGCAGGGCCGTGGTTGGCCCCATCCAGAGCTTGGCCGAGAGCCCGGTCGGTTCGCCGATCATGGCACCGACGCCCAGAGGGCCGGCCTCGACCGCGAGGGACGAGAATAGGATTCCGAGGATGGTCAGGGTTCGAAACGGTGGGAGCGTCACTGCACGTACCCCAGTTGACGTAGCATCTCCAACCTGTCCTCGGGGAAGACTTGAGCCGCCTCGACCGGGTTGAGGTCGGCGCGCTCGTAGTGGGTGATTTCCTCTTTGAGCAAGGCCCGCAGGCTGGCCGTCACATGGGGTCGTTGCCTGGCGAGGTTGTGGCGTTCGTAGGGATCGTCCCCGAGAACGAAAAGCTCTTCCCGAAGCTGTTGATCGGCCTGGTGGAGGAGGTACTTGTAACCGTCTTTGACCAGCATGGCGGAATAGACTCCATTGATCCACATCTTGGCCTTGAGCGGTACTACCCTCGGCCCGAGGTCCAGAAGCGGTTTCCCCTCGAGCCCCTCCGAGGGGAGGGCGAGGCGTTGCAGGAGCGTGGGTAGGATGTCGATGGTCCCGACCGGCCTCAGGATCCGTCTTGGAGTCGGGTCCTCGGGATCGAAGAAGAGGAGAGGTACGCGGAGCTCTTCGTTGTAGAGACAGTTGCCGTGCCCGAACCAGAAATTGTGTTCCCCCATGGATTCGCCGTGATCGGCACTAAAGACGAGGATCGTGTTCCGGGAGGCCAACACCCAGTCGAGCAGCGGGGCCAGGGCACGATCGGTGGAGAGGATTTCCTCGTCGTACCGGTCGAAATACCAGCGCAGGCTATCGTGGACCCCGTCGTATGAGCCGAAGCTGAGGAAGGGAAGATCGGTCGGAGCCAGGGGCAGCATCGGAGGACCGGCGTGTTCAGCGGGTCTGCCTCGCCCCGTGGCCGGGATCCACGGTGGATAATACCTTGTATCGAGCGTGTTCCCGAACGGTGGGGTATAGGGTGCATGCGGGTCGAAGAGGTGCATCCACAGGAAGAGGGGCCGGCCGTGTTCGGCCTGCACCAGGTTCTTCAGGGCCAGGGAAACCATCCGGCGGGCCCCGAGGTCCTGGTCGTGGACCGCGTCGAACCCCTGTTCGAAGCCGGTACCGCGGCCGAAAAAGTGGTTCCCGACGATGCTGACCGTGCGATAGCCGGCCGCACGGAGGTACTCGGCCATGGTGGTGTAGCTCTGATCGAGCAGATTACCCATGTCCGGGCTGGAAATGACCTGGAGATAGCGTCCGGTAATAAAGACCACGCCCGCCGGGAGGGTCGCCGGAGCTGGTGAATACGCGCGTTCGAAGACCACTGCTTGCCGGGCGAAGCGATCAAGGGCCGGGGTAGTCTGCCGCTGGTAACCAGCGTGGCCGAGGTGGCGGTAGTTCAACGCGTCGACGGTCACGAAGAGGATGTTCGGAGGAGGCGGCTCGGTGCCGGCGTCGGCCATCACGGTCTTGGAGGTAGCCCCAGGAACAAGCCGACTGCGGTCGAGGGGACGTCGGGCATCGCGCTGGGCCTGGGCGAGCCGCCGCAACATCGCAGCCTTAGATCCCACCGGAGCGGCCGCGAAGGCCGGTCCTGCCGTCAGCTCGACGGCCAGCTCCACTTCTCCCAGTCCCAGCAGCAACTCGAAGAGTGTCTCATCGTGCTCGAGCTTCTCTCTCACATGCCGTTCCGCCCGTTGCAGGAGCGAGAGGGGACCATGCTGTCGGGCCAGGAGAAATAGCTCTCGCAGGCAGCCGAAGTGCTTCGGGTGAGCCTCGAGGCAGGTCAGAGCCAACCTCGCTCCATGGGGGGGGTGGTGGAAGGCGAGCATCTCGATGGCCGGGACTAATTCCGGATCGTCGACCCTGCGCGGTACCTGCAGGAAGGCACTCAGCGGTTCCTCGGTCCAGCGTTCGACCGGAGGCCGCTGACTGGCCAGGCTGAACAGGTCGAAGAGAGAGCTAAAATCACCCGGGGCATGAAGAACGGAAGACACCAAAAGAGACAAGGCCTTGTCGATATCACCGTGCAGTCGATACCACTGTCCGAGCAGGTGTTCGAACCTCCCCAGTGCCGCCGTACCAAGCGTGGGTGTTCGGAGCAACTCCGACAATCGCGCGACCAGGACCGAATCGAGATCCTCCCCAGAAAGCCCGTCTAGGAGCGAGACCATGGCCATCTGCTCTAGGTCGCTGGGGGTATCGAACAGTAAGAAGTAACGGCGCCTCAAAACCAACGTATCGGGCGGATCGAAATGAGCAGCCAGACGGACGAGGATGTCTGGGTGTCCTTCGCATACTGCCGACTGTTCGAGCAGGCCCCGCAACTGGGGAGATCCCTCCATGACCAGGGGTTCCAGACAACCGCTGGCCAGGAGGTGAAGGTCTGCCAGACAGGAGAACATGATGGATCGGCTGGCGCGTTGCTCTCCGAGTTGGCGGAGCACTGAGGAAAAACCTTGAAGCATGCGCCAAGTGAGTTCGGGGGGGAGCTGGGTAGACCTGACAAGATCTACGAACGCCTGGACCACGCTCGGCATGAGCGGCAAGTGATCGAGAAGCTCATCAAAGAAGCCGCCCATCCAATCGAGGGCTTCCGCGTCGCGTTCCAAGCACGCTATTGCCTCGGTTCTCCGACCAGAAAGGAACAAGCGGGCCAAGGCCCGACCGCTGACGGGCGAAAGTGGCTCCTTGCAATCGGGGTGGCTCCAGTGGAGTAGATCCTGACGGGCGATCCAGTCCTGACCTAAAAAATCGAGCAGATCATACATCATGGCATCGTCATCCGGCTGATGGGTGAGCGCGGCTTCGAACAGACTACGAGCCAAGTCCATTCGCCCCTCTGCCCAGTGCCAGCGGCCGAGCCGATTCTCGAGCTGCGCTCGCACCTCGAGCTCGAGGTCATCCCTGTCGAGGATGGAGAAGAAATGGGTGGCAAGTCCGGGATCCACCAACCCAGTCGGAACACCTTCAAGTAACGAGATCAATGTCATACGACTTCGCAAGAAGCTGCCGTCAAGCTTGGAAACATAGTGGCGGCGATACTCGAACTGCCCCGGCAGATCCAACTGTTCTGCCAAGGGGATGTAGAATTCGACATGCCCTTCGACCTCGATCGCCTCCTCGAGCAACCCGAGCAGGGCTCGATCTCTGCGCTGGACCCTCGCGAGGAGACAGGGACCCGCGAAGATACCTGGTTCCTCTATGCAACGGCCGATCACCTCAGCGCTCAAGGCGTAGTAACCGCTCTCTTCGAGTACCGAGGCAAAACGTAGCAAGATTTCAGCGCCGCGTATCCGGTTCAACTCCGAGACCAACACCAGGTCGACAAACGCCCGAACAAGAACCCGACCTCTCGCCGGAACATGATCGACAAATGCATGGAAAAAGAGGTCCGTCTTGAGAATGTGGTCGGCATCCCTTTCCAGGCAACCACGCGCCGAGGTCTGCGCACCGCGCTCCAGGAGAGCGGCCATCGCTCCTCCCTCAAGAGGAGCGACCTGCACAGGACAAGGGGGCGGCGCGTAGGGTTCTACGAATAAAGTGTCCTGAGCTGTTCTGCCACTGCCAGGTGGCAACAGGAACAGGAACAACATAATCAAATGTTTAGCCACTCGCGGTCCTGCTATTATGTTGTACATCCAGTACTACACATTTAATGCCGCGTTGTCCCTGCGGTTGCTCTACCTCTGTTGTATCTTAATTTGTTGTCCAAGCAAATGGGGGCAACGCATCTGTTTCTGGACGGTACGCTCCGAACTACTGAAACGAGAAGAGCTCCAGTGCCACACCTCCGATCACGAGCCGAGCAACATGCTTGTGCAGAAGACAACAACCTCATTTTTTACATTTATTTTCAACATAGTTAAACAATCAGCCGGGGTCTTGATAGTCCTTGACAAGCCCCGATGGCCCGGCTACAAGATTCACGGTCGATAGCTGTGCCGTCGACCGTCTGTCACCGAAGGGATTGAGGAGGATGACCCCATGTCACGACTGAAGGAAAAGTTCATCAGCAAGATCGAACCGATGCGCGATCGCGTGAAGAAGCTCACCACTGATTTCGGTGACCGGGTCATCTCCGAGTGCACCGTGAAGCAGGCCTACGGCGGCATGCGCAGCGTGAAGAGCATCGTCACCGAGACCTCGGCCCTCGACCCCAATGAGGGTATCCGTTTCCGCGGCATGACCATTCCCGAGGTCCGCGAGCGCCTGCCCAAAATCAAAGAAGAACCCCTGCCCGAGGGCATCTTCTACTTGCTCCTGACCGGTGACGTGCCGACCAAGGCCGACGTCGATGAAATCACGGCCGAATGGCGCAAACGCGGGGAACTGCCCGCCTACATCAAAAAGACCCTCGACGCCATGCCCATCGACACGCACCCGATGAGCCAGTTCATCATCGGCATCACCGCGCTGCAGAACGAGTCCCTCTTCGCCAGCAAGTACCGCGAGGGTATCAACAAAAAGCAACTGTGGGAGCCAGCCTACGAGGACACTATGAACCTCCTGGCCAAGCTGCCCAAGGTCGCGGCCTACATCTACCGCCGCAGCTACAAGAACGGCCAGCACATCAACGAGAACAAGGATCTGGACTGGGGCGGCAACTTCGCGCACATGCTCGGCTTCAACAACGAGCAGTTCCAAGAACTGATGAGACTCTACCTCGTCCTGCACTGCGATCACGAGGGCGGCAACGCCAGCGCCCACACCTGCCACTTGGTCGGCTCCACCCTGTCCGACCCGTATCTCAGCTTGGCCGGCGGCATGGCAGCCCTGGCCGGCCCGCTGCACGGTCTGGCAAATCAAGAAGTGCTTCGCTGGATCATGGACGTGCAAGAGAAGCTCGGCGGCGGCATTCCGACCAAGGAACAACTGGCCAAGTTCTGCGAAGACACCCTCGCCTCCGGTCAAGTCATCCCGGGTTACGGCCATGCCGTGCTGCGCAAGACCGACCCGCGCTACGTCGCCCAGCGCGAGTTCGCCCTCAAACACCTGCCCAACGACCCGATCTTCAAGGTCGTGAGCACTCTCTATGACGTGGTGCCCGATATCCTGCTCAAGGCCGGCAAGGCCGCCAACCCGTGGCCGAACGTCGACGCTCACTCCGGCTGCCTCTTGGTCCACTACGGCATGCACGAGTACGATTACTACACCGTGCTCTTCGGCGTCTCCAGGGCCATGGGCGTCCTAGCCTCCTTGATCTGGGACCGCGCCCTCGGCCTGCCGCTCGAGCGGCCCAAGACCGTCACCACCGAGTGGGTCGAGAAGTTCGTGCGTTCCTGAACCAGCTGTAGCCCCCCCTCCATGCTATCGTAAATAAACCGAATCAAGGTTTCCTCGTCTCCTTCTCGGGGACCCCATAGTCTTGATCCAGCCCCCGTGATCCGTTATGGTCACTCCGCAAACCCTTCGGCTCCTTGGGGGCTGCTCGGAGGATAACGATGGAATTCGACGAGAGAAGGCCTCGGTCCGAGGAGACCTGCCTGTGTTTTCAGGAGGACCATCTCCTCCTACGGGAGTTCCAGCAGGGGGTGTGTTTGCCGAAGGTCGAAGAACTCCGGGCGTCCTTTCCTCAACTTGCGGCGCCGCTACTCGAGCGTTTCACCTGGGGCGACGCCCGGTACCAACTCCACGAGTGCCTCGAGTCCTTTTCCCCTCCTCCCGGATGGCGGTGGTCGCGGCTACGCCAATTAACCTCGTCCCTGCCGACAGAACTCTTCGCCCTCACCGCCACTGCCTTCCAGCTCCTCCATTGGCGGCAGACCCGTCGCTATTGTGGCAGGTGCGGGAGCCCCACGGTCCGAGCCTCAGTCGAACGTTCCCTGCGATGTACCACGTGCGGGCAAGATCACTTCCCCCACCTCGCCCCTGCGGTCATCCTCTTGATCACGAGGGGAGAAAAACTCCTCCTCGTGCGTTCACTCCGACACCCCCCCCAGCTCTGGAGTCTCGTTGCCGGCTTCGTCGAGGCAGGGGAGAGCTTGGAACAAGCTGCGCATCGCGAGGCCCTCGAAGAGACCGGACTCGAGCTCGAGAACCTCTCGTATTGTTACAGCCAGGCTTGGCCCTTCCCCAGCAGCCTCATGGTGGCTTTCAGCGCCAATTGCCGAGGTGGCAAACTTCGTCCAGGTCCTGACGAGATCGTGGAAGCGGCCTGGTTCCTCCCAGACCGATTGCCGACCACACCTACCGGGCTGAGCATCGCCGGCCGGTTGATCGCGGACTACCTCCAACGATCGCATCGGAGGACCCATGAGTAGGAAGTCACTGTCGTGGATCGTGGGAACTGTCTTCGTCAGTCTGGCCTTCTTTGCCTACTTCAGGACCATCGGGTTTCCTCGGAGTTCGGATGGTGTTGAGTCCGAAGACAGCCGAACTCACTCCAACGGCTCTTCCCAGTTCATCGGGCTGACCCGACGCACCGGACCGTCAGTCGGCTTGACACTCTCTTGCCTCCCGCATACACCGAACAGTGATGTTCCTCGGCCACCGCCGAAAGATGAAGGAGGGAATCATGGCGAGAAGCACGACCAAGAGCACCACAGCGGGTACCGAGAAAACGGGTACCGAAACAGTCAAGAAGACGGCCAAAGCCCCTGAGGCAAAGGCCAGAACCCGGTCGACCCAGCCTCGAGAACCCGAGGTCGCCTCCATGCCACAAGAGGCTTCCCCCTCCCTGCGTAAGCCGCTGCGTCCCCTCCAGGCCCCGGTCAGTCCTGCCGACAGGAAAGCCCTCGAACCGCTCATCCGAGAACGCGCCTATTACCTCTATCTGAAGAGGACCGCGAACGAAGGCGATGCAGCGAGCGACTGGATCACGGCCGAAACAGAAATCTTGGCTGAGTGGCGTGATCGAGGTCTTTGAAATCCGAGAACTAGATTCGAGTACCGTGGTTACCGAGGTCAAGCATGCGACATGATGTCTCCCGTCTGAGCGACTATGATATCTTCCTGTTCAAGCAAGGCAACCATGCCGACTTGGCCGAGAAGTTAGGGGCTCGGCCAATGACCGTGGACGGAGTTCATGGAACCCACTTCGCCGTCTGGGCACCCAATGCCGAGCATGTCGCGGTTGTAGGGGATTTCAACGCTTGGGACGGTTCCCTGCACCCCTTGCGCACTCGTTCCGACAGCTCGGGCATTTTCGAGGGCTTCGTCCCCGGGGTGGGCCACGGTGCTCTCTACAAGTACAGGATCCAGAGCAAGGTCAATGGTTATAGGGTCGACAAAGCCGACCCCTTCGCCAGGTATTCCGAAGTGCCGCCGCGCACGGCGTCGGTCGTCTGGGAAAGCAGCTACCAATGGGGCGATCAGGAATGGCTCGAGAAGCGCAAGACCCTGAATGTCTACGAACGGCCGCTCAGCATTTACGAGGTCCACACCGGTTCTTGGGTACGGGTACCCATCGAGGGGAACCGTTCCTTGACCTATCGCGAATTGGCGCATCGGCTGTCCGATTATATCGTGGAACTGGGATTTACCCACGTCGAGTTCCTCCCTCTCATGGAACACCCCTTCTACGGTTCCTGGGGCTACCAGACGACCGGATATTTTTCCCCCACCAGTCGCTACGGCAATCCTGATGACCTCCGAGCTCTGGTCGATCATTTGCACCGGCGTGGTATCGGCGTCATCTTCGACTGGGTTCCCTCGCATTTCCCCAATGACGAGCATGGTCTCGGTTTCTTCGACGGCACTCACCTCTTCGAACATGAGGACCCTCGCCAAGGTATCCATCCGGACTGGAATAGTTTGATCTTCAATTACAATCGCCACGAGATACGCAGCTTCCTGCTCAGCAGCGCCAATTACTGGATGGAATCCTTCCACATCGACGGCATCCGGGTCGATGCGGTCGCTTCGATGCTCTACCTGGACTATTCTCGGCAGGAAGGACAATGGATTCCCAATGAATACGGCGGCAGGGAAAACCTCACCGCGATCAATTTCTTACAACGATTGAACGAAGAGTTGTACGCTCGGCACCCCGACATCCTCACCATCGCAGAAGAATCGACCGCATGGCCGGGAGTATCGAGACCTGTTACCGGCGGCGGCCTGGGTTTCGGCTTCAAATGGGATATGGGCTGGATGCACGACACCCTACAATACCAGCACCGCGACCCGATTTTCCGCAAGCATCACCACGGCGAGCTGACCTTCCGTCAGATCTACGCCTACAATGAGAATTTCATCCTGCCGCTCAGCCACGATGAAGTAGTCCACGGCAAGGGTTCCCTGATCTCCAGAATGCCCGGCGACACCTGGCAGCAACTGGCCAATCTCCGCCTCCTGCTCGGATACCAGTACACCCTGCCCGGGAAAAAACTGTTGTTCATGGGTGGAGAGTTCGGACAGTGGGCCGAGTGGAACCACGAGCACAGCCTAGATTGGCAACTCCTGGAGTACGATGCCCACAAGGGGATGCGTTCTCTGATCATGGATCTCAACCATCTCTATCGTCGAGAACCCGGACTGCACCTCTACGATACCAAACCCGAGGGTTTTGCCTGGATCGACCATCAAGAAGCGGAAATCAATGTTCTCAGTTACCTGCGTTTGACCGATCGCTCTGAGGAGACTCTTGCCATCGTCTGTAACTTCTCTCCGGTTCCCAGACACCAGTACCGTCTCGGCATACCGCAGGGCGGGGTCTGGCGCGAGATCTTGAATACCGACGCACGTTGTTACGGAGGCAGCGGGGTGGGAAATTTCGGCAAGGTCGACGCAGAGGAAACACCTTGGCACGGAAGGCCTTTCTCACTCTCCCTGACCTTGCCTCCACTCGGGGTCGTGGTATTCAGGGTGGCTCCATTGTTCTAACGAACCCCAGGTTCCCCTGCCGGGAATGCACCGATCCGGCCAACAAGGCTACACAACTTCGGGAGAACCACGATGAACCGGTATGTCTGCATCCACGGTCACTTCTACCAACCCGCCCGAGAAAACCCCTGGCTTGAAGAAATCGAGTTGCAGGACTCCGCCTATCCCTATCACGATTGGAACGCACGGATCACCGCGGAGTGTTACACCCCGAACAGCGCGTCTCGCATCCTCGACGGCGAGGGTTCCATCATCGATATCCTCAATAACTTCGAAAGAATCAGCTTCAATTTCGGTCCGACCGTGCTGGCCTGGATGGAAGCACATCAACCGCGTACCTATCAGGCCATTCTCGAGGCGGATCGCAAGGGGCAAGAGCACTATGGCGGTCACGGCCCGGCCATGGCCCAGGTCTATAACCACGTGATCATGCCCCTCGCAAACCGCAGGGACAAGATCACCCAAGTGCGCTGGGGTATTCGTGATTTCGAACTCAGATTCAAGCGAGCGCCGGAAGGTATGTGGTTGGCAGAAACCGCTGTCGACCTCGAAACCCTCGAGATCCTTGCGGAGCACGGCATCCTCTTCGTCGTCCTCGCTCCCTGGCAGGCCATCGAGTTCCAAGCCCCAGGAGCCGAACACTGGACCCCTGCAGAGGGCCAAGCCCTCGATCTGACAAGATCCTATCGCCTCGACCTCCCCTCGGGCCAATCCATCGCCGTGTTCTTCTACAACGGCGAGATAGCGCAAGAGGTCGCCTTCAAAGGCCTTCTCAACAGCGGCGAAACCTTCGCCCATCGTTTAGCCTCAGCCTTCGGACGGGGCGAGGAGCCTCAACTCGTGCATATCGCCACCGATGGAGAGAGTTACGGGCATCACCATCGCTATGGAGAGATGGCGCTGTCCTACGCTCTGCATTTCCTGGAGAGTCGCGGCCTCGCCACCATCACCGTCTATGGCCAATTCCTCGAACTCCACCCGCCCGAGTACCTCGTCCGTGTGCGCGAGAACACCTCCTGGAGCTGTTGCCACGGCATCGAACGTTGGCGGAGCAACTGCGGCTGCAATTCGGGGCAACACCCCGGATGGCACCAGGAATGGCGAACCCCGCTGCGCGAGGCCCTCGACTGGCTGCGTGACACCCTCGCCGGCCCCTTCGAAGAAGCCTTGGGGCACTACGTCGAGGATCCCTGGCATAAGCGTGACGAGTACATCAATGTGATACTCGATCGCTCGGAAGACCATAGGGAGCGTTTTTTACAGGGCTTCACCCTGCAACCCCGGCTTGGAGAACAGGACCACAAACGCATCCTCCAACTCCTCGAGATGCAACGCAACGCCCTGCTCATGTACACGAGTTGCGGTTGGTTCTTCGATGAAGTCACGGGACTCGAGACGGCCCAGATCCTCGCCTATGCCAAACGCGTCATCCAACTCGCCCAGGATGCTCTCGGTCTGGATTGCGAGGCTGAAGTCATACGCCGATTGCGGCAAGCCCGTAGCAATGTCCCCGAATACAGGGATGCCGGGGTATTCTACCAGCAACATATTGCGCCTTACTGCGTCGACCTGCTCCGCGTCGGGGCCCACTGCGCCATTTCGTCTCTCTTCCGCGACTACCCCGAAGAGTCCCGTATCTATTGTTATCATGCCAGCATGCAGGAGTTCTACAAGCTCGAGGCCGGCAATCAGTCCCTGGTCATCGGCAAGGCCTTGTTGCGCTCCGATATTACGCTCGCGACCGGGACTATCAGCTTCGCCGTACTCCACCTCGGAGATCACAACGTCATCGGCGGAGTACGCCGCACCCGTACCAACGGCGCCTTCAACGAAATGCGCACCGACATCACCACGGAATTCAAACGCAGCAATATCCCCGAGGTCATCAGGCAACTCGACCACCATTTCGAGAACCATAACTATTCCCTCTGGCATCTCTTCCGCGATGAACAACGCAAGGTCATCGAGAGAATCCGTAGACGCTCCATCCAACAGCTCGAGGACTCTCTCGACCAACACTATGCAGCCAACGTCCCGTTCATGAACTTCGTCACTTCCCTGGATATCCCCCTCCCCTGGGTCCTCAAGAACGTCGCTCAATTCGTTCTCAACCAGAAGTTCAAGAGCTTCTTCCAGGGTCAGGAGAATGATATGCGCAGGTTGTTAACCTTGGCCAAAGAGGTTCGCAAATGGGGAGTTCCACTCGACCGGGAGATTCTCGGGTTCCATGCTTCGTCTAAGGCTAATGATCTCGTCCACTTACTCGAGACCGAACCGTGGCGACGCGAATTATTGCGCAATTTGATCATCTTCCTCGGAACTCTCTCCAGACTGGGCATTAAGCTCGATTTATGGCAGGCTCAGAATAGCTACTTCGAGTTCGGTCGACGGCATGTACCGGGAATGCTGACCCGAGCCGAGCAAGACAACCGAGAGGCCAGGGCTTGGTTGTCACTCTACCAGGTCCTGGGCCGTCACCTGAAGGTCAAGGGCAAGGTCGAACTCGGAGCAGGTCCTACCGAAGAGGACTCGATGCCGCGATAATCCGGTGGAGACCTCGAACGGCGGCTTCATGGGTCGGGAGGGGAGCGATGGAGAGCCTATACGAACCCTTGCTGGTTGAGATCGCCTGGGAAGTCTGCAACCAGGTAGGCGGCATCTACACGGTCATCCGCTCCAAGGTCGCCGCCATGGTAGAACACTGGGGCGACCAGTATTGCCTGGTGGGGCCCTACCTCGACGACCGGGTGATGGCCGAGTTCGAGGTCATCGACGATCTCTCAGACCCCTTCGGTAGAGCGGTCAAACGCCTGCGCGAACAGAACCTCGACGTCCTCTACGGCCGCTGGCTGGTCACCGGCAAACCGAGGGTAGTCCTCCTCAACCCGGCCTGCGCAGAAACCAGGCTGAACGACCTCAAATACATCCTCTGGGACAGTTACCGCATCGACAGTTCCGTCCAGGACGAATTGGTCAACAACATCCTGGCCTTCGGAGAGATGGTCAAACAATTCCTGGCCGAACTCGCCAATCGGAAGACGTGTAAGCGTCCGGTCATCGCCCACTTCCACGAATGGCTGGCCGCGAGTTGTCTCCCCGACCTCGCCAAACTCGACTGTCCGGCTCTGCGCAGCGTCTTCACCACGCACGCCACCCAACTAGGCCGCTACCTGGCCATGAACGACGTGCAATTCTACCAGAACCTCTACACCGTCGATGTCCAGGACGCAGCCAAGCACTACGGTATCGAAACTCAGGTGCACATCGAACGTATGGCCGCGCAACATGCCGATGTCTTGACCACGGTCAGCGAGGTGACCGGCAGGGAGTGCGAGGCCCTGCTCGGACGAAAACCTGAGGTCATCCTGCCCAACGGTCTCAATATCAAACGCTTTGCCGTCACGCACGAAGTCCAGAACCTGCACCAACGCTACAAAGAGCGCATCCATACCTTCGTCATGGCCCACTTCTTCCACAGTTACTCCTTCGACCTCGACGAAACCCTCTATTTCTTCACCGCCGGGCGTTACGAGTTCGTAAACAAGGGCTACGACCTCGTGCTCGAGGCCATGCGGCGCCTCAACACCAGGATGAAGCGCAAGTGCATGACCAAGAAGATCATCCTCTTCATCGTGACCAAACGACCGTACCACACCATCAACCCTCAGGTGTTCGAATCCCGTGCCGCCATGGAGGAGATCCACAACACCGTGCGGGCGATCAAGGACCAGATCGGCGAGCGCTTGTTCTACGAGGCCACGGCCCACTACGACCAGCAGTTCCCTCAACTCAACGATTTCGTCGATGAGTACTGGCGGCTGCGCTACCGGCGCATCGTGCAGAGCTGGAAGACCAGTACCCTCCCGATCATCGTCACCCACAACCTGGTCGATGATCGCAACGACGAGGTACTCAATTTTCTGCGCCGCGCCGAACTGTTCAACAAACCCGAAGACCCGGTCGGGGTCATCTACCACCCGGACTTCATCACCACCACCAATCCCCTCTTCAATATGGAATACAACCAGTTCGTGCGTGGCTGTCACCTCGGTATCTTTCCCAGCTACTATGAGCCCTGGGGCTACACCCCCTTGGAATGCATCGCCAGCGGTGTTCCAGCCATTACCAGCGATCTGGCGGGTTTCGGCACCTATGTCATGCGCAATCTTCCCGAGGAAATCGGCAACGGCATCACCGTGGTCAAACGCAACGACCGCGACTTCGACGAAGCCGCGGACCAATTGACCTATCAACTCCTCTCCTTTGTCAATATGTCCAAGCGCGAGCGCATCTTCCTCCGCAACCACGTCGAGAGCCTTGCCGAGCACTTCGCCTGGGAAAAACTGGTCCGCAATTACGAAGAAGCCTATCGCTTAGCATTGCAACAGCCGCCACGCTCATGAACCGCTTCCTGCTGCCCTTCTTCGCACTGCTGGTAACCCTCTCCTGCAGCCAGGGAGATGGCGGCAGTGCTAGAGAAGCCGCTCCAACTCTGCCGAGGTTGGCCTGTACCAGCCAGAGTTGTCCCTCGGAGCAGTTCTGTGATGTGTTGAGCGGGTACTGCATGCCCAAGACCGAGGCCCCGACCGAAGAACCGATAACCCCAGCGCCAACCACGGACGCCGGCGATCCCCTGAGCGGGACCACGGGAGGGGACGATTCGTCGGACCAAGGCTGGGGAGGAACGGTGCAGCCAACCCCTGATCCCGTCACCGCAAACGGATGCCCAACAATTGCACCGCCCGGTAGTTGCGCGGAGTGCGAAGGTCTGGGGACGGAACTGCGCGAACTCTGCCTCGATTGCCTCTTCGGCGCCCAACG
>MGSU01000238.1:11377-12479 GCA_001799195.1 Deltaproteobacteria bacterium RIFOXYA12_FULL_61_11 | reverse complement strand
TATTCGAACGGACACCGACTGGCTCAATGGAGTGGCCTGTACCTGCGCCGAGAGTTGGGATCGCCCGCGCCAGGGGAATGCCGTGACCAATGGCTGCGAACCCATAGGCGCTGCCGAAAAAGCCGAGATCCTCGACACCTGCGGCAAAATCCGGGAACCGGACCAACCAGAGTGCAAGAGATGCCTGAAACTCTGCGGCCCCGGCGCGAGTTGGAACGAATTCGGCGATCCTCGCTACTGTATTAGCCCGCAGGGCACACCAATCGATTCTTCAACCGGGTGCACGCCGAGATAGGCCAACCCCGCCTGCGACCACATGGTCCCACCGGCTCCTAAGGTAGTTTAATTATTTGTTTTCACTATCAATTCAATCGGTCTATTTCCTGCATTAAGGCCAATCGGAGCCAACTCCTCTGGAGAACCTCATGCTTACTCACCCCCGCTCTTCCTGCCTCGGAATGTGGCTCCTCCTGGCCCTTTGCCTCCTCGCCACCTCCGCCTCTGCCGATGATAATCCCCTGGTGAAAAAGCTCCGTAACTGGCTCGATCGCGGAGATGTCCACTTCGAACAAGTCCTGAGAGAAAGCGGCGTCTTCGACGAGCGCGAGCTCACGGCAATGAGGAAAGACTTTGCTTCCCCACTAGCCCAGGGCTGTGCCACCCTGCTGATCCTCGAGCATGCCGGCCGGCAGACCGAACAATGGCGTCCGGCCTTGGGAACCTGTGTCCAATACACCACGATCGAAGCGCTGTTGTGCCTGGATGCTTCCCGCGCCGACCTCCACCGCGCTCCACGGGATACCGTCGAACGTTGCAAGAATACCCCGGCCTATCACGGTGGTTCCCTCGCCTATGATGCCTTCATCGAACAAGCCTACCAAGACTTCAGTGCAGACCTCGAGACCCTCGATTCCGACGAGCAACGTTACCAGCAACGGACTCAGCCCTTCTGGGACGGTCTACGCAATTTGCGCAAGAAACGGGGAGCCATCGCCGTCGCCACCGTAGCCGTGACCGCTCTGATCGGGGCCGGTATCGCCGTACCGTTCTTCCTCTCGGGCGATCCTCAAGCGCTCTCCAACGGTCTGATGATGGCCGGCAT
>MGSU01000238.1:0-11310 GCA_001799195.1 Deltaproteobacteria bacterium RIFOXYA12_FULL_61_11 | reverse complement strand
ACAAGTGCTCCTGCTTGCGGAGAAAATACAATAACGTTTGATTTCAACGAGGTTGTGTTAGCGTCTTCTGTTGGTATTGCCGATTTTACGGTTACTCAAGGGGCAAATACATACACTATAACAAATGTCGTTGGAGTAAATGGAACAACAAATGACCAATCATATACAATTACACTAAATACTGCACTAACACAGGGTGGATCGTATTCCTTAAACCTTGTTGATGATGTTACTGATGCTTGTTCAAATACAGTATTGGGAAATAGCTTGTCATTCACCGTTACCGGAGTTAGCATTTCACTTGTCGATTTAAACGATGCAATTTGTTATAATGGAAGCAATGGTTCTGTTCAGGTATTAGGAACAGGCGGAACAGCTCCTTATACTTACAATTGGGCTCCAAATGGATTTACTGGAGATGGAACAGCAACTTATTCTGGTTTATCGGCTGGCACATATAATATTACGGTAACCGATAATATTGGAGCATGTAATGCAACAGCAACATATACCGTTGACGATGGGACGGCAATTTCAGGAACTGCCGTTTTAACTCATGTGCTTTGTCGCGGAAACTCAACAGGTGCTATTAATTTAACTCCAAGTGGTGGCTCGGGAACATATTCTAGTTATTTATGGTCTAATGGAGCAACTACTCAAGACATTTCAAGCTTGGCGGCTGGCTCATATTCAGTAACCATTACCGATAATTTGGGCTGTACTAGCAGTGCTGTTTCCTTTACAATTAATCAACCAGCTACTGTTTTATCAGCTAGTGCTGTGGCAACCGATGTTACATGTAATGGAGCCAACGATGGAGAAGCTACCGTTACAGCAAGTGGCGGAACTGGAGCTATATCTTACAATTGGGCTCCAAATGGTTTTACTGGAGACGGAACCGCTACATATTCCAATTTAGATGGCGGAACGTATTCTGTGTCGGTTTCCGATGCAAATAGTTGTCAAGTTGTTTTGAGTGGCATTGTTGTGGACGAACCAAATGCAATTACAGCAACAGTTACTGATACCGATGTTTCTTGTAATGGCGATAATGACGGTGCCATTTCAACATCGTCTGTTTCTGGTGGTACAGGCTCATACACATACCAATGGTCAACTGTTGGCGGTTCAGGAATTGTTGCTGGAGCATCAAGTCAAATAGTATTAACAGCAGGAACTTATAATCTTACCATAACCGATGGTAATTCATGTACATATACCAATTTAGGAATTTCTATTACCCAACCTAATGCAATCGCATTTACAGTTACTCCGTCAAGTGCAACTTGTGGAGCTACGAATGGTTCTGCAACTGTTTCTGGAGTATCAGGAGGAAATGGTGTTTATTCGTACGCTTGGTCTTCTTCAGCAAATACAACAGCTACAGAAAGTAATTTGGCTGCAAATTCTTATACCGTTACGGTTTCTGATGGAAATGCATGCTTCTTATCTAAGCCTTTCTCTGTTGGAAGTCTTTCTGGACCAACTGTAACAGCTACATTAGTTTCAAATGCAACTTGTTATGGCTATTCAAACGGAAGTGCAACCGCAACACCTTCTGGCGGAACAGGAACAATTGATTATTTATGGTCGAATGGACAAACTATAGCTACAGCAACGACTTTACCTTCTGGAATAGCGTCGGTTACAATAACTGATGATAATTCTTGTACAGCTACAACTACCATATTAATTACACAGCCAAACGAAATGGTTATTGCAACTAGTGGTTCTACCTTAGATTGCAATGGTGATAACAATGGAACAGCAACGGTAAGTGTAAACGGAGGAACCGCTCCTTACGATTACGAATGGACTCCAGGGGCTGATACTTATGCTTCAGCTTCAAGTACAAATACAATTTCAGGGCTATCTGCTGGAACATATACCGTAACAGTAACCGATGTAAATAATTGTACGGCTTTATTAGTCGCACCTCCTATTACTTCATGTTTCGAAATTACCGATATTTTAGTTAATTCCTGTGGAGGAACACAAGAAGGTTTGCAAGAAATGGTAACTTTTAATGTTGGTTCAAGTGCAGTTAATACTTCTACCTTAGTTATTGATTGGCCTTCAAACTCATGGCAAGGTGTGTGTACCGACCCTACTTTTGTGGCAAATACAAATGCAACGATTACAGGAGGCGGAGCTTTAATTGAACCTATTGCAGGGAGCATTCCTGCTGGTGCAGAAGTTCTTGTTATTACAAGTACAGACTTGGATATTTCTGCGGTTGATTTTACAACCTTAGATCACAACGTATATGTTGTATTCCAATGTGCAGGAAATACCATAGGACATTTTGGGAATACTGATGTTGATCCATTAAATGGAAGAGATTTGATAATTTCATTTGGTGGCTCTTGTGGTGCAGATACTGTAACATACTACCCATTTTATCTTCCAGAAAAAGATGATGGAGATGCTGTAAGTTTTTCATACGATGGTGGCTGGTCAACCTATAACAATGGTTGTATGGCTCCATTAGCTTCTACTACAGTCGCAGAAGTTATCGAACCTTCTGTAGTTACTGCAACAACAAGTGCAATTGATGCAACTTGTTACAATGGAGCAGATGGTGAAGCAACTGTTACGCCTTCTGGAGGAATCCCTCCTTATGATTACGACTGGGACGATGTTTCTTTCCAAACAACTGCCACTGCATCAGGATTATCAGAAGGGACTTATAATGTAACAGTTACTGATGATAATGGTTGTGAAGCTTATTATTTTGAAACAATATCAGAACCTGCTCAAATTATTTTAACTACGGATAGTACGTTGGCTTTATGTGGAGGTTCCGATGGAACAGCAACTGTATCTGTTGTTTCTGGGGGAGTTGGCTCTTTCGATTACGATTGGGCAGGAACTCCTGCTGGAGATGGTACTGCAACCATTACGGCATTGGCTGTTGGTTCTTACACTGTTACAGCAACCGATGATAACAATTGTACGGCAACAGCTACGGCAACTGTTACGGCTTCAGGTGCTCCAACCGTAAGTTTGGTGGTTAACAATCATGTAAGCTGTTTTAATGGAACCGATGGTTCTATCACAGCAACAGGAGCTGGAGGTACTGGAACATATACATTTGTTTGGAGTCCTGCTGGATATACTGAAACCACAGTTTCTCCAAATTCTACTTACTCTGATTTAGAAAATGGAACATATTTCGTAACAATCAACGATGGACTTTGTACAGCTTCTGGTAGCATACTTGTAACCGAACCAACAGTTTTGACTGCTTCAATCACATCAAGTCAGAATGTAAGTTGTTATAATGGAAGCGATGGAACTGCAACCGTATCCGTTTCCGGAGGAACACCATTTGCCGGTCCAGTATATACTTATGCTTGGCCACTTGGAAATACAACAGCAAGTGTAAGCAATCTCTCTGACGGAAATTCAATCGTAACCGTAACTGATGCCGAAGGTTGTACAACAACTGCAACAGCAGTTATTACAGAGCCTGCCGAATTAGTTGCAACGGCAACCGGAACAGACGTTTTATGTAACGGAGGTACATCTGGAACGGCTTCTGTTGCTGTTTCAGGAGGAACAACTCCATACGGATATGTTTGGTCAAGTGGATCATCTTCGGTCACTGCCTTAAATTTATCAGTTGTGGGTAGTCCTTACGGAGTAACTGTAACCGATGCCGAAGGATGTCAAGCAACCGGTTCGGTTACAATTAATCAACCAACCGCTTTATTTGCTTCAGCAACAGCGAACGATGCAAGTGCTTTTGGCGTTTGTGATGGAGATGCAACAGTATCTGTTGCAAGTGGAGGAGTAACACCTTACACTTATGCTTGGCCTGCTTCTACAGGTTCTCAAACAGGGGTTACTGCAATAAATTTATGTGATGGAACTTATGTTGTTACATTAACCGATGCTAACAGTTGTACCACAACAGCAACAGTAACTGTAAATGAACCAAGTTCTTTATCTATTTCAACAACAACAACACCTCCTTTGTGTAATGCTTCTAGCGAAGGAACCGCAACTGTAACCATATCAGGTGGGGTTTCTCCGTATGATGTTACTTGGTCGAGTGGTGATAGCGTTACCGATACTACAGGACTTTCTCACACTACGACTTCTGGTTTAACAGCAGGAACTTATACAGTTACAGTTGTTGATGCTAATGGTATTTCCGTTAATACATCTGCAATAGTTACAGCACCAACAGCTATTTCATCATTTGTTACAGTTACAAATGCAACTTGTTTTGGAGATAACGATGGTGAAGCAACTGTGAATGCACCTTCTGGAGGAACTCCAGGCTATACATATGCATGGTCTTCTTCTGCTGGAACTGCAATTTCAGAATCTAATTTATTGGCAAATAGTTATTTTGTAACAATTTTTGATGCAAATTCTTGCGAATTGGTACTTCCATTCACAATTACACAGCCTACTGAATTAGTAGCTTCAATATCTTCTCATAATGATGTGTCTTGTAATGGAGACGCCAATGGTAGTGCGATTGCAGCATATTCAGGCGGGCCTGTTGGAGCAACAACTTACACTTGGTCGCCTTCAGGCGGAACAGCTCCAACTGCCTCAGGTTTATCAGGCGGAACATATACAATTACGATTAACAAAGGTGCTTGTAGCGATACAGCAATGGTGGTGATTTCAGAACCAACACCTTTAGTTACAGGTATTTTGGATACTGATATTTCTTGCAATGCAGCTGCAGATGGAGAAATAGCAGTTAGTGTTTCTGGAGGAACAACTCCATATACTTATACATGGGCGACTGGTCAAGTAACAGCAACAATTACAAATTTGTCACCAAATACTTACACAGTAACAGTTTTGGATGCTAATTCTTGCGAATCAATATTATCAGCAACAATTACTCAACCAAACGCACTAAATATTACGAATACAAAAACGAATGTTAGTTGCTTTGGCGGAAACGATGGAATTATTAATAATGTTATCGTTTCAGGCGGAACAACACCATATTCTTATTTATGGTCGACTCTTGATGGTTCAGGATTAATTCCTGCTCAAGCGAATCAAAGCGGATTAATCGAAGGAACCTATTCGTTAACCGTAACCGATGCTAATTTATGTACAGCTATTATTTCGGTTGTGATTACTGAACCTAGTGAATTGCAAGCAAGTTTAACTACTTCAAATAATGTTAGTTGTTTTGGTGCAAACGATGCAAATGTAAACATTACAGTAATTGGCGGAACAAGCCCATATATTTATAGTTGGAGTTCAGGCTTTACTGGTCAAGATTTAACGAATGTAGGTCCTAATACATATGCTGTTACGGTAACCGATGATAATGGATGCCAAGATAATCTTAGCGGTATTGTAATTACTGAACCTAATGCAATAACAATTGATACTTTAGTAACCGATGTTGCTTGTCGTGGCGGAAATACTGGAGCAATCGATATTACAGTTATAGGCGGAACAGGTTTGTTGTCATATTCATGGACTGGTCCAACAGCTTATACAAACAATATTGCTGATATTACTGGCTTATATGCAGGCTCATATTATTTAACGGTAACTGACGGAAATGCTTGTCAAAGTGTTTTATCAAATATTTCTGTTTTACAACCTGCTGCTAATTTATTAGCGAGTATCAACCCTATTTCTGTTGCTTGTTATGGCGATATTGTTCCAACGGTAGATTTATTAGTATCAGGAGGAACAGCACCATATACCTATTTATGGGGAGGTAGTCAAACTACACAAGATTTAACGAATGTTTTACCTGCAACATACAGTGTTACAGTTACTGACTCGCATTCTTGTACAACCAATACAAGCGTTACAGTTTCAGAACCTACCGAATTGACAGCAACTGCCACAGTAACCGATGTATTGTGTAATGGAGCTTCAACTGGACAAATTAGCGTTCTTGCAGTAGGTGGTACAGGATCTTATCAATATACCGGAACAAATTCTATTATTTCACCAAATTTGACGGCTCAGTTAGCTGGTACATACAATATTACGGTTACTGATGCCAATTCTTGTCAGTTTACTTTTTCGGAAACAATAACAGAACCGACAGCTATCGTATTAGATACCACTATTGTAAATTCTACATGTAATAATAATAATGGTTCTGCAACAATTCATGCTCTTGGTGGTGTTGATCCATATACATATTTCTGGGAAAACACAACAACCGACAGCACAATCACTGGAGTAACATCAGGAACTTACGATGTTCAAGTAACTGATGCAAACGGATGTATTGAAACAATGTCTGTTGATATCAGCGATGCTGGAGCTCCAACAATTACAGTTAATAGTTCTACAAATGTTGATTGTAATGGAAACGATAATGGAGCAATTACCATTACTGTAACGGGAGGTGCTAGCCCATACACTTATCTATGGTCAACAGCAACTGGTTCCGGTTTAGTTCCCGCTGCAGAAGATCAATCAGGATTATCTGGCGGAACATACAGCCTTAACTTAACCGATGATAATAGTTGTAGTGCCACAGCATCAGTAGTTATTTTAGAACCTGCTGTTTTGTCTCTTACATATACCGCAACCGATGTCGATTGCAATGGAAATGCTACTGGAGCGGTTAATCTAACCGTAATAGGAGGAACCACACCTTACATCTATAATTGGAATGCTGGAACTTATACAACACAAGATTTATCAAGCATTCCTGCAGGAACATATTCTGTACTTGTTACAGATGCTAATTCTTGTACTGAAACAACATCAATAGTTGTAAATGAACCTGTTGTTCTTTCGGCTTCAATTACTACATATACCGATGCAACCGGAGCTGGAATATGCGATGGAACTGCGACAGTTACAGTTACTGACGGAACAGCTCCATACACTTATTTATGGACAAACGGACAAACGACTGTAAACTCTTCAGGTTTATGCGATGGAACGCATTATGTTACCGTTACTGATGCAAATGGTTGTACTGAAATAGCTTCAATATTAATTTCTGAACCTAGTTCAATAACATTATCTACTTCAGTTGTTAATGTTAGATGTAATGGTTTGGCAACAGGAGATATTGATTTAACTGTTTCGGGTGGTGTTTCTCCATATACATATTCATGGACTGGAGGATATGTTACTCAAGACATAACAAATGTTATTGCTGGTACTTATCAAGTAACAGTTGAAGATGCAAATGGATATTTTGCTTATACTTCAGCAATAATAACTCAACCTCTGGCAATCAGTGCACAAACCAACGTAACAGATGTTCTTTGTAATGGAGACGCAACTGGTAGTATAGATGTATATGGAGTTACGGGTGGAATATCACCATATATTTACAATTGGGATAATGGAGCATTAACTCAAGATTTGAACAGCGTTCTTGCTGGTACTTATGAATTAACAATTACAGATGATAGTTTATGTACGTTTGTTGTAAACGAAGTTATTTCAGAACCGGCTACTGTTGTTACAGCAACTCATACATTGGTTGATGTCAAGTGTTTTGGAATGGCAACAGGGAGTATAAGCATGCTTCCTTCAGGAGGAACTCCATCATATTCTTATTCATGGAGTAATGGAGCAACATCTCAATCGGTAAATGGTCTTGTTGCGGGAGCTTATGATGTAACCGTTTATGATAGCCATTTATGTGAATACTCTGAAACGATAACAATTTCTGAGCCTTTATCAGGATTATCGGTTGCTTCAATTAATAGCACAGATGTGCTTTGTAATGGTGGAAGTACTGGGGCAGTTGAGATTACTGTTAGCGGAGGAACTTCTCCATTTGACTTTGAATGGAGTAATGGAAATTTGAATGAAGATATTTCAAACATTATTGCAGGTACATATTCGGTTACTGTAACCGATTCGTTGAATTGCGAAGCTTATGCAAGCATTGTTGTTAACCAACCAGATTCGGCGATTATCATAGCAATAGATACAATCATTAATACAGCTTGTGGAAGTGCTGATGGAGCCGCTTATATTGATGTAGCAGGAGGAACTTCTCCTTACACATATGCTTGGACAGGCGGAATAAGTACAACCGATAGCATTACTGCTCAATTTGCAGGAAACTACTTTGTAACAGTTACTGATGCAAATGCTTGTTTCACAGTTAAAACTATTTCGATTTCTAATAGCGATGCTCATCAAATTTCAATCTCTGCTTCGGAAAATGTAACTTGTTTTGGTAGTTTAGACGGTTCAGCAAGTGTTATAATTACTTTGCTCAGTACACCGGCTGGAACCTATACCTATGAATGGCAAGATGAATTCGGCACAATTGTTTCTTTATTGGACTCTGCGGTGAATTTAAGTGGAGGTGATTATTCGGTAACTGTTACTGATGGTAGTGGTTGTGAAGCGGTTGAATCTGTAACTATTAATGAGCCAAACGACTTTATTGCTACAGCAACTGCAATCGATGCTGAATGCTACGGAGAACCTTCTGGTAGAGTATATTTAAGTGTTGTTGGTGGAACATTACCTTACAGTTTTGCATGGGATAATGGTGCTATAATACAAAACATTTCTACTCTATTAGCTGGTACATACTCAGTTGTTGTTACCGATGATAATGGTTGTACTGCAAATGCAAATGCAATAGTTGGACAACCGCTGTCTCCGTTTGTTGTAACAGAAACAATTACAGATGTAAGTTGTAACAATTTTGCCGACGGTTCAATCGGAGTTGTTGTTAGTGGCGAAAATGGTGGATATACTTACAATTGGACAAATGGAAATAACAATGATACGATTGTAGGATTAACAGATGGTAATTATTCTGTATTAATTCAAGATTTGAATGGATGCGATACAACATTAACGTATTCTATAAGCGAGCCTTCAAATTTGAATATTTTCACAAATTCTACAGAAGTGCTTTGTGCTGGAGGTTCAACAGGTTCTGCTACAGTTAGTGCTTTAGGTGGAACGGCTCCATATACATATTTATGGAATGATGTTCTTGCTCAAATAACTGATACATTGTTTAGTGCAACTGCCGGAACATACGATGTAGTTGTTACTGACGATAATGGTTGTACGGCAACAAGTGCAGTATCTATTATAGAACCAGACAGTTTAACAATTACTATTGTTGCTAAAGATATTAGATGTAAAGGTGATAAGGCTGGAGCTGCGTATTTAGTAGCTACTGGAGGTAAAGTTGCTTACTCGTACAATTGGGAAAATAGTTTAGGAGTCCAAATCGGAACATCTTCTGATATTTTTAGTTTATTCCCAGGTACATACTACGTTACAGTAACTGACGGAAATGGCTGTCAAGTATCTGATAATGTGATTGTTTCCGAACCGGATTCGGCTGTTGATTTATCGATTACGGCAATTAATGTTAGTTGTAATGGAGGTTCTGATGCTCAGATTGATTTAGAAGCCTTCGGTGGAACACCTGGTTACACATACTATTGGAATTACGGACAAACAACTGAAGATATATCTGGCTTACAAGAAGGTAGATATTCTGTTACTGTGTTTGACTCATTTAATTGCATGGATACTATATCTATTGATATTACTGAGCCACTTATGGCGATTAACTTGTCGTCAACAAATATTGATGCTTCTTGCGGATCTAATAATGGTTCGGCTACAGTGATTCCAGTAGGAGGAACTAGCCCATACACTTATGCATGGTCAAATGGAGGCAATACTGCGACCATTTCAAATTTAGCAGCTGCGAATTATGTGGTTACTGTTACTGACACACTTGGATGTAGCAGAACATTAATTGTAACTGTTGATAATGATGGCTATCCAACTTTGGTTCAAACCTCAAGTTCTATGGTTAGCTGCTATGGAGTAGCTGATGCTTCAGCAACCGTATTTGCGGCTGGAGGAGTTAATCCATACTCATATTTATGGGAGAATGGATCAAATAACACTACTGCAAGCGGATTGGCTGCGGGGGTTCATTCAGTAACGGTTACCGATGGAAATGGTTGTGTTGATTCGTTAGATGTAACAATTGTTCAACCAGATTCACTACAAGCATCAATTATTATAAATGCTGCAATGTGTTATGGTTCAACTGATGGAAGCATTGCTCTAGATGTTGAAGGCGGAACAGCACCATATACCTACTTATGGGCTTCGGGGGAAATAACATATAATTTGTTGAATATTTCAGCAGGAACTTATGTTGCAACCATAACCGATAGTAAAGGCTGTACAGCTGCAACTCAAACAATTACCATAACAGAGCCATCAGGACCACTTGTTGTTGATACGGCATTGGTTAGTTCGGTTTCGTGTTACGAAGGTTACGATGGCGAGATTGCGTTAACTGTTTCAGGCGGAACGTCTCCATACGCATATGCTTGGGCATACGGAGCTACAACTGCTACAGTAGACAGTTTGGTTGCCGGATTCTATAAAGTAACCATTACCGATGCAAACGGTTGTACATTCCTTGATACTGTTGAGGTACAAGAACCAACACAAATCGTATTGGATTGGGAAACTAAAGCAACAACTTGCGGATTCGACAATGGAGAAATCTATGTGATTTCTATAACTGGCGGAACAGCACCATATAATTGGTTATGGTCAACAGGAGTTGCCGATACCGATACTTTATCAGGTCTTCCTTTTGGAGATTATTCTATTGTTATTACTGATGCTAATAGTTGTGTTAACCAATTTGAAATTGAAATTCAAACAGTTGGAAACTTAAATGTATATCCAAATACAACGCAAATTCAATGCTTCAAAGAAACCGGGTCTATTATTGCAAATGTACCAGCTGCTATTCCTCCAGTTTCTTACTTGTGGTCGAATGGAAATATTTCGCAAAGTATTACTGGATTAATTCCAGGAATTTATACAGTTGATGTAATTGATAGTATTGGTTGCGAAGGAACAGCAACGGTTACAATTTTACCTGAACCATCTCAAATTTCTATATCAGTTTCACCTTCCAATATCACATGTAATGGAGCAAATGATGGAACTGCTGAAGTTTTTGTGTCAGGCGGAACCCCATATTCTTCAGAGCCACATTATACATATGTTTGGACTGATGCTGACACATCAACAACAGCTGCTGTTACGAATCTTGAACCGAATGTTAGCTATATGGTTTATGTTTCTGATGAAAATGGTTGTACCGAATCACAAGAGGTTATTTTAACTCAACCAGAACCATTAACAATTAGCATTGACAGTATTTCAAATGTGAAATGTTTCGGTGGAAGTGATGGGGAAATTGTTGTAAATGCAATAGGTGGAACAGATCCATATAAATACAGGTGGTCGAATGGAGGTAAATTTAATGCTGTTACTGGAATAGAAATAGGAACATATGTAATTACTGTT
>MGSU01000237.1 GCA_001799195.1 Deltaproteobacteria bacterium RIFOXYA12_FULL_61_11 | reverse complement strand
CCTATGCCGACGTGAATGAGATCTGTGACCACCTGTTCAACGTGGTTGCGGACACCGTTCACCACGATGCCCGGTTCAGTTGGCCCGGCTTCGGCACCTGGACGGTGCGCGCTCGTGCCGCTCGTCGCGGCAGGAATCCCCAGACCGGCGCGGTCATCGACATCCCGGCCTCCAAGACCGTGGCGTTCAAAGTTGCTCCGGCCCTGAAGGACCTCCTCTGAGCCGATCCCTCCTTCCCTTCTCCTCTCCTTCTCCTCGTCCCTGACAGAACTCGATCGACGATAACTGTCTCTCCATGTTCCTGCGCTGGACTCCGGCTCGGGGAAGATTTTACCAGTGGAGCGGGAGGGTCCACCTCGGGTCTTCGAGACGGTGCAATCGGTAGATGGTCTCTCGACCACCATCCTTGAGACGTTGGGGATTGAAAAAGTCCCAGACCATGGTGCCCTCGGGAGTGACTTCGAAGGCCCGGCCGTGTTGACTGTCGGTGATCAGCGTAGTTCCTCCGGAGAGGCGTTGATTGGCGCCTCCCCAAGAGCTGAAGAAGGGTGGAGCATCCGATCCAGGGTAGGTCCAGACGATGACTCCCGTGCTCGGCTCGAGTTGCAACACGCGGGAGGATCCACGCCTAGTCCCGTTGTCGTAGAGCAGCAGCTGCCCGTTGGGGAGCAGGGTGGGATGGTGCGGATTCTCGAGGTGGCCCTCCCCCCAACGCCAGCGAGGGAAACCGGTGAGTCGATCGACCACGAGGATTTCGTCGATACTGTGGGCTCCGAGGAGGAAATCACCGGTCTTGAAAGGACCGGTCGCTGAGGTCACGAGTTCGAGTGAGTTGAGGTGGAGGAGGTCGGCAGGCCCTCCCTCGGACAGCAGGTAGCCTCGTTCCTTGGGAGGTTGGTGCTGAGTTCTCGGGTATTCCCCGGACAGGGACCATGCATAGAGGTTCACCACCTTATGCAGGTTCAAGGTCGAGGCAGTGAGGTGGCGCAGTTCCAGGTTCCGGAGGACGGTGCCGTCGGCGAGATCAAGCGTGATGATCTGCTCGAGGAGTACCGGTACGGGTAGCCCCCAGCGGAAGAGGATAGCGTCGCGTCTCGAGAGGAGGTGGACCTGGTCGCCCTCGACAGCGACATCGTGATGGGCCCGCAAGGTGCGACGCCAGAGTACCTTCGCGTTCTTATCGAGCCGCACGAGCTCTTGGTCCTTGACCACCACCAGGAGTTCGCCAGGGCCGAGAGGTTCGATGTGGTGCCAGTCCCAGCCCACGTCCCTCGGAAGCCATCGATGTAGGAGTTGCCCTCGACCGTTGACCAAATAGGCTCCTCGCAATCCGCAGCCACAATAGAGATTCACGCCGGGGACCGAGCGGACTGGATCGTGGAGGAGGACACCGGAGCGAGCCGCGTCGGGGGCACCGTCCTCGACCGTCGCAAGATAGGGAAGAGATTTCAGAACGGCCGCGGTGGAGCGAGCGGTGCTTGGTGTCGGCAGGTATGTGAAGAAGAAGCAGAGGCCGAGCCAGGGCAGTACGATCCACATGAGAGCGGAGCAGCGCGAACGGATGCTGACCCTGCGCTTCCATAGCTTTCTGAGCGTAGAGCCCCAGAGCAAGAGCGGCATCCCTGCGCACGCCAGCAGGAAGAACGGCAGGAACCGGAGGAAGAGTGCAACCTGTTCCCACCAGGCCAAGAGATAGCCGGCCAGGATCGCGATGCAACAGGAGGTGAGGCTCAGCCGCCAGACAAATCTGATCATTTCATTACCGTAGCAGAGCTCTTGGCCCCTCGACAAGGTTGTAGCGCTTCCCGTCAGGGGGGATGTGTGCGCTGGGGATGGACAGTCGGAGCAAGGAACTGCTATACCTATGCAACAGCGATCCGGACGCACTCCATGCCCCCTGCTCTGACCATTATCGTCCCGAGCTGCCGGCGCGGGCTAGGCATACGCGCTTGCGTCGATACCCTACGCCGTGATTTCGGTCCCGAGGTCGAACTGTTGGTCGTGCTCAACGGCGCCGATAGCCTCGCCGAAAACTCCTTGCATGAACTCGCGCGGTGCGACCCCTGCTTGCGTTGGTTGGTCTTCAGACGCAGGTTGGGGAAAGGCAGGGCCTTGCAGGTCGGTCTGCGGGCCGCAACCGGCGAGGTGGTCGGGTTCATCGATGATGATCTTCCCTTCCCTCTCGAACGACTCCGCGAGGCAACGCAACACCTGGAAGCTCGGGAGTTCGACGGCTTCATCTGCTCGAAGTGGCTCGGGGTTTCCTTCGAATCGGTCGAGCAGCCCCTGCTGAGGAAGGTCTTCGGCCGGGTCTTCAACCTCGGGGTCCGGTATGTCTTCGGATTGACCTATTCGGATACGCAGGGCGGAGCGAAGTTCTTGAAAAGGGAAGCCCTGCTCGAGGTTCTCGGCCATCCGGCCCTTTGCAGCGGGTTCTGTTACGATCTGGAGTTGCTACTCCGCTTACGGGAGCATGGACGGACGCTCGGCGAGCTGCCCCTACAGGCAAGAAATACCGACAACAGCACGGTAGGCTTACTCCGACAGCTCGTGCCTGTCTGCCGAGAATTCGGGACCTTGTGGATGGCCTGGGGACGCTTCAGCCCTTTCCGTCCTTCTTTCCGTGGGGGGACTTACCCCCATGCCTGGAGGGGAGAGCCCGGGCAGGATCCTCGGGCCAGACATGCTTCGGGTAGCGACCCCGCATCTCCTTGCGCACCTGTAGATAGGCTCCGGTCCAGAAACCCGGCAGGTCGGCCGTGACCTGGAGAGGTCTGCCGGCCGGTGAGAGCAGCTCGAGAACCAGCGGGATTTTTCCCCCTACCATGGGGTGCTTCTGCGAACCGAGGACTTCCTGGAGCCGGAGCGCCACGCGGGGGGCTCCTTCGTATTCGATGCGGACCCGGTGTCCGGTCGGGGTTTCCCAGTGAGAAGGTGCAAGCTGGGCGAGGAGGCGGACGAGCTTGCCGGGGATCGAGGCGAGGATCAGGGCGGTGAGGTCGAGTTCCTCGACCTCGGCCAGGGAGCGTTTGCCGTGCAGCGAGGGGGCTAACCACTGTTCGAGGTCGGCCAGGAGGTCCTGGGGTTCGAGTTGGGGCCAGGGCTCCTTCGGTGCGTGGTCGCGCGCAAAGGCGATCCGGTTGCGCAGTCGTGCGAGTTCGGGACGATCGAGGAACGTTGGTTCCCGTTTGCGGAGCAGGGAGAGGAGGGCTTTGTTCAGGCTATCGGCCGGAGGGTCGTGCCAGATACGTTCTTCGAGGACGAGCGCACCGAGTCGAAGGCGTTGTCTGGCGCGGAGCACGGTGAGCGTCTCCTCCGGCTCGATCACTCCCTCGCGCACCATGTCGGAACCGAAGAGCTGGTCCAGGGTCTCTCGCTCGAGGGGGGAGGCAAGGATGATGCGGCCGGCGACTTCCTGATCGTCGATCTCGGCCACGGCCAGGAAGGGGCTTCCTCCGAGCTGGTCCTGCTCCCCGAGCGATACCTCTCGACCGTTGCGCAACAGGTAGCGAGAGCGCGAGCCCGGCCGGAGCATGGCCACGCGGTCAGGGTATGTTGCCGCAACCAGGAATGAGGTATCGGGGGCAGAGGCATCCGCGGTGCCTCCTGCTCTGTGGAGCAGGTCAGCGGCCAGCTCTTCCAGCCGCCGGGGGGCCTTCAGGGGAGAGACTCCGGCCAGGACCTCGAGGCGGAGGGAGAGCTCGGCCTGACAGCCAGGACCGCGAAGGAAGTCCCCCTCAGAAAAGAGGGCGGCCAAACGGCAGGCGGTGGTCGTCCAGCCCTGCTCCCGACCGGTCAGGACCAAGTTCGCGAGTCGTGGAGGTAATCCGAGTTCTGCCATGGCTCTGCCGCGGACGGTGATCCGTGCTCCGCTCTCTTCGAGCGTGATCGCGCCCAGTTGCGCGAGCAGGTGTCGGGCAGCGACCTCGCGCTCTTCCGTCGGGTAGTCCAAGAGGGGGAGATGGCGCAAGCCGGGGACTCCCCAGAGCAGGGCCTCGAGGAGGAGTTGGCTCGGGTCCATGGTCAAGATTTCGGCAGGAAGGTGTTCGAGGAAGCCGGAGAAGCGTTGTTCGGAATACAGGCGATAACAAATGCCCGGTCCGGTACGGCCTGCTCGGCCTGCCCGCTGGATCGAGGATGACCGCGAAGTCCATATGGTTTCGAGACGTTCCAGCCCCGAAGAATCGATATACCGGTTGCGCCGGGTCAGACCGGAGTCGAGGATCACCTGCACCCCGGGTATGGTCAGACTGGTTTCGGCGATCGAGGTTGCTAAAACCACCTTGCGGATTCCCGGGGGTGAGGGGAGGAGCGCGGCTCGTTGAGCTGAGGTGGCGATGTGGCGGTAGAGTTCGATCAGTTCTATTCCGGGCAGGGCTCGCGCTGCGAGAGCGGCCGCGGTCCGACGTATGCTCGAAGCTCCCGGGAGGAAGCACAGTACGTCCCCTGGATGTTCTTCCAAGACCCGAGGGATCAAAGAGGCAAGGCGCAGTGGGAGGGGTTTCTCGTTCTCGCCGAGATAGCGGAAGGTCACGGGATGGAGGGTGGCTTCACAGTGGACAACCTCTGCGGAGAGTCGGCGCTGCAGGTTTTCCAGCGGTAAGGTCGCCGACATGACCAGCAGCCGTACGTCCGGCCGGTAGGCCTGTTGGCTCTCGAGGGCCAGGGCCAATCCGAACTCGGCGTTGGCTCCACGTTCATGGAATTCGTCAAACAAGACCGCACCAACCCCCTCGAGGCAGGGGTCAGCCTGGATGCGGCGGGTGAAGAGCCCCTCGGTGACAACTAGCACACGGGTCGCCCGTGAGGCTCGACGTTCTCCCCTGATGTGGTAACCGACCAAGCCCCCGAGCTTGCTCCCGGACAACTCGGCAAGACGAGCGGCGATGGCAACTGCTGCGAGCCGTCTCGGTTCGAGCAGGACCAGGGTGTTCTGGTTCATCCAGGGTTCATCGAGCAAGGCCAACGGCACGATCGTACTCTTGCCCGTGCCCGGTGGCGCGGTCAGGATGCAGCGGTTGGCCGAACGCAGGATGGAACCGAGGTGCTCCAGTACGGCGAGAATGGGGAGTTCGGGAAATCGCATGGTCGCACTATTCCTTGTCCGGCCTGGATCCTCAAGACCCTGCGAGGGATTGTCAAGTCGCGAGCTCTCGGGCCGGCTTGTCTAACTTTATGAAAATAAAATTATTATAGTATCATGAAACAACCGGAGCGCGAGAAATTCGGTGCGTTCCAATGGGGCTCCATGGTATTCGCGACTGTGGCGGATAAGTCATGGGTGGAAGGTCCGTGAGGTACCCCGACAACGTGGAGATTATTTCGTACCGTGGAGCATGTTTCCTCGTGCTCCTGGTCCTGCTTCTGGTTTCCCGGGGGATGACCATATTGTGCGATCCTTTGATCCGGGATACTGCGATTCATTACAATCATTTCATAGCCACCATGCTCTCCAGGGGGTTGCCCCCGGATCCTGTCCTGTTCAAGTTGGGAGTAGTTATTTCGGGGTGGGGGCATTTCTGGTACGCCCTCCTCGCGGTGCCTTTTGTCGCTGCGATCGGGGAGTACTTCTTTGCTACCCGTACCGCCTCGCTCGTCTTCACCTCGACGTTCTTCATCTTCCTTTGCTGGTTCTGTCTTCGCTACCTCGGTCCCAGGAGGGCGCTGGTCGCGGCCCTGCTCTTTACCCTTGCACCGTATCTGGTTCATCATGCTTCGACAGTCGGCGAGGGGAGACATTTCCATTACGGTCTCTTCACCCTCTGGTTGGCGCACCACCTCCTTCAGACTAGCGTGCGCGGGCGCATCTCCGATTATCTTTTCATGGGCTTGGCGGGGGCAGTTGGGATCTTGTGGTACCCGGCCTTCTTGGTTACCTGCGGGGCAGCGCTGGGGACCTTGGTCCTCTGGTCGAGAGAACGCGCACCTCGTCTGGTCTGGGGGTGCATCGGGATGCTCGTGTGCTGGGCCGTGGCCTGCCAGTTGTTGGCACCCTTTACCCCCATCTCGGGCTGGTCCCAATTGAGCGGTTTCTTCCTCGGGAGGTCCCAGGCGACCTCCTTCCCGGGGCTGGGAAGCATCGCGCTCCGGTTGCTCGAAGTCGTGGGTCTCGAAGTGCCCATGCTCTTCGGCCCTGGGGGAGCCAGTGCGTTCTGGGGCGGGGAGTTCACCAGTGTTCTGCACGGCGGGCCGAAGGTCGCCCCTGGGTTGGTTCTCCACATCGTACCCGGTATACTGTGCTTCTTCATCGCTCTGGGGCATGCAATCTCGAAGGTGATCGGTTTACGAAAGAGAGTGCTGCCGGGGAAGCCGGGAGAACGTCCGGAACGTCTCGTGGCCTGCTATCTGCTCCTCAATTGCAGCGCGTGGATCGTCGCTTATGCTTGGTTCTATCCCGTCCCGACCCCACGCTATCTCCAGGCCTTGGTTGTGGACTGGGTCCTCTTGCTCGCAATGGCCTGGGGAGAGCTGCATCGGCGGTGGCCGCGGGGGGCAGTTCTCTATCTTCTGGGTGCGGTATCCGCTGGACTCGTGACCCAAGTGGACTTGATCAAGGAGTACAAGGCGACCGGAATCTGTGCCGAGTTCGTCGAAGTCGCCTATGATCACCGCTGTACCTGGGAGCTCTTTATGGAGAAGTCGGCCGAAGAACAGTGGAGGATGCTCGAGGTCTTTCCGCCTCAGGTCGCCGCGACCTTGGGGCGCTTCGCGTTCCATGAACCCGGGACCTTCGACTCGCTCCGACGGCGTCTCGTTGCGGGATTAGATGTGGAGGTGGCGGAACGCCTAGTCGAAGGGTATTGCGACATGCATTATGCGAGCACGCGCCGGGTCCCGGAGACGTTCCCCTTCGAGTTCGGCCGACAACGCTATAATGCAGCCTGTTGGAGGGGCATCGGTCTGCAACTGTTCCACGTCTACCTCGGAA
>MGSU01000236.1 GCA_001799195.1 Deltaproteobacteria bacterium RIFOXYA12_FULL_61_11 | reverse complement strand
TCCCCACCAAGACTGAATGCTTACGTTCCGGTGAAAACCTCTCTGGTTTCTCCACGATGCTGGTGCTATCATGCATCCTCTCACCGAGCCAGGTATCGGTGAGTTTGTGCGATCAGGAGGTTGCATGTCCAGCCGGTTGGTTTATCCTTCGATCCTCGGTCTTCTTGGGCTTCTCCTCGTACTATCCCTTCCAGGACATTTGGAAGCAGATTGGTTCGACAAGTTCAATGCTTCGTCCGAGAAGCCTGTTCTTGAGCTGTACCGCAAGGTAGTGAAATACGTCGACGAGAACTATGTCGATCCGCAGCTCATCGATCCGAAGCTGATGGTCATCGAGGCCTTGAACGCGGTTCAGCGCAGCGTGCCCGAAGTCCTCAGTTTTGCTACTGACGATGGGAACGAGGTCGCCCTGACGGTCAACGGAAAACGCAGGACCTTTCCCCTCGGCGAGCTCAAGGGGGTTGAGGAAACCATACCTCTCTTGAGCGAAGCCTATCGTTTCCTGCTCGACGAGATTGGTTCCGAATTGGAATCCCGTGAAGAGCTGGAATATACGCTTATCCGAGGACTGCTCTCGACGCTTGACCCTCACTCCGTCCTGCTCACCCCTGAATTCTATAAGGAGATGCAGATCAATACCACCGGTAAGTTCGGCGGACTTGGTATCGTCATCTCGATCCGCGATGGCAAGCTGACCATCATGAGTCCGATCGACGGTACCCCGGCGCAGAGGGCAGGTCTTCAAGCCCGGGATGTCATCGTCAAGATCGAGGACGAATCCACGATCAATATGTCCTTGACCGACGCAGTGGGCAAGATGCGTGGTGATCCGGGTACCAGAATCACCATAACCGTCTTGAGAGAGGGTTGGACCGAGCCCAAACCGATTACCCTGGTTCGCGAAATCATCAATATCAAGAGCATCCAATCGCGCTTGCTCAGTGATGGGATTCTCTATCTCGGGATCAAGAATTTTCAGAAACAAACGGCGAGCGACCTGATTGCGGCAGCGCTGAAAGCCCAGAAAGACAGCAAGCTCCCACTCCAAGGCTATCTGCTCGATTTGCGCAATAACCCCGGAGGCTTGCTCGATCAGGCCGTCGAGGTCAGCGACGCGTTCCTCGAAGATGGTGTGGTTGTGACCACCATCTCGTCGAAGAACAAGTACCGTGAACAGGAACGAGCCAAGAAAGACCAAACTCTTAGCCGCTTGCCCATGATCGTACTGATCAACGGCGGGAGCGCCAGTGGTTCAGAGATCGTAGCTGGTGCGCTCAAGAACAATGATCGGGCCATGGTGCTCGGATCTCATAGTTTCGGAAAAGGAACAGTGCAAACTATTGTCAACCTAGAGGAAGACATTGGTTTGAAACTGACCATTGCCAAGTACCTCACCCCTGGCAATCGTTCGATCCAGTCAGTGGGCATTGTTCCTGATATCTTCCTCATCAGAGGGATGCTCGGAGAAGATCGCATCGACCTGTTCTGGAATGAGGAAAAGGTCCAAGAAGAGGATCTCAAACGTCACTTCGAACGCGAAATCCCGATGACCGAGGAGGAAAAACCACGTTACACTGTGACCTATTTGAGCGAGGACAAGGGCAAGGACGAGGCCGAATTCCGCAGCGAGTCCTTAGCCGAGGACTTGGAAAAAACCGATCAAGAAGTCCGTATTGCAAAAGAGTTGTTACTTGCAGCTCTCGGCCCCGAGATCGATCGCAAACGTATGCTCGAACGTATTGGCTCCTCGATCGAGGGGGTCAGGAAACGGGAGGACGAACGCATCTCGGCAGAACTAAAAATTCGGGGGATTGACTGGTCTTTTGCCGCCCTGCCCCCAAAAGGCACCCATTCGATCAAGATAGTGGTGACCGCTCCCGATCCAATTCAGGCTGGCAGTGAAGTACTCTTGCAGTTCCAGGTCACCAATCAGGGAAAAGAAACCATTTATCAGTTTCGGGCAATCTCTACCAGTGAGTTCTATGTGTTCGATGATCATGAAATATTATTCGGACGCATCGAACCCGGCAAGACCGCGGCGCAACGCCTGAAAGTAAAAATCCCTCAGAATGCTCCTACGCTGCTGGAAGAGATGGCTTTGCGCTTCGAGGACCAGTTCGGTACTTCCTACCCGGAGGAGCGGGTTCAGCTCAAGGTCAAAGAAATCGGTCAACCTCATTTTGCCTATCACCTCGAGGTCACGGATGAGCGGGGCAACGGCGATGGCTTGGTGCAACTCGGAGAACCTCTCGAGGTCCATCTGTGTGTGCGCAACGATGGCCGTGGTGAGGCTCCGGAAGTTGTCGCTGCCCTAGTCAATAAATCGGGGCGAGGGGTCTTCCTCAATCGAGGAAGGCTCAGTCTCGGGGCAATACCCATCGGGCAAGAGCGCTGCGGAGAGTTCGATCTGACCACCCAAGAGGGTCTCAAAGATCAACATTTCGAGTTTGATATCAAAATCGTCGACAGCAATCTCGGTGAGTTCATCCAGGGGAATCACCGTATCGATATGTTACCTCCCAGGTCCCTCAAGAAGATGCAGGCGGTGGTGGAGTTGCGCAAGGGAGAACAACCGGTTTCCCTGTATTCAGGAGCAGACAGTCGCAGCCAGGTCCTTGGGACTCTTCCTGCCGGCAAGCGTTTGAGAACTAAAGCGGAAGATGGAGAATTTTACAAGGTTGTCTTACCCGAGGGTGGGGTTGCCTTTGTGCCCCGGACCGAGGCTCAACCGATCAAGAACGGAGAAACGGGAGCTGCCGTCAAGTACACCTATATCACGTCTCCGACGATCCGTTTCACCGAACTCGATCCTTATCGGATTGTAGCTACTTCAAACTTCCTGCTCAAAGGAGAGGTAGAGGCTCTCGAGCCAGTTCGCGACCTCTATCTCTATTGTGGAGAGCGTAAAGTGCACTATGAACGCTTTGGCGAACGCACCAAAGCCACGTTCCAGAGCGAAGTACCCCTGGAGGAGGGGAGTAACCGGATCACGGTATTCGCCAGGAATGCGGACAAGGTGACCGGTAGTACCTCCATCTTCCTCTACCAGCATCGTCCGACCCCTATCACCAAGACCGAGAAACCCTTGGCCAGCGACAACCCCTTGGTCCCCATTGTCGAAATCCAGAAGAACTGAAGATGGTTCCTTGCTCACTCACGAACACGGCTCTGAGGGTTGCTGCTCGCCAGGGTCTAAGGGTGGTGTCTCGTACCGAAAAGGTAGCACGATGAGCACTTCCGTGCCCCCTCCGGCTGGGCAGGTCACCGTGATAGTTCCCTCGTGCATTTCAATCAGGCTATGAGAGACGGTCAATCCTAGACCGGCGCCCTTACCCGGCTGTTTCGTGGTGAAGAAAGGATCGAAGATCCTATCGAGATGGTCCCTGCAGATGCCGGGCCCATTGTCCCGAATGCTAATGCTCAAATGCTGGCCGAGATCTTTACTAGTTATCCAGATCTCCCCCCGGTCACCGACCGCTTCAAGCGCGTTCCGCAGGACGTGGTGGAAGACTTGATTGAGGTGAGCTGGGAATACACAGGTCGGTCGTTCGACGTTCAGGTCGAGGTGGACCTCTACCCCTGTACGGTGTGGAAGAAGCAAGGTCGCGGTTGTGCGAAGGTCGTCGTCGATCGAGGTGAGCTTGTACTCGGCCTGATCAAGATGGGAGAATTTGCGGAGATCCGAGACGAGTTGATGGATACGGCCGGAAGCGCTGAGCAGCCCGTCCAGGATTTCGAAGATATCCTCTCGTTGATAGGTCGTAAAGAAGGTCGCAAGGCGTTGGCTGAGGAGGGCAGTACGATTGACCTCGGAACTCCCCGGGTCTTCAGTTCCCAGAATGAAGAGGGCAGCGAGTTCGACGAGCATGTCGCGTAGGAAGTCGACATTACCTTGGATCGATGCCACGGGGTTGTTCAGTTCATGAGCTAGTCCGGAGACGAGTTGCCACAAGGAGGCCATCTTCGCGGTATGTACTAACGTTGCCTGGGTGAGCTGCAGCTCGGTGATGGTATCTCGCAGCTCCCGGGTTCGTTGTTCGACGGTCACTTCGAGGAAACGCTCGTTGTCTTCGAGCAGAGCGTTTTTTCGACGAAGTTCCGCGACCAGTTCTTCGTTCTGCAGATAGAGACGCTGGAAAATGGAAATATCATCGAGGATTTTCTGGATCTCTTCGGGAATCCAGGGACGTTTTACGTATTGGTGGATCACCCCGGCAGCGACTGCTTCGATAATGGTATCAAGATCTTTTCCATCGGTTATCAAGATACGGATGGTCCAGGGAGCGAGGTTCGCAACCTGGCGGAGAAGACGTGCGCCATTCAGTTCGGGTGGCCGATCATTGATGAGGAAGATGGCCGTACCCTGATCTCTGCTGAGGACTTCCAGGGCTTCTTCGGCGCTCTTGGCACCACTGGTCTGATAGCGTCGCCGGAAGACCTGTTGGGTCAGGGCCAGACTTTCCGCGTCTGAGTCGAGTACGAGGAGATGGGGACGCTCATCGGTCATCGTGCGGTATCTCTCTGACGTTGCCAGTAGTGGTGTCGTCGCAGGATTTCCCTCTCGAAACCGATGTTTTTGCCTCGGTAATAGACCCGCTCGGCGAGTTCCTTTGGCAAGCAGCACATCGGAGCAGTACCCTTGGCTTCGTCATGGGCATAGCGGTATCCCTCGCCGTGTCCAGTTTCCGCCATCAAGGGGGTTGGAGCGTTGCGGAGGTGTAGGGGCACCGGGTAGCTCTGGCCTGCCCGGAGGTCCTGTTGAACCGTTGCATATGCGAGGTAGACACTGTTGCTCTTCGGTGCGGTCGCCAGGAATATCACCGTCTGGGCCAAGGCTAGGGCACCTTCGGGCATACCCAGGAAATGAACTGCGTCCCGCGCGGCAATGGTCATGGTCAAGGCTTCGGGGGCAGCGTTGCCGATGTCTTCGCTGGCGAATCGAACCAGTCGGCGGACGATGTAGAGAGGATCTTCCCCGGCTTCCAGCATTTTACCGAGCCAGTAGAGCGAAGCATCGACATCGCTGTTGCGCAGACTCTTATGCAGGGCCGAGATGGCGTTGAAGTGTTCGTCCCCCGCGCGGTCGTAGAGCAAGGTGGTCTTGGGTAGTAGCTCGAGGACCCGTGGGAGGTCGAGGAAATCCGAGGGCGCGATGCGGTGGAGGGCCTCGAGCAGGGAAAGGGCATGACGGGCATCGCCCTCGGCGAGGTCGGAGAGTCGGTTGAGTGCTTCCTGGCTTAGTCCGAAACCGCTCTCGCGGAGTTGCTCATCTTCGAGCAGCGCTTTTTCCAAAATGGTTTTGAGGTCAGGGGACCGCAAGGGAGCGAAGGCCAGAACCCTCACCCGGGAGAGCAGAGCTGCGTTCAGGTAGAAGGACGGGTTCTCGGTAGTGGTTCCGAGCAGAATGATGTCTCCGGCTTCGACATGGGGGAGGAAGGCGTCTTGCTGAGCCTTGTTGAAACGGTGGATTTCGTCGACGAAGAGGATGGTCGGTCTCGCGGTAGCTTGGCGCTGAGCCGCGGCCTCGACCATGAATTTCTTGACCTCGGAGATGGAGGTGGTCACCGAAGAGAATTGTCGGCTCGGTAAACCGTGCTGCTCGGCAAGAATTCTCGCTAGGGTGGTCTTTCCGCACCCAGGAGGTCCCCAGAATACGAAGGAACCAGGCGTCGCGGCATGCAGATTGGCTGCCAACATGCGGCCTGGTGCGGTCAGGGCATCTTGGCCGAGTACGTCTTGCAGGGTCCGGGGACGTCTGCGTTCGGCGAGAGGAGTGACAGAATCGGGGGTGTGATGCACACGCGCTCTCCAACGGTCGCCAAGAGGTAGGTTTCTACCCCGATGTACCTTTCTCATGCCTCGAAAATGCCTCCTGTGCAAGTGGGAAGCGGGACCCGTTGGCGTTGTTTTTCCTTGCGCGGTCCTTTTGCCCATGCTAAGGAAGCACCCCAGGCAGGTGTAGTTCAATGGTAGAACACAAGCTTCCCAAGCTTGTTACGTGGGTTCGATTCCCATCACCTGCTTCGCTTCCCCCTTTCTCCACGATCTTCTTGAGGAGGTGAGCGCTGATGATCTTCGCACGGTCGCTCCCGGTCGTGCTCACGTTGATCGCAACGCTCCTTCACGCGCAGACGCAACCCGTTCCCTTTGATGTTCCCACGGCCCCAGAGCTGTCGCTGGGCATTGAGGAGAAACCCAACAGTGTTGCAGAGGACGAGCAGCTTTTTTTCTATGGCTACCTGCAGTCCCTCTTGTATCTCCAACGACAGCACTACCTCGTTCATGTCGAGAACCTGCTCGGGTCCACGGTCGCCGAACCGGTCGAATATAATGGTTCCAACAGCACTTTCACCTTGCAACAGCTCAATCTTTTCCTGCACAAGCCTTTCGCCCAGCGCTATAGCGCTTTCATCGACTTCGAGGCCCAGGCTTCCTACTCCTCGGAGAAGAATTGGGGTGCCTTCAACCTCCAGGAGGCGTGGATTGATTATACCTACAGCGATCAACTGGGCCTCAAGCTCGGTTTGCTCCTGCCTGTGTTCAACAATCTCAATGAGATTCAGAATCGCTTGCCCCTCTTTCCTTATCTAGCAAGACCCGCGGTGTATGAGGTCTTGCTTTCCGGTATCTATACCTTCGAGGACTTCCGCCCAGAACAGGCCTTTGCCCA
>MGSU01000235.1:10385-36949 GCA_001799195.1 Deltaproteobacteria bacterium RIFOXYA12_FULL_61_11 | reverse complement strand
GTGCCCTTCCTCGCCCATCGCCACACTCTGGAAGAGGAACGCCGAGGGTGGTATGCATCCTACAAGGGGACAAAGCTCCTCCGCAAGGCTCGCTGGTTCGGTCATCTGCGTCGGCGCATGGTCGCCGATGAAACCAAGAATCCCGACTACTACGACTACAATTTCCTGCTCGAAGCGTTCATCGGAGCAGACCCTTTGTTCGGGGTGCTCGAGGTGAGTGAACACCTGCCTTTGGCCGCGCTGCTCAACCCGAGGTTCACGGCCCTGATCGAGCGTTTCCGACTCGCCGACGCGTATCTCGCCTATTCTCCTACCCTGCCGGCCTGGGCTTCGTCTGCCCTCCTCTCGGCCATCGAGAATTATCCCTCCAAGGTTTTCCAGCACCTCCGGGAGATGGCTCAACATGGTCTCGCCTACGGGTTTTCCCCTTACGGGCAGGAGGAACCGAGCTATTGGCACAATTTCCGGACTATTCGCAATGCTGCAGTGATGTTCGTCTATGCGGGTAAAGACAAGTTGTTCGACGAGAGCTTGGATGACCAACTCCAGCAGTACACCCACCCCAGTACGCGGCGCCTCGTCGCATTCGAAGCAGGGCTTGGCCACAACGATCTCTTTGTACGACCCGACTATTATCCGAAAGTCGAGGGATGGCTCGAACAGTTGCGTGGCGTGACCCTCTCAGACTGAGCTGCTCTTGTCCTCTGTAGAAGAGAAGAGTAAAGACATCGCGGCATTTGACTGCATGGGGAGCCTGCATGCTGCAACGTAGCACCTATGGAGAGGTCGTACTCTTCCGCCTGGCGCGCGGCTTTCTTGGCAGAGGTGTTTATTTCACGGCCTCCTACCTGGTCGATGGTCTGGTCGTGGACACCGGTTGCCGGCACACTCTCGCCGAGTTCGCGGCCGCTACCGAGGGGGTCGGGATCCATACCGTGATCAACACCCACAGCCATGAGGACCATATCGCAGGCAACGCTCTGCTGCAGCGGCGTGACGGAGCGAGGATCCTAGCCCATGAGCTAGCCCTCCCGGTCCTAGCCGATCCCAGGGGCACACTTCGGATGGCCCTCTACGAACACCTGGCCTGGGGTATGCCCGAACCTTCGATCGGACAGCCCATCCCGGAGGAGGTTTGCACGTCGCGGCATCGCTTCCGCGTGTTGCGCACACCAGGTCATAGTGTGGATCACCTCTGTCTTTATGAACCGGAGGAAGGCTGGTTGTTCACGGGGGATCTTTTCATAGGCGGGAGGGATCGAGCCCTGCGCGAGGACGGCGAGGTCTGGCGGATCATCGCTTCCCTCGAAATGGTGGCCGGTCTGGAGGTGCGCCGGCTCTTCCCAGGAAGCGGATCCGTGCGCGAGAACCCCCTGCCCGAACTCCGAGCCAAGATCGTCTATCTACGCGAGCTGGGTGAGCGCGTGCTGACGCTCTCTCGCGCGGGTCAGCCCCCGCAGGTGATCAGAAAAACTATCTTCGGTCGGGAACACCCCCTGGCGTTCTTTTCGGGAGGCAGTTTCAGCGGGTTGCATCTGGTGAGATCCTTCCTGAATGGGGAGGAGCACTGAGAGCTCGCTTCATCGCTGCTTGACATGTGGCCGTCCTGCTGCTAACGCAGTCGATGGTCTATCTCATGGACTTCACCAGGGGTGGGGTCTATCCATTAATAGATCAACACCTGATGAGGAGGCATTGATGACAAGGGTAATGGTGGGCTTCGCGTTTTTCGTGCTCGCGAACTTGGGTTGCACCTGGGAATTTCAGGGTACAGAACCGAGTGGGAAAGATGCGGAGGGGGCGGAAACGACCCTGGTCATCGAGCGGATACTCGGGAACGACCCCTCGAATGAAGCCGCACTCTACGACGGCTTGATCCTGTATGGGAAGAATTTTCAATCGGATATCAAAGTCTTTCTCGTCAATGAGAGCGGTGAGCGCATCCCCCTGGAGGTGGATTTCCTCGATGAGGGTGAGGTCCGCCTGCGTTTGCCGAGTGAGGTCGTCCCCGGTGTTTACAAGTTGCTCGCCCAAATCGACGAAGAGGAGGTCGAGACGCGGGTGGAGTTGCTACGCGGCCGAGACGGCTTGTCCTGCTGGGACCTCAACGGCAATGGTCGTAAGGACGCCAATGAGGACATCAATGGCGACGACAGTTACAACTATCTGGACTGCCAGGGCGAGAAGGGACAGTCGGGCGCCGTCCTAACCTACCAGGGTGTGCTCGCCAAGGCCGAGCTCGAGGATCTGGCTTGCGGCAAGTCCAACCTCCTCGCGTACTATGAACTCGACGACGTGGAGCCCACCGAGTACTGGTACTGTAATGGCGAGAGTTGGCTGCTTGGCTGGCGCGACGGCGCCGCGGCCGTCAGGCTCTACGATACCCTCATCGAGGTACGTCCGCTCGAGTCAGAAGATCTCTGCTCGGCCGGCGGATACGAGTTGGTGAGCGGCAAGGATGACGGCTCCGGTGGCGGCGAGGCCGACGACGGGCTGCTCCAGGACGGTGAGATACTCCGTCGGGAGTACCTCTGTCATGGCCTGACCGGGAATGACGGCGCGGATGGTATATCTGGGGAACAAGGTCCGCAAGGCGAAATGGGGTTGGTTGGTCCGCAGGGCGAGATGGGCCCGATGGGACCGCAGGGTGAACCCGGGCAGGAAACTGCACCGTTGCCGCTCATCACCAGCATGGTCGCCCAGCCCTTCACCGTTTCCCCCGGAGCTTCGGCAGAGATTCGGGTCCTGGCTCATGATCCCTCGGGCAGTGGCCTGAACTACTTGTTCAGCGTGGTGGAAGCAGAGGGCGGTCAGGTTGGACAAGAGAACGCCAACTTCACGACCTACACCGCGCCGGTGAACGAAGGTTTCTACACGGTGGAGGTCGAGGTAACCAACGTTCACGGCATGGTCCGTGGGCAAGTCGTGGTCGAGGTCGCCAGTGCCGCTACTGTGGTCCGGGGCTTCGTCGAGGGTAAGATCCGGGACGCAGTCGATGGCGGTGCACTGGCCGGGGTGAACCTCCTGATCCGGGACGGCTCGGGACAATTGGTCGATTTCTCCGAGACTGCCGAGGATGGTTCGTATCGCTTGAGTCTGCCCGCCGGAGTGTATTTCCTGCAGTTCGAGAAAGAGGGGTACCGCGCCGAGCAGGCTCGCGTTCTGGTCGTGGGCAACCAGATGACCACCTTGCAAACCTTCCTAGTCATTGACGAACTGCACCTCGGTCCGGGCGCAGCCTCGGGTCGGGTCATCAACGCGGTGACCGGTCAGGGTGTGGACAACTGCGCACTAGATTTTCGCCCGGGTTACGGCACCACGGTCGGCGAGGTCGTGTTGAGCACCGCTTCCCAGCCCGACGGCACCTGGTTCGCCCAGCTCGAGGCCGGTGTGTATTCGGTTGAGGCTCGCTTGGAGGGCTTTGTCACTAACTATTTCGATGTCCTCATCGTCGGCGAGGAGGACCGAGCCAACCAGAATGTGACCATCTCGCCGGTCTCCGGGGAACAGAATCTGGAACAGGGCCAGGTCCGCTTGGTCCTCACCTGGGGTGAGACTCCGTCAGACCTGGACAGCCACCTGATCGTGCCCTCCGAGGGGGGCGGGCTCTGCGATTATGCTCATATCTATTACAGTGATCGGGGCACCAACGAGGACGTGTATCCCCACGCCAACCTCGACGTTGACGACACCTCGAGCTACGGACCTGAGACCATCACCATCCTGAGGCGTCTGTCGGGCACCTATACCTATCTGGTGCACGACTTCACCAACCGTAGTAGCATCCCTTCCCTGAACATGGCAGCCTCGGGCGCCAAGGTTGAGGTCTACGTCGACCAGAGCCTGTTTGCCACCTATTACATGCCCGAGGAGATTCCCTCCACGCTGTGGACGGTGCTGGAGCTTGACGGCGAGGTCATCCAGCCGGTCAACAGATTCGGCTACCACCCCGAGGACACCTCGACGATCGGCACGCCTCTCGGTTGCGGAGGCGACAGTTCGCCGCAGGTGACCATTTTGAACCCGCCCTGGGGCGCGCGCGTGGTCCAAGGCGAAGCGGTGAACCTCTCCGGGCAGGCCTGGGATCCGGAGGACGGTATGCTCTCGGGACTTTCCCTGTGGTGGACCTCGGACCTCGACGGCGCGCTCGGCAGCGGCGCGGACCTGACCCTCGACACGCTCGACCTCGGTCTGCACCTGATCTCCCTGTTCGCCCGGGACAGCCTGGGCAATGAAGCCTCGGCAAGCCTCAACCTCGAGATCGTGGACTACCTCGACGAGGTCCCGCCGGTGGTCACCATCACCTCTCCTGCTGAACCCTTGGCCGTGACCCAGGGCGACGCGGTACTGCTCGCCGGTCAGGCGGTCGACGACGTCGACGGGCAGCTCGATGAGGCTGCACTGGGTTGGTACTCCAGCTTGGACGGCTTCCTCGGCACCGGCGCTATGCTGGAGGTGACCACGCTCAGCCCCGGTCAACACGAGATCATGCTGCAGGCAGCCGATGCCAAGGGCAACCAGGGCTTTGCCGCGGTGCAGGTGCAGGTTCTCCCTGCACCTATTGCGTATGGGCAGATCCTTTTCCGGGCCGACGCTGAGACCGAGGTGTCGTGGGACTTCGGCGGCACTTGGGGCCTCACGGACCAAGTCCCGTTCGGCGGCACCTTCTCCTACTGCGATTCGCCCGATGGCACCTACGGGAGTGAGCGCAACGATGCCATGACTCTGCTCACCCCGGTCGACCTGACCCTAGCCCTTAACCCGCGATTGAGCTTCTATGCACATTGGTACTTTGAACACTGCTGCGACTTTGTCTATCTCGAGCTATCCCGGGATGGCGGGGCGACCTGGGAGGAATTGGACATCATTATCGGCAACCAGGACGTTTGGTCTCCCCGGGAGTATGATCTACAGGCCTATGTGAGCTTCGAGTTGTTGCTGCGCTTCCGTCTCTGGACTGATGTCAGCGTGGTCTATGACGGCTTCTACGTCGACGACCTCGTCATCGACGATCTGGGGCTCTGAGTTCCTACTATCCTGATCTCACCTGCTAGTATTCTGATCGGTTTCCCATCGCATGGCCTGCGCTGTGACCGAGGTTGAGTAGTAGGATCTTTCCCAAGAAGAACACAACCTCGGGGATAATCTTCCCAGGGGTCATTCAAGTGGGGAATTACAGGTAGCGCCATTCCAGTATCGCTGAGCATTGAGGCAGATCTCCTCGGCCGTAGGCAGTCGTGAGTAGAGTTTGAGGTCGCTGTAATGGGCCGAGACCGGAGCGGTGGGTGTATCGATGCACCCGGGTTTCCCCCAGACAAGGGGATCTTGGTGAGGGAGGCCGCAGATACCGTTGCCGGCGTTCTCCGGTTGGAGGGGAAGGAGTCCGGAGTCGAGCGCATTGCAAGCGCCGTTGATCCAAATAGCTGCTCCCGAGGTGGTACTCCAGGTGAAAGCGAGGTGGGTCCAGACATGGTTCGTCAGGGGGGGAGAGGATCTGAGCGGTTGTTCCAGGCGTGTATTGTTCCCTCCGAACCATTCGATCTTGCCCTGGTTATTGGTGCGAGCCCAAAAATAGTCATTGGCACTAAACAGGTGCCTGAGCGGGATGGCCAGGGGACAATTCGGTTCCATTGACTCCATCGCTTCACCCACGTCGAGGGGGTGGATGAAGAAGGACACGGCTCCTTCTTCCCAGTTGAGGAGCTCGAACGGGATCTCCAAATAATGCAGGTGATCGAGGTAGAGACCTGTCTGCCCATGGTCCGGTTTTTTTGCCGAGACAGTTTCGACGACCTTCTGTCCTTGACGCATCGCGATGGGAAAACCCCCGCGCTGCGCTACCTTGTTGGTGAAATCGAGACTTTCCTTCGTCCCTTGGCCATCCGGGATCTGTTCGGGATAGAGATACCAGCCGACCAGACCGAAATCGCAGGTTCCGCCACCTGTAGGTAGTTGATAGGGAGGGCAGGGGTCGTGGAGGGGGGTAAAAGGATCCTCGGGTGGGTCGCTTGAATCAGGTGATAGGTCGGTATGTTGGTCGTTGGGATCTTCGGGAAGAAGGGCAGGTGGGATGGGTGGAGATGGATCATTGCTGGGGTCGGATCCTTGTGATGGAGGGGGCGCAATGGGAGTAGTAGGGGTACGGAGCCTCGCGACCGCGGGGAGTTCCGCGAAGGGTTTATCGTCCACCCGCAGACTAGAGAAGGCCGATTCCGGCACAGCCAACAGGATGAAAACCACTTCCTGGCCTCGCAGCGGGAAGGAGTCGAGGTCACAGTGCAGGTAAAAAGAGGTCGCGTCGTCCGGGGCGAGATCACCTCCGCAGTGTTGGATCGAGGTCAGGGTGGATGTTTCGATCACGGCCAGGAGCGAGAGAATGACGTGGGTCTCGAGTTGGGCTTTGAGGTCCAGATCGCGGGGTCGCAAGAGGTAGAAATCGACACTGGCATTGGCAGGAATGGCGCTGGAGGGCAAGGCGTTGGAAGGTATGCCGTAGACCAACAGGCTGGAAGGCAAGGCGTTCGAGGGAATGGCAGCTCCCGGAGCCAGCGAAGAGGGTAAGGCGTTCGAGGGGATGGCCCCCGGGGGGAGCGTATTAGAGGGAATGGCGCTCGAAGGCAGGGCCTGATCCGTGGCATGACGCACAACCCCTTGGGCGCGATGACAGCCGAGGAGCGAGAGATTGGCGGCGACCTGGATGCTGAGACCGGCGTTCTGGAGGAGAGCGACGCAGCCCATAAGTCCTTGTTGATCGAGGTGGGAGGTGGCCGCCTTCGCGGTGAGCAGGGGGGAGGTAGTGAGGGTGACTTCGCCGTTGGCCTGCGATGCAGAAGGAGCGATGTCGATCAGTTCCCCGAGGGCATCCTGGCCGGTTGCAGTGGCCGGGGTATCGTCATCCTTGGTGCCGACGAGGTTTGGTGTGGAACAGGCCAGGTACAGGATGAAAAACATGAAGAACAGACAGTTACATGTCGACATGAGCAGCACTCGGTGGTGACCCCGGGGCATGATACCACGATGGTTCGTCTCGAATCCATGTCCGCGTGTGGTCTTCTCAACGCACAGGAATGGCACGGCCTAGGACCTGGACTTTACGGGGAATGGTCACCTTGAGCAGGCCGAGCTCGAAGGTGGCGGTGATCGAGGAGCTGTCGGCATCCTTGGGCAGTTGGTACACTCGGTGGAAGGGACCGGAGCGGCGTTCGACCCTCAGGTAGTCGAAGCCTTCGATACGTTGTTCGAGATGCTTCTCGCCCCGCAGGACGAGCCTATCGCCCTCGACCTCGATGGTCACGTCCTCGCGGCGTACTCCCGGAAGTTCCGCGATCAGTTCGTACCCCCGGCCCGTGTCCTTGACGTCGACGGGAGGTGAGTAATCGTTCTCGTCGGTTCGTCCTCGAAGGGGGCGTGGGCTGGAGAACATGATAACTCCCTCAGCATGAGGAGGATTGCCGACATCGAACAGGGGGTTCGAGGGGGACCCCTCAGGCTGGTGTGATCAGCGGATCTCGATACTCCTGGGTTTTGCCTTTTCAACCTTGGGCAGGGTCAGGCGCAGCACGCCATCAGCCATGGCCGCACTGATCTTCTCCTGGTCGATGTCCGCGCCCAGAGTAAATTCGCGGCGGAAATGCCCGACATTGTATTCGACGGAGCGCGGAGTCAGGCCTTCGTAACGTTCCGGTCGGATCTTGCCCTCGAGGGTGAGAACCTGGTTGTCGAGGTGGAGTTGGACGTCCTCGCGAGTCACGCCGGGGAGGTCGGCGACCAGCAGCAGGTGGTCTTCTTTCTCGCAGATGTCTACCTGCGGGGTGTACACCTTGCAGGAGTAGGTCGTCTCCGCGCGGTCCCGTAACTCTTTCTTCTCGTGGATCTCGATGTTGTTCGTGGGCATGGGTGGCTCCTCCTGTTCAAGCAATGGTGATCTGTTTGGTGCGAGCTTGGGCGAGTTTCTCGAACTGGATGGTCAGCACGCCATCCTGGAGACTTGCCTTGATGCTCTCGGCATCGACCTCGCGGGGGAGGTTCAATTGTCTCGAGAAGGTGCCGTAGCCGCGTTCTCGGCGATGGAAGCCGTACCCTTCCTCGATCCCGGAATTGCGTTTGCCGGTGATGTTGAGCACGTTCCCCTTGACCTCGACTTTGACGTCTTGTTTGGCGAAGCCGGGGAGTTCTGTGGTCAGGACGTGGGCATCCTCGCGTTCGAACCAATTGACCGGAGGATAGGCGCGGTTGCCGTATACCATGGGATCCGCGCCCGGACGGGTGAAGAGGGTGTCGAGTTCTTCCTGGAGTCTGAGCAGGCGTTCGAGCAACATGGTTCCTCCTTCCTTATGATGACCAGACGGTTATGCACTCACCGTCGCGGTCTAACCTCTAAGCATCGTCCTCTTGGCTGTCAATGCGTCGGGTATGTGCCCAGCGCTGACTCACCCTCGTTGGACGATCCGGGCTCCCGATGCTGCTACCATGAAGATCTCCTTGGATCCCAGAGGCAGGATTCGACATTTCGATTCGGATTTCCGAAATTCATCGAGTAATTGGCCCTGAAATTCGACTGGGATTTTTACGAATCGCTTGAGCGAATGCTCCCTGGAAGAATTGCTGCTACCTGGTAAGAGGTTTGCTAGAGCGTTTGTTGTCATTCAAAAGGGGGGGGGAAATGTCGGAATACCAAGTATTGCTGCTCGAAGACGATCGGATGACGGTAGAGCGAGTCCTGCAAGCGCTCACGGGTGAGTACCGCTTTCTCCATGCTACCAATGCGGAAGAAGCTCGAACCTTGGTCGAGAGCCACGCGATCGATCTGGCGGTGCTGGATATCCACCTGCCGGGAGATTGCGATGGCATTGAATTCCTTCGTTGGCTGAAAGAGCGAGACCCCTCGATCGTGTGTCTGATGACCACGGCTGAGGAGTCCTTACGCTCGGTCAGGGATTGCGTTCGGTTGGGTGCAGCGGGTTATTTGCGAAAACCTTACCGAATCGATGAAGTACGGCTGCAGTTGACCCTTGCCTCCGAACTCAGGGCGAAAACCACAGAACGAGAGGTGCAGGAAGAGATCCTCCGCCACGTTTCCAGCAGACCGGGGCGCATCATTGGTTCGAGTCTCGCCATGACCAAGATCCTCGACCAGGTTGCCGAGTTGGCTTCCTTCCCCGACACTTCGGTCCTGATTACCGGTCCGACGGGCAGCGGCAAGGAAGTCATTGCGCGCGCCATTCATCGGGAGATAGCGCGCAATGGTCGTCGGCCATTCATTGCGGTCAATTGTGCCGCGATACCGGCAACCTTGATCGAAAGCGAACTGTTCGGTTATGAACGCGGCGCGTTCACTGGGGCCAACCAACGCAAGATCGGTTGTCTCGAGATGGCCCATGGTGGAGACCTCTTCCTCGACGAGATCGGCGAGCTTTCGTTAGAAGTGCAGGTCAAGCTGCTCAGAGTGTTGCAGGAAAGAGAATTCTGTCGCTTAGGCGGCACGAAATTGGTCCATTCGCGCTTCCGACTGATCTCCGCAACCAACCAGAACCTCGAACAACTCATAGCAAAGGGAACGTTTCGGCGGGACCTCTTCTGGCGCTTACACGTCTACCCCATCGTACTGCCTGCTCTTCGGGATCGGCGAGAGGATATCCCGCTCTTGGTCAAGGAATTCCTCGGTGAACTCGTTGTTCGTCATGGCAAGCAGGTCCGTTCGGCGGCACCAGAACTCCTCGAACGTTTCAAGAACATGCCCTGGGAGGGAAATGTCCGTGAATTGCGCAGCGTGATCGAGTTCCTCTTCATCAAGGCGAGAGGGAGTACCTTGTGCCCTGAGGATCTCCCGGTAGCCGATCAGGTAGGAAGCCACCCACGCTCTTTGGGAGAGGAGGGCCCTGCTATGATCGAGCATCTCTGGGAAGAGGCTCGGCAGCGTGGTCTCTCAACTGTCTTGCAGGATCTGGAACGAGACATTGTGGCACAAGAACTTTCCAGGACTTCGCTGCGCAACGAGGCAGCTTCGAACCTCAAAATCAAGCCGAATACGTTTTGCGACAAGTTGCGTAAACTTGGCTTGCGCTGAACATTTCGTTGATGACCGATACGCTGAACCCAAGCCTCGAGATGTAGGGCTTGAATTTTTCTGCCCTTCAGCCTACGCTCGTACTCCCACCAGGAGGTGGTGATGCCTGCGGTAGGAGGACCAATGGCTTCTACGAATTTATCTCAGGGACAACAAGACCACACAACCTTGCTCAACCACTTGCGGTACACTGATCTCGCTATCGATGGGCAGGACTTCGAGGAACTCTACCGACGTTTCCAGACCATGTCCTCGTTCTTCACCAACGACCTCGAGCGACATTTCGATTTGGAGGAGAGGCTTCTCTTCCCCGCGGCCTTATTCAAGACCGATAATCTCGAAGTGATCCGGTTGGTTCTTTCTCTGCAAGCCGATCACGCAGTGCTTCAATTACAAGCAGCGTATCTTGTGAGACAGGCGGAGAAGGGTTGGGAGGACATGGACGATGGTGCGGTCGCCGATTTCTTCCTGCTGCTCTCCTCTCATGTCCGTAAAGAGGCCAGTTTGCTCTACCCATGGCTCGAAGAACGGGATGAAGTGATCGAACACGTCGTGTCGAGGAGCTGAATACTTTTCTCGAGTTCAGCGGCGTTTTCCTTCTTGCTCGCGCAAGGCCTGTTGAATTTTTACGCTGACCAGTTTTCGCTTCATGGATCCGAGTTTATCGGTCAGATCCAAAATCTGTCGTCGCACTGTTTCGGGGCGGAGGAAACGTTGCTCCTGGTACTCGGTCAACAGGGCTTCTTTGTCGACGACTTCTCCGTCGATTCGCTCGATTAAGCCAAGGACCACTGCGTCTTCGGCCTGTAGCCATTCGTCGTCGTTGGCCATGAAGTGGACGAGGGTTCGCTGGTCGAGGTCCATGCGTGAGGCCAAAAATTCATAGAGATGGCCGACTACGCTGTCGAGCATCTCCCCTACACCTTCGGTCATCTCGCTCAGTTTACCCTCGACCCCCGCACTCGCGGCGTGGAGCATAATACGACTGTTGGAGTGCGCATCGCGATAGCCCTTGGTGCCTGCGGCGAGAATAGCCGCACCCATGCTGGCGCACTCTGCCAGGCACACGGTCCGCACCACATAGCCGCGTTCTTCCAACGAACGCAGTTCATTGATGAATTTCAAGCCGTCACTCACTGAGCCCCCGGGTGAATCGATGGCGATGGTGATGATCGGTCGGCCGTCCTCGCTGATAGGGAGGGATGCACTCTCGCCTTGATCGGTACTGCTATCCTCGGTGAGAGAGAGGACGACTTCGAGGCGATCGATGGCCGACGCAATGCTCGCTTCGTCGACTGGTCCTTTGAATGTGACTACTCCCCTGGCCAGTCGCCGGGAGTCGGCAAAACCATCGATTTGCCCAGGGAACAAGGGTTCAGCGATAGCCCCGCGAAGCAACATGGTCAAACCGAGAGCGGATAGGGCTAGGTGGGCAAGGGAGAATCGGTACATGTGACCTCCAGGTCATCAGCACAGTTGTTTGCACTTAAAGCAAAAAAAGTGCCATGAGTATTTTCGATTAAATACAATAAATATCAAATAAATAAATAATAAACTGTGTTCAAAACTGAGGAAGATAGTGGTTGTGGTGCGGAGCGGATGGGGCTATAGCTCGATGGGAGATCAGTTGCTGGTCGGTGCCGGAGCAGCCGGAGGCGTGGTGACCGGAGTGGATTCGTTCGAGGTTGTGGCTGGAGCGGCCGGGGGATTGCACTTCGGGCAGTCGGCTTTACCACAGTCGCATTTCTGGCACTTGAGGCAATCGGGTTTACCACAGTTGCATTTGTGGCACTTCGGGCAGTCGGATTTACTGCAGTCGCATTTCTGGCATTTGACGCAGTCGGACTTACCACAGTCGCATTTCTCGCACTTGGCACAATCCTTCTTCGCGCAGGTGGTCGTGGCCGCACCTTCTTGCTTCGGAGTACAACCCAGGCCGAAGACCAGTCCGAAAGCGATGGGGATGATGATGAACAGACGCATGGGAACCTCCACGGTGGAAATAAGGACAGTCGCGACGCGGCGACGGTTTGCAGGTGATATGAAAGATAGGTCGTACTGTCAACCCTCGAGTGGCTTGGGCTTTCAGCAATTGGGACAACAGCCGCCAGGGAAAGAACAGCCACCGCTCGGCGCACTGGGCGAATCGCAGGAATCACAAGAGCCGAAACTTTCGCCGACCACGGCTTTCGCAGGTACCGAGAACACCTTGACGAGGCGAGTACCCTGGCATTTCGGACAACTCTTGGTGTGGTTCTCGGTAGAAGCTGTGACGATGAATTCGGCGAGGTGACTGCAGTCCTGACAGCGATATTCAAAGATCGGCATGGGGTCTCTCCTCATTCTCGTTGAGTTCGCGACCGCGCAATAGTAATCAGCCGCTGGTTATTTGCAAGTCGGATTTATTCCCCGCTCAGGGTCGCCAAGGTCGTACTCAGCCTTTCGATCTTCATCCGCAGGGAAGCCACCGCCTGTTCGAGCGCTGCCACCCTTGCTTCCAATTCTCTTTGGGTTTCCATGGCCGCTTCGGTGTCTGCGATGAGAGAAGAGGGGGTGTGCCCGTGGGGCAGAGGAGCCGGTTCCTCGACCTCATCGTTCGGAGGTCCGCACAGGAGATGCGCGTAGCGCATCTCTTTCTGTCCGGTACGGCGGGGTAATTTGATCACCAGGGGCCAGGGGTCGGAATGTTGGAGTTGGTCGAGAACGGCCTCGACGCTCCCCAGGTCTTCGAAGGGGTGCAATCGCGAAGCCCGCCCGCGCAGCTCGCCGAGAGTCTGGGAACCGCGGAGCAGCAATTCACAGAGGATTGCCGTTTGGGCCCCGGTGAGGGCCAGGGCATCACTCAGGGTTTGCGCATATTTGAAGACCCTGCTGTCGCTGGGGCGCGTGGTGCGGACAAAGTTGCGCAAGGCCAATTCTTTGCAACGCAGGTTGACCTGCATCTCCTCGTAGGCGGTCACCGGGTCACGGTTGGATTTCTGGTTGCACGCATTGACCAGGTAGTTGAGCGAGAGAGGATAGTATTCCGGGGTGGTGAGCTCTTTCTCGATCAGGGCGCCCAGGATACGGGCATCCTCCGGGGTGATCGGCGGTTGCATGGGATCTCCTTATCTATAGCTTTGCTCCTATTCCTACCTACTCCATAGTTTTTGCCGTGCCAAGCTCGGTCGAACTCGCCTTTTTCGCGATTGTCTGCTATGGTCGGCAGGTTTTCCACTCGGGGGGAATACCATGGGTGTCAGTGGGCGCGTTGTCCTTGTGGTAGTGACTCTTCTCCTCAGTATCCCCTGCGCTGCCGTCGAGGACGAGCTTGTCTCTTCGGTCGAAGTGCCGTTCTCCCTGGAAACCGATGCCCTGTGTTTCATCAACCAACCCAGCACCTTCGTCGGTAAAGTGTGGCCACCCCTCCAGAACATTGCCGATAAAGGCGGCGCATGTCAGGGCTTGGTCGGGGTGACCCGGGCGTTCCTGAACAATGTCGAGTTGACCTGCAGCGGGAAAAAACCGACTGAGGAGGAATTACGGCGCTCGGTGAAGAAAGCCCTCTCCCTCCACCGGTACAATTGCAGCGAACGCGTCCCCATCGAGGGATATTGCTCCCTGCGTGAGATGTGTAAGGACTATTTACCCTGGTTCCAACAGCAGTCGGTGTACGAGAACGCTTTCTTGACCCTGCGTGATACTGCCAAGCACTATATCGGTCTGAAGTCGGGTCTGACAAACTATTCCCCGGAAACGGATGCCAGAGCGCTCTCCGAGATCAAGGCGCTCCTCAACTCCGGCAAGACCGCGTTCATCCTCTATCCCATGCACGTCGTCCTGGTCAGAGGAGTGACCATCGTACGGCTCGGCAATGGGACCCATCGATTGACTCTTTCGGTCTATGACCCCAATGACAACCTGAGCTTCCGATCCCTCAACTATCTGCTCAACGCCGAGCTGACCCGGACGATCGGCAATACAAAACCGGTCTTCCACGTTACGCCCGACAGCCAGTATTCCCTGTGTGATTGAAAAAACTCTATCTTGAGAGGTCCCAGATGACAATGGAAAGGACGCGTAGCCAGGTGCTGTGGCGCCTACTCAGGACCGTGATTGCGTTTATCGCCTTCAGCATCGTGCGCACCCTCGTCGCGCTGTGTATCCTCGTCCAATACATCTTGCTCCTCTGCACCTTGCAGGAGAACAAGCGGCTGCGCGTGTTCTGCAACCACCTCGCCGCTTACGACTACCAGCTCATCCGCTACATGACACTGCTCGCCGACCGGCCACCCTTCCCCTTCAATGACCTGCCCGCGCCCTGGGACGAGGTCCCCGAGGAAGTCGACCTCGACGGCCGGTAATGGGCGGAGCACGTCCGGACTTCTCCTGCCAGCCTAGCTGGTCAAGCGCGTTGCGCTGCCATAACCCATGAGTCTTCGTCCACCCATGCTCGTGCTCCTGCCGTTACTCCTGCTCGCTTCCTGTACCCTGCGTTCGATCGAACCGGCTGAAGACGCCTCGCAAGCGATTCTGCCGCCACAAGAGCCCTCCGACGACTCGCTGGTTGCCGATCCGAGCGGTGATCCCGCAACGCCGAGTGCTTGTGCCTGCGCCGGAACGACCTGCCTAGCCGACTGTTCGCGCAGCTCAGACTTAGCTCCCTGTGCCGAGGTGCATCAACCCCCGTCCGAACTCATGGCAGGATTCTGTACGCACGAGCCGCTGTGCTGTTTGCAGGATCCCGACGCCTGTTGCCTGCCCGAGCTGAAATACTGCCGGCCGGAACGCTGCGTGGACGGGCGCAAAAAGTGCGGTCGGGAGTGGGACCAGACCCAGCAGGGGACCTGCTTGAGCGCAGGACAGGGCACAGACCAACCACCCGGCTCGACCACAACGTGCCCTGCGAAGTCCTCCCGAAGCTACGCGGCGCTGCGCGTCTCGGCACCCGCGCCCGGAGCCGAGCGCAACCCAGAAATCAATCTCGCACTGCGCGGCTTCACCCGCGTGGAACAGGATCTGCGCCTCGTCGCCTACGGACCCCCGGCCGGAGAACCGCCTGACCCTAAGGCGCCGCAACTCGGCACCATCCTCGGCAGAGGGGCAGATTTCACCGCAGCCTACCAGGTGCACCAATGGGACTGGGAACGGCAAGCCCCCAAGAACGAAGTCGAGACGGCTTGGCCTGTCAGCCTGCTTGGCCTGCGTGCCGAGCCCGGCCAGGGGGTCCTGGCGCCGCGTTGTGGCTACGACCTGGGAAACGGAGCACAGTACCTGGTTCTCTATGCCTCGACCAGCGCGCTCACCTTGACCGTGAACGGAGCGGACACGGCCATCGACGGCTATACGGTTCACCTTGAGGGTTTCTGTGCCGATCCTGCTCTGTTGGCTCGCTACCGCGAACTCGACGCGGCCGGAAGGATCGAGCTGCCTGCGGTGCGCGGGGGTGAAGTGCTGGGCACGGCAGGTTCCAACGAGGTCAAGGTCGCGGTGCGTGATAGTGGCAGTTATATGGATCCGCGCTCGAAAGGCGACTGGTGGCAGGATACTATCTCGGCTCCCACGGATCCTGAGTTGCCCGATCACACCGATCCGTTACCCGACGGGGCTCCGAAGGGACTGCCCCCCGGGGTCCCCGTGGGTAGCTGTACCTGCGACCCGACCATCTGCTACGACGACTGTTCGCGCAGCGCCCTGCTCGGCGACTGCCCGGCCGGGACCGGTCCAGATCCGGCGCGTCTCGGTACGTATTGTTGGGCAGAGCCGGTGTGCTGCACAAACGATCCCTGCGCTTGCTGCTGGGCCGAGCGCAAGTACTGCAAACCCGAAACCTGTGCCGGTTGCGGCCAGCGTTGCGGTGTGGCCTGGACCTACGACTGGCCTTTCGGCTGTCTCAACTTGCCGTGAAGTGTGCTTCGATCGCCCATCATCGGATGTTAACCGCCGCCCTTGTCAGTCCCCGAAGGAGCAGGTAGGATGCGCTGTTCAACGATTGCAACGAGGTCCCCATGTTCCGCACCTGTTGCCTACTTGCCTGCTTCGCAGTCCCTGCGCTGATTTCCGCCACCGAACTCGATTTCGACCTCGCGGGCCACGAGGGGTTCCCGCTCCCGGCCAAGTGGTCCCTGCCGGAAGGCGGAGCCGGGGTGAAACCGGCCGCCGTGGTCGTGCTGCTGCACGGTTCGGGTGCCCAGTCCATGGACGAAGATCTCACCGCGAGCACCGTGGGGAAGCAACGCAATCTCTTCTTCGCCGACCTCGCCTCCGCGCTCGCCGAGACCGGGCTGGCCGGGTTGCGCTACCACAAGCGATCCTACGTCCTCAACGCGCTGCTCGCCAAGGATCCGAAGGCCAAGGAGAAGCACGGTTCCTTTTATGCCAATCCTTTGTATTATTTTGTTGAAGATGCGCGGGCCGCGGTCCGCGCCGCCCATGAGCGGTTTCCGGGAGCCGCGGTGCTGCTGCTCGGACACAGCGAGGGCACCTGCGTAGCGCTACGTGTAGCCAAGGAGGAAAAATTCGTCGCAGGGATTGGTTTGATCGGTTTTCTATCCACGCCAATCGTGACCGCGGTGTTCGAGCAGGTCGTGTACAGGCCCCTGGAGCAGTTCCAGGACCTCGATGCCGACCGCGACCGCTCTCTCAGCCGGGCCGAACTCACTCCAGCACACCCCCTGACCGCGGCGCTGACCGCGCAATGGGCCATGCTTGATCTCGACGGCGACGATCGGTTATCCAGCATGGAGTTCCGCGGCGGCAGTCTCAGTAACCTTTTATTGAACGAGTTGCTCATCCCGAACAGCTACATCGTCCAAGAGACCAAGTACGCCCAACCGGCGCAGATCCTCTCCGGCCTCGAGGTACCGGTCGTCTTCTTCCAGGGGACCTACGACAACCAGACCCCCGAGTACCACACCCGGGCCATCGAATTCCTCAACCGTTCGGTGTGGAAGAAGTCCAACCTGCAGTTTCATTACTACCCCGGCAAGGGACATGCCCTCGACTCCCGAGAGTGTTACCAGGATCTGTTCTACCGGCCGGTCGAGCCCGCCATTGCCAAGGACGTCGCGCAGAAGATGCAGGCGCTGTCGGCCCAACGCTGATCAGGTTCGCGCTGCGGTAGGTTGGTTCCAGCGGCAGAGCACGAACCAGGCGTCCATGGCCTTGCCCGCGCGATCGAAGGCCCGGCCGATCAGGACATCGGCCGCCACGCGGCGCAGGTCGTCGCGCATGCCGCCATACACGAAGCGACTCGGGAAGAGGTCGTTCGAGCGGACCGGTCCGACCTCGGGCAAGCCGTGTTGGGGGAGGATCGTGTAGTCGATGCGCAGCTCGTGCTCGGGTTTTTGGGGATGAGGGGCGCAGGTGAAATAACCATTGCCGATCAACCACGCGATCCAGGCGCGGTTGTAGCCGGCGAGCCCCCCGTCGGGTTGGCGGTAGAACACCTTGGCGAAGCGGGAGAAGGCGGGCAGAGAGTTGCGGCCCTCGAAGGGGTGCAAGGCGAGGGGAGGGGCGTCGGCCGGGACGAGATACTCGGGTCCGAGTTGTTTTCCCGCGGAGGCCAACTCCCACAGGCTGCGTTGGAGGGACGGCCCGAGAGCAAGGACCTGGCGCAGGCGTTCAGGTGCCGGCAATCCATCGAGATGACGTTCGATAGCTCCGAGTTCGGGCTGGGATGAGGTGAGCATTGAGGAAAAGGTGGTCATGGTCGCTCCTGTGGTGATAGGGGTTCTGGCATGCCGGGAGTAGGTTGGGGTTCGAGTCCCAAGTGCCTTGCCATGAAGGCCCAACGGTCGGCGGTCGTGGCAATGAGCTTGTCCACCGCGGTTCCGGCGCCGTGCCCCGCGTCCTGCTCCACGCGCAATAAGATGGGAGGACCTCCGGGAACCTGGGCAGCCTGGAGGGCCGCTGCAAACTTGAAGCTGTGGGCAGGGAAGACCCGATCATCGTGATCCCCCGTGGTGATGAGGGTGGCGGGGTAGCGCGTGCCCGGTTTGACATTGTGATACGGCGAATAGGCCAGGAGGGCATGGAACTCCTCGGGATCCTCGGGATTTCCGTAATCGCTCTGCCAGGCCCAGCCGATGGTGAACCGATGGAAGCGCACCATGTCCAGGACACCCACCGCGGGAAGGCAGGCAGCGAACAAGTCGGGACGCTGGGTCATGCAAGCGCCGATGAGCAGTCCACCGTTGCTGGCGCCGCCGATGGCCAGTTGCTCGGGGGTGGTGTATCCTTCCGCGATCAGCCACTCGGCTGCGGCGAGGAAATCGTCGAAGACGTTTTGTTTGTGTAGCTTGGTTCCCGCTTCGTGCCATGTCCGGCCGTATTCTCCGCCGCCTCGCAGGCAAGGCTGGGCGAACAGCCCTCCCAATTCCAACCAATGGAGGATCGCCGGGGAGAACGTCGGACTCATGGACACCGAGAACCCGCCGTAACCATAGAGGTAGACCGGACCCGGTTTCCCGGCATGGCGATCCCGGGCCGAAACCAGGAACATGGGCACGACCGTCTTGTCTTTGCTCTCGTAGAAGACCTGCTCAACCTTGAAGCGGTCAGAGGAGCTTTCGACCCGGCCGGCGCGGAAGGGGCGGGGGTGAGGTTCTCTCACGTCGATACGCCAGATCGTGGCCGGGGCTGTGAAGGTCGTGTGGGCGAAGAAGGTCTCGGGGTCCTCGGGATGGGCCTTGAACCCCTGGACCGAACTTGTGGCGGGTAACTCGAGGTCGGTGACGAGCGAACCGTCCAACCGATGGAGGGCGACCGAGGCTACTGCGTGTCGCGATCTGGTCGCCACAAGACGATCGGCAACTCTCGTGACCTCGAGCAGAGGTTCCGGACGTTCCGGCAGCACCTCGCGCCAACCCGTTCGTGCCGGTGCCTCGAGCTCCAGGGAGATCACCCTGCCCAGGGGGGCGTCGAGATCGGTGTGGAAGATCGCGCGCCCTCGGTCGAGGGCCACGAACACGTACCTGGCATCGAAATCCTCTATCAAGGGCCGTGGCCGCCAGGGCTTCTCGTCGAGTTCGAGGAGGTAGTAGGCAGTTTCCGGGTCTGTACCCCGCCAGACCTCGATAAAAAGGTGGTGGGCATCGTCGCCCAGGATGGGCTGGAAACCCCAACGCGGCTGGTCGGGGCGTTCGAGGACGAGCAGGTCGTCATCCTGCCCGGAGCCGAGGGCGTGGAAATAGAGACGCTGGTTCTGGTTCAAGGAGCTGAGTTCAAGCCCTTGGTCCGGGGCAGCGTAACGTGCATAGAAAAAACCGGAGTTGTCTCTAGTCCATGCAACCTTGCAGAACTTGATCCAGCGCAGTCGATCGGGCAGGTCGCGGCCGGTGTCGACCTCGCGGATTCTCCATTCCTGCCAATCCGAGCCGGCAGAGGCCAGAGCATAGGCGACCTTGCTGCCGTCCGGGCTGACGATGTAGTCGGCGAGGGCCTGGCCGCCTTCCTCGGTCGAGAGGTTCGGGTCGAGCAGCAGGCGTGGTTCGGCGGAATAGCTCGGTTGCCAGAACAGGGCGTCCTGGCGTTGCAACCCGGGGTTGTGGGTGTAGAAGTAGCGTCCTCCCGCCTTGCACGGAATTCCGTACCGTTCGTGGTTCCACAAGACGCGGAGACGGGCTTCGAACTCGGCACGCCGACTCGTGGCGAGCTCTGCCCGGGTCAGCTCGTTCTGGCGTTTGACGAAGGTCTTCACAACCGGGGCCTCGAGGTCCTCGAGCCAACGGTAGGGGTCGGCTACGGCGATACCGTGGTGGAGTTCGACCACGTCCTCCCGTGGGGTAGGTGGATACGAGAGGCCCCCGGGGAAGCTCATGGGTATCGGTACCTCTAGGGGATTCTACCGCTTCGATACCATGGGGAGAGGGTGAAGGCAATGTCCCCCGGCATGACGTGGACTCGAGGGTCGTGGTATCCTGGTCCGGGTCCTAGTCCGGAGGCGCCATGAAGGGGTTGGTCGAAGCAGTGTTGGTCGGAAGCGGGGGGTTCGCCGGTTCCGTCTGCCGGTATCTCTTGACCGTGGCCGCGAGTCATTTCGGCGGGCCGTTCCCGCTGGGGACGTTGGCGGCGAATCTGCTCGGATGCCTGGTCATGGGGGCCCTGTCCGTCTTCTTCCTCCAGTTCGGCCAGTTCGGTCCCGGGCCGCGCCTGCTCTTGGCCACGGGTTTCTGCGGAGGCTTCACCACCATGTCCGCCTTCATCCACGAAGTGGACAAAGTAGCTCGGGATGGAGCACCCTTGCTCGCCCTCGGGTATCTTGTCCTGACCCTTGCTGGTTGTTGCGCCGCCCTGCTCGCCGGAGCCGGGATGGCCCGTTGGGCTTGTCTTGTCTGGAGGGCCGGTTCGTAGCCGTGGAGGTCATGGGGATGCTTCCTCCACCTCGAAGCCGACCTCGGCCTGGAGTTCTCCGTCGATGAGGATCTCGATCCGCCATGTTCCCGGGAGAGAAGCCCGGCGGCCTGTGAGTTCGAGGACGGAGAAGGAGAGTTGTTCCGCGGTAGGGATCTCGCGGGATTCCGCGCTGACCAAGTTTCCGGCCGGACCGAACCAGCGCCATTCGGTGCGATGTAGGCGCTGGTGTTGCCACTGGATCACGCAATAGGCTGTCTCGCCTGGCCGGAAGCGCGTGGCCACGTCCGGGAAGATCCATTCGGTTCGGTCGCGCAGTTGCACCTCGATGCCGTGAGAGGGGAAGACCGAGGCGATCAGGTTGGTCGGACGCACGCGACCCGTGGCTTCCTCGCGGGGCAAGATCCGGGACAAGAGCCCCTGGTTCACGAAGACCCAATCGGGATGGTACGGTCTCGTGATGAAGCCCGAGGAATGGAAGGTGAAATGTCGGGCATTGGGCAGTATAACGTCGTCGAAGAGCTCCAAGTAACGCCCTTCGAGTTCTTCCTCAGAAGGGAGGTCCAGTGTAGGTAAGGTCCTGCGCAAGAAATCCCGGTACCAAGAACAGCATACCAAGAAGTCGGTCGAGAGGACCGCGCGGTCGATGCGGGGTTCGACATGATAGGTTTGGTACCACATCGGGAAGAGCAACTCCGACTTGCCGTTCAGATCGAGACCGCCGGGCGGCAAGTTCCGCCACGCTATCCGAGAGAAGCTCTCGGCGCGGTTGCCGACGTAGGCCACGAAGCGGTTGGAGTATAACAGGTAGCCCGGATAGACGAAGAGTAGGCCAACGAAGAGCGCGCCCATCCAGCGGTTGTTGCGCACTGCGAGGGGGATACGGACCCGCAGCAGCCACTCCACGCCTGTTCCCGCGGCGAGGGCGAAGAGCAGGAGCAAGGGCAAGTAATAACCGTGGATGTCTTGGATCTGGTACACGGCGGTATAAAGGACCTGCGTCAGATAGAACAGAGCCAGGAGCAGCACGACCAGAGGGCGGCGCAGGACCAGATGGAGGATGCCCAGGGCTGCGAAGAAGGCACCGGGGAAGTAGAACTGATCGTATTGGTAGTTGATGAATTCGAGTAACCGGAGCCAAGCCGAATGGGGCTCGTCGCTGGTATAGAGGCGCAGGAAATCGATGCCCGAGACCTGCCGCAGGAAGTTCTCCACCGTCCGAGGGTCGCCCCAGCAGAACTTGCGCCCGTCGGGGAAGGAGGCGGTGAGAGGTAAATAGAGGTAGAGCAGGAGCGGGGGCCCGATCCGGGCGGTACAGCGCACCAGGAGGTCGGCCGTCGCGGCAAAGGAACGTCGATGGTGCCAGTGCAGGAAGAAGACGACCGCTAGGGTCGGGAAGAGGAGGGCTGTGGTTAGGTGATTGGTGAAGGAAAACCCCAGCAACCAGGAGACGAGGAGCAAGCGCCGGTCCTCATGGTCTTCCAGCCACCGTAGGAGGTGCAGGAGCACGAGGGCCACGAGCAGCGTGTGCAACCCATAAACCTCTACGGTCCTGGCCTGGACCCAGGTTTCCACAGTGAAAGCATAGGCCAGGAGGATCGCGGCGGCTATCCAGCGCCGGACGCCGAGCAAGGCCAACAGGTGCAAGCCAACGGCAAGGGTCAAGGTGCTGCACAGGACACAGACCAGGGCGACCGCGCGAGCCGCGCTCATCCAAGGAAGGAGGGTTGTCGCGAAATGCCCGAGAAGGGTGAAGAGGGGATACCCGCTGGAGTGTGGTACTCCCAGGTTGACCGCGGCCGAGGCGAAATCCGCGCCATCGGCGAAGGTTACTCCCTCAGGGAGAGAGAGGACATAGACGACGAAGGGGAGAACAAGGGTACCGACGACCAACGCTCGGTCGAGCAGGAGCTTGGCCGGGGTTGTGCTTTTTCTCGAGGTTGTCGGGGCTGTCATACCGGTCGCTCGTACTCCGTCCTGCCACCGTTGGCATGGCCACGAACCCTGTTGTACAATCGGCGCTCCGGAATGGCCAAGGATTTCCCTGCTCCTCCTTCTCGTTGACAGACTCCCAGCCCCGGACTAGGCTCGGTCCGGTCCACATCATGGTTTCGTACCATGTTCCCACCCTACCGTCCGACACGATCTCGGCCTCGCGCCCTGTGGTTCCTGGGGGTGCTGCTCCTGTGCGCACTCGTGCGGACCTCGGCCGCGGCAGGAGGCGAAAGGCGCTTCGGGTTCCAGGACTACGTCGAGCTCGGTTTGCGTCAAGCCCTGGAAATGCAAGTCGAACGCACTCGTATTGCCGAACACCGGGCCGCTCTGGAGGCCGCCGACTTGCCATTCGCCGCTGTGCTGAACCTGCGCGGTACGGCCTCGCTCGAGGAGGCCCCGGCACGACAGAGCATTTCCGGGGTGCAGAATCTCCGCGAGAACGGATTGAGCCTGCGAGCCGGAGTAGAACAGCGCCTCCGCACCGGGACCAACCTCAGTTTCGGGTACGAGGCTCAGCGCGATGACACCAACGATAAGAATGCCCTGATAGACCCCTTACACGCCAACAGCGGTTCGATCGCGGTGACCCAGTCCTTGCTGCGCGGTTTCGGCATCGACCTGCCGAGCAGGGACCTCTTGCAGACCAGGTTGGACCTCGAAGCGGCCTTGTGCGAATTCCGCAGGGCGCTCCAGGAGTTGCTCTTGTCCTTGACGAACGCTTACTGGGACTTGTGGCTCGCGGAACAGGAACAAGCCCTGCAAGAGGAGGCCCATGAACGGGCCAAGCAGCAATTCGAACTCACCAGTGGACATGTCGAGAAGGGGCTCTTGCCCAAGAACGATGTTCTCGTGGTCGAGGAGAACTTGGTCAGGTTCAGCGCTTCCCTGGAAGAGAGTCGCTATCGGGTAGGCGAACACCGCCGTACCTTTCTCTCCTTCCTCGATCCGGACCCAGACCTGCGTCCGGTACTCGTCGATAGTCCTCCCCTTGAGCTCAGGGTGCCCGAGACCCGTGCTTACCTCGCCAAGGTGCAACTCGAACGCGAACCTGGTTATCGGGCTTTGCTCGTCCAACATCGGCGAGAGAGTGTGAGCCTGGCCTACGAACAAGACCAGCTCCGCCCGCTCGTGGACCTCGAAACATCTTTATCTGTCAATGGGGTGGCAGATACTTGGCCCCTCAGCATGGAACGGCTGGGAGGTTTCGATGCCTTTGGCGGTCAGCTCGCCCTGCGTTTCCAGAGTCCTTTTCCCGGGGCGGCGCTCTGGGGAAAACGCGAGGCTGCCAGATTGCGTCTCCGTCGCTTGGACCGGGAACTGGCCCTGCAGCGCCGCGAACTCGCAGTGACCTTGTCCGGTAATCTGGAAGCCCTCGACCTGCGGCGTCGCCAACATGAACTCCTGGCCAGGATCGCCGACCTCGCGGATCTCAAGTTGGCCGCCGAGGAGGAAAAATATCGCCTCGGCCTGTCCACCCTCAACGACCTGGTCCTGTTCCAGCGCGAACGGGCCGAAGCCCGTGGGGCTGCTTCCCGAGCCCTGGTCGTTTGGCACCAGGCCTATATGGCGGTGTATGCCTCGGTCGGTTTACTCGGGGAGCGCTTCGGCGTCAGCGTGGAGGAGGATGCGCTCCATGACTGATCCCCACCTCGAGCTTCGCGGTGTGAGCAAGACCTATCGCTTGGGTGAACACCTAGTGGAGGTGCTCTCCGACATCGATCTCGTGGTCGAACGCGGCGAAGTGCTCGCGCTGACCGGTCCGTCGGGCTCGGGCAAGTCGACTCTGCTCAATGTGCTCGGTTGTTTGGATACCCCTACCTCGGGCAGTTATCGTCTCGATGGTGAGGATATTTCGAACCTCGACGACCAACGCTTGTCCCGGGTCCGGGGCCGCACTATCGGCTTCGTCTTCCAGTCCTTCAACCTGCTTCCCAACCTCGACGTGGTTGCCAATGTCGCGCTGCCCCTGCGGTACCGCGAGCTGCCTCCTTCGGAACACCGCGCCAAGGCGGAGTATTGGCTGGATCGGGTCGGTATGGGACATCGGAAGAAGCACAAACCGACCCAACTCAGCGGAGGGGAGTGTCAACGGGTGGCTATAGCCCGGGCCCTCGTCGGAGCGCCCTCGTTACTCCTTTGCGACGAGCCAACCGGGAATCTCGACAGCGTGACCGAGAAGGAGATCATGGCCTTGCTCCGCGAGGTTCAACACGAAGCCAACTCGACCTTGATCCTGGTGACGCACAACCCGGCCATCGCCGAACAGGCCCCACGGCAGGTTCACCTGCGCGACGGTAGAATGGTCGAGCTCCGCGGACGCTCACCAGCGTTCGCCGAGGGACAGTGACGATGACGGCGGCCACTCCGAGGATCAGATTAGGCTTCTTCCCGAGGTTGAGATTCGTCTCCCTGTTCGTTCCGAGCTTCTTCGCCCTTACGTTTCCGGTTTTAGGATTAACCATCGAGGGAGTCTTGGTTCCCAAGGCCTCCGAAACCTATTTCGCCCCGACGGCTTCGATCCGTATTCGCGGTTGGTGGATGGAGCGCATGCACGCGAAGGCCACCTTCCTGGTCGAGGAGGGTACCAAGGTGGAGGCCGGCACCCTGCTCGCCCGTTTCGAAACCGACTTCGATCAACTCAGGGACTATGTCGTGAGGGAACACAGCCGGGCGGAAGCCGAGCGGGACCTCATCCTCGAACGCATCCGCCAGGATCAGGCCGATCATGGGCTTCTCCTGGCACGTAAACGCTTGCGCGCTGAGCAGTTGGCCTGGGACCTGCGAAAACGCGACCTCGTGGCCGAGAAGGATTTCGCGATCATGGAGATGGAGGCCAAGATTGCCGATTTCGAGGTCGAGGCCGAGCGTAGGGTCCTGGAGTTACTGCAACGACATTACCGTAATGCCGAAGAATACCATCGCATTAACGTCGTCCTGGCCGGCTCCTATCTGACCTATCTCGACACGATAACGGCTTCGTTCGAGCATCACGCCACCAAGGCAGGCCTGGTCACCTATCCCCTGCTTGCCCATCGCCGACGCAAGATCGCCGTCGGTCAATGGATCATGGGTGGTTGGGCCTATCTCAAACTCGCAACCAGTACTGAGGTGCTCGTCGAGGCTCATCTGCCCGAACATCTCTATCCCCGCCTGACCCAGGGGCAGGAAGTCCTGGTAGGGGTGGCTAGGCAAGGGGGGCGCTTCCGTGCGAAAATAACAGAAATCAATGGGTTCCCGGTAGAGCTTGGCACTTTGGAGGATGATTTTTCCACGCCCTATGCCACGGAGAAGGTCTTCCTGGTCCGCGCCGAGCCTCTCGAGTCGGCGCCCTATGCCCCGGGCAGCGAGGTCGAGGTGGAGTTGCCGGACCCCTCGCCGCGAGGTGAAAAATGACCCCGTGGGGAGTGTTGTTCGTCCAGAGCTTCGAGCCTTTTCGCACCAACCTGTTGAGAACCTTGCTGGCGCTCTTGGGCATTGTCTTCGGCGTCGGGGCGGTGGTGGCCATGGTCTCTATCGGGGAAGGGGCGCAAGCCGAGATTCTCGCCAGCATCGAGGCCATGGGTTCGCAGTTGGTCCATATCCAAGCCAAACCGGTGGCCGAGGAAGCTCTGGGCAAGACCATCAATACCAGTCGCGGATTGGCTCGGTCCGATCTTCTCGCCCTCGAGCCCCTGCGCTCTTCCGGGCAGGTTCTCGACCTCGCCGGTGCCAAGACCTTTCCGATCCATGCCAGCAGCCTTGACGAGGATGCCAAATCCTTGAAAGTGGTCGGAGTTGATCCTCGCTTCCTGGATATCTTGAAGAAGAAGACGAGCTCGGGACGAGGTTTCCTCGAACAGGACTATGTGCACCTGCGCAACGTGGCCGTGATCGGGTACGATATCGCTAAGATGCTCTCCGCTGCCGATCCCGGAGCTGCGGTAGGCTCGGCCTTCCGGCTCAACCATACCTGGTGGACGGTGATCGGGGTGTTGAGGGAACCCCCTTCGCCCTTGGAAGAGCGCCAACGCCAACGTTTGCCGCTCGATCCCCACCGCTTCGAACGGGCGATCTTCCTCCCTCTGACCACTGCCTTCACCAAGCTCGCGCCTCCCTCGCTCTACGGAGAACTCGACACCATCGTCCTCGACGTCGGGGAGCTCCAGCGCACGCTCGGGTACAAACGCGTGGC
>MGSU01000235.1:4203-10377 GCA_001799195.1 Deltaproteobacteria bacterium RIFOXYA12_FULL_61_11 | reverse complement strand
TCCTCGCCACGGCCCACGGTGGAGTTCGCGATGTCGAGGTTATTGCCCCCGAGGAGTTGCTCCGGCAACAGCAAGACACCCAGGCCGTGTTCAATGTCGTACTGCTCAGCATTGCCGCCATCAGTCTCTTAGTCGGCGGTATCGGGATCATGAACATCATGCTCGCCAATGTCCTCGAACGCATCCGGGAGATCGGCGTGCGCCGGGCGGTCGGCGCGACCCGTAGCCACATCCTGACCCAGTTCCTCGCCGAGGCCGTCTGCATTTGTCTGCTCGGAGGCATCCTCGGGGTCGTGACCGGCATGGGCATAGGTGCCGTGGTCGCCTCGAGTACGAATATCGCCATTGCGTTCTCTCCCTTAGCCATCGTCCTCTCTCTCGTCATTGCCACCGTGGTCGGGGTGGTCTTCGGGCTGCTCCCTGCCCGCCGCGCCGCTCTTGTCGATCCGATCGTGGCCCTGCGCTCGGAGTGAATCATGCCGCTCGTTTCCCTCGTCTTCTTCGTCGTGCTGCTCCCGAGTCTCTTCCTCTCCCAGGGGTTCGCGGATCCCGCGCTCGGTGTCCTCCGGAAAGGCACCATTGTCGATCGTCGGGTGCTCGGCGGCGAGTTGATCGCAGAACGCAAGATCGAGATCCGCACTCCCATGGTGAGCTGGAATATTGCCGACAAGCTGACCATCGCCGAAATCCCGGAAGACGGCACTAGTATACACAAGGGCGAGACCGTACTGCGTTTCGAGGAGTCGATCATCCAGGACAAGCACACCAACGCGGTCTCGGAGCACAACGTGGCCCTGGCCGAATTGCGTCAAGAAGAGAGCAACCAGGAACTCGAACGCATCAACCTCGAGCTCGAGGTGCGCCGCAAGGAGATGGAGCTAGAGAAGGCCAAGCTCGGGGTGCTCAAGGGGGAGTTGCTCTCGGAAGTGGAACGGGAAAAGGCCCGACTTGACCAGGAGGCCGTCCGGTTGGAGCTGGAGCTGGCTCGCGAGAAACTGGCAAAATACGCCGAAAAGCGCAGAAATGCCTTGCAAGTCAAACAATTGGTTCTCGCCCAAAAGAAGAAAGAGATGGAGGATATTGCCGAAATCCTGGCCAATTTGGCCGTGCCGGCCCCGGAGGAAGGCATTACGTACCGGCCCTTCTCGGAGTTGAATTGGTCCAAGGGCAAGGCCGAACGCGGCAAGGCGGTACGTTCCGGGGACCTCGTCCTGGAATTGCCGGACATGAACAGCTTCCAGGTGGTGGTCTATGCCCATCCCGCGGACGTGGCAGCCTTCAAAGTTGGGGATGCGGCCTCGAGCACGGTGTTGGCCGTCCCCGAGCTGGTTCTCCAGGGGACCGTGCAGCGCATCGATTCCTTTGTCACCACGCGCAAAGAGAGATTAGGGGTGGAAGGGGCAGAGGGCAATCTCACGGAGGTGCGCATGGTAGTGGCGCTCGCGGCGCAGGATCCGCGGTTGCGCCCGGGTATGACCACCAGGACCGAAGTCAGGGCCACTGTGGCCGAGGACGTCCTCATCGTACCGCTGGTCGCCGTGGCCGAGGAGAAGGACCGGCGGTTCGTCCGATTGTCCTCCGGCGAGGCCCGCACGGTCAAACTCGGCCGCACCGGCCTCTTTGAAGCCGAGGTGCTCGAGGGTCTTGCCCCTGGCGATACCGTGCTCTTGGATGCCCAGACTAAATAGCCTATCGCCCCCCCCCCTGCTATCTCCAGCTATCTCCAGCTCGATTGCATTTCCCTTCTCGCGCTCCTATCATCCCCCGGATCGAAGGGTGAATGAGGTGCTTTGCATGAACCAATTCGTCTTCCACAATCCGACCAAGGTCATCTTCGGCCAGGGCTGCATCAGCAATATCGGCGAGGAGTTGGCCCGCGCGGGCTTCCGCAAGATCCTGCTGACCGCCGGCGGGGGTTCGATCCGCAAGAACGGAGTCTACTCCCAGGTCGTCGCATCCCTGGGCGAGGCCGGAGTGGAATGGGAAGAGTTTTGGGGGATTACTCCGAACCCCGATCTCGCCAAGGTTCGCGCTGGGGTCGAGGCGGCGCGAGCGTGCAAGGCAGAAGCACTGCTCTCGGTCGGTGGAGGCAGCGTGATCGATGCAACAAAGGCCATGGCCGCCGGATGTCGCGAGGACGACATCTGGGCCTTCATCGCCCAGTCCATTCCGGTCCACGATGCTCTGCCGCACTTCACGGTCCTGACCATTTCGGCGACCGGCTCCGAGATGAATCCCTTCGCGGTAGTGACCAATGAGGCGGAGTTGAAGAAATGGCCCCTCATCGGTCCGGCCCTGTTCCCCCGGGTGACCATCATCGATCCTTCCGTGCAACTCTCGCTGCCCTGGCAGCAGACGGTCAACGGCGCGGTCGATGCGATTTCGCACGTGCTCGAGTTCTATTTCCTCGGCAGCGACCAAGAGACGACGTTGGCCATCGATGAAGCGTTACTACGCACGGTGATCAAGGCTGCCGAAGCTCTGCGCGAGGACCCTGCCGACCTCGCTCAGCGTTCCAACCTTGCTTGGGCAGCGACCCTGGCTCTGAATGGTCTCTCCGGGGCCCAATTCGACGGTGGTGATTGGACCTCCCATACCCTCGAGCACGCGGTCAGCGCACTGCACCCCGAGGTTGCCCACGGGGCGGGATTGGCCGTGCTCTTCCCCGCCTGGATCGCTCAGGTTCATCCACAGCACAGCGCCATATTCGACCGTTGGGCCAGGAACGTGTTCGGCGCTACTGATGCGAACGCTGGTCTGGAAGCCTTGGTGGCGACCTATCACCGCTGGGGAGCGCCGCTGACCCTGGGGGAATTGGGGCTCACGCGGGAGGAAATTCCTACCCTCGTCGAATTGGCCACGCAGGGGCGCCGAGTGGGCAGAGTAGCCTTGCTCGAACCGCACGAGGTCAGAGCGATCTATGAGCGGGCCTTCTGATATCAGGTTTTGATCGTTGTCGTTTTATTGAGCGGCTGGGTTTGGCTGAGCCTCTTCGTTCTTGCCCTGGGGGCAGGTGCCCTCGGCGATGAAGCTCAAACCCGTATTCTGGCGTAACCCGCAGCGATGAGTGGTTCTGCCTTGCTCGGTTTCGTTGCCGAGACGGACCAAGGTGAGGAAGGCACAGACATCGAACGAGGTGACCGGAGCCGCCGCGAGTTGGCGCACCACACCGGCTTGTTCGAACTGGACCACGTAATCCCCTGGAGCGAGGGTGCCGGCAGGAATCACCAATTCGAGATCGCGGGCGATCCGTTCGTAACGGCCACCGCACCAACTGTCGACCCGCACCGGGATCTCCAACCGCAGGGCGGTGCTCTGCTCTGGAGCAATCTCGAAACGGAGGAGGGGGCCGAGATCGACGGACAGGCTGGCATCGCCAGAACACTCGATCTTGACCTGACAGTCCTCACCCTGGCTCATGGCGAGGGCATGGTTTGTGAGCATACTGAGTAGAAAGGCAGCGATGAACAACCTGGAACGCATGAGAAACTCCGCAAGAACCCCGTGATTTGTTTCCGGAAAGACAGCCAAGCAAATACTGTGCCGAATTTACTATTAACTAATTCAAGCTATTACTGTGAATTGCGGTTGACTTGGGGTATTCTTGCCCCTCTTCGGTGAGCCCTGCAAAACGCCAAGTGGCCCCCGGCGAGGTGCTCTTCCATGCTCGGTATCCTCTGCCGTGAGGTCAATGGTACCCGTACCTCGAGAGAGGTTGTTCCTAGGACATTTGACTCTCCGGTAGCATTGCCGTACAGTGCCGGGGTTCGCGAGAAATACTCGCCCGTAGGGCGGTGAAAGGAGGAACCATGCTTTCGAGAATCCTGTTTATTGTCTTAACCTTCGCCCTGCTCCTCGGACCGGCGGTGCAGGCAGCGACCGGCACCTTCAATGACTTTTTGACTCCCAAGGCGAAAGAACTCAACGAGGAATTGCGCAAGGTGACCACCCCGGCCCAGGTCGCCGAGTTCCTGGCGAAACTCGAGGCTATGCCCGATAAAGGCAGTGAGGTCCTCTTCTACAAGGCCATGCTCTTACCGCTCAAGGATTTCCGCTATGTAATCTGGCGCGGGCGCGACCTGGTCAGCACCTCGCTAACCTTGCATGCCCGCAGCTTGCAAATCCTGATCAGCCTGCGCAAGCAGCTGCGTGACCGCTATGGGGACACGGCCAAAGCCTTCTATGATTACTTCACCGAGATCCCTGCGACCAAAGAGATAGCCAAGGCCGTGGGTCAGTTCACCTCCGTGGGCCATGTCCAGGACACGCTCCTTGCCTTGGCCGCTCCCGAAGGTCCGTTGGGCAAGGCCCTCGCCCGGCTCGAACTCCTCGCGCGCAACCCCGAGTTCAAGCTGACCATCGACCGCACGGTGTTCCTCGGTATGGATTTCTACCTCAACCAGTTCAGCAAGCGCAACGCCATGCGCTTCGTCGATCACGACGATGTAATCGGGTTGATGGGTAGACTGCAGCGCAGGATTGGGCAGATCTACACCTTGGCCATGTACGACCTCGATGGGATCGGACCCTATACCAATGAAATGATGCGTCTGACCGCGATGGAGAACGTCTTCAAAAACTCCTTCAAACCCAGCGATATCCATACCGTGGTGATCAACTCCCCATTCTTACGCACGAAAGCGTTGCGCGGCAACAAGGTCGACGCCAACTTCCTCACCCTCCGTCCTGAGGGCAAGGAATACTCGGCCAAGGCGATATCCTACTTCCAGCAAGCCATCACCAACGGTCGCGCTTGGTACCTGGCTTCGCTCGATAGGCCCAAGGAAGGGAGCGATTATCTCTACCACGCCGAGTTCCTCTACAACCGCGAGAAGGATAAGCGTGAGGCGATCGATCAGGTTTTTGACCTGTACAACGGCGACCAGCCCTGTTCCATCCTCGAGAACCCCAACACCGGGAAGACCGTTCGAGTTTGTGTACGCCAGTTCTTCGAGAACCCGCCCCAAGATCTCAAGAGGCTCTTTGCCAACAAGTTCTATGAGAACCAACATCGCAAGAACGCTGTCGATCACCTGCACGACTACGATTACGGCCACCCGACCGCGTTTCCGGATCCAACCTTCCGCGGGTTGCTGCCCGAGGCCAATCCCCAGAACGTGACCGACCTGATCGGAGTCCTGCGTGGGATTCCCGCGGCCGCGGTGCTCTCCCGCCTCTTCTTCATCACCGGCTGAACACCCGGATCGGACCCAGTACGGTAAGACCCCAACTCAGGGCGAAGCCCCCGAATATCCTTGGCAGGCCATCGTCTCGCTGCTAGAGCATGGATAGTACCCCTCGGTCCCGCCGGAGGCCCCATGACCGCTCCGACCCGTGAAGAACTGCGCACGAGCTTGCAAGGACTGACTTTGACCAGGACCCTCGACCACGAGGGACTCGAGGACCTCCTCGCCAGCGGCGAATTCCTCTCCTGCTCCCCGGGAGAGGTGCTCGTCGCCGAGGGTTCCAAGGGGGCGGAGCTCTTCTTCGTCCTTTCCGGTGAGGCCAGCGTCAGTCGGCGTTCGGCCTCGGGGGAGGCCCTCGAATTGGCCAGGTTGCACCGTGGCGATGTTATCGGCGAGATCTCCCTGTTCGACGAGCGTGAACGCACCGCCACGGTGACGGCCGAGACGCCCCTGCAGGTATTCAGGATCGAACGGGAGAGCTTGTTCCGGCTCGGACGCCACGTTGCGTTCCTGCTCGAACTGTTGCGAGAGATGGCCCTGCGCTTCCGTTCGACCTCGGAGCAATACTTGGGCACCATCGAGACGCAGCGCCGCCAGGTCCACGAGGCGGAGAAACTGTCTACGATCGGCAGCATGCTCTCTGGACTGCTCCACGACCTGCGTTCGCCTCTCAGCGTGATCTCCCTTGCCGCGGACCTGCTCGCCCAGAGCGACGATTCACGAGAGAAACAGCAGTTGCTCCGGCAGATCGAGCAGCACATGGACCTCTGCAACCACATGGTCGAGAACATCCTGGCCTTTGCCAAGGGCAAGACCACGGCGCTCGTGCGCAAGGTCTACGGGGATGAGTTCATGGAAGACCTGAGGCAGAGTCTGGGATTGTTCCTGAAGGGCACTTCGGTCGAGTTGCACCTCACCGCCGCCCCGGTCAAAGTCCTCTATCTGGACGAACGCCAATGGAAGCGGGTGCTCTATAACCTCGTCAAGA
>MGSU01000235.1:0-4187 GCA_001799195.1 Deltaproteobacteria bacterium RIFOXYA12_FULL_61_11 | reverse complement strand
CCGTTCGTTACCTTCGGGAAGCCCGATGGCACGGGCCTTGGCTTAGCCATGTGCAAACGAATTGTCGAGGATCACGGCGGAGCCATCTCCTTCACCACGGAAACCGGCCGAGGCAGCACCTTCGTCCTGCGCCTGCCGACCAAGCCGCGCTAATACAAAGGAGCTCCCCGCTCATCGAGGGCTGTCCCAGGGGCAACCTCACTTGTACTGCGGAAATCGCGGTGCTATGGTGCCGCGACATGCGAAAGATCGTCGTACCTGCTGGGTACCTGCTCATTCCGGGACCAGAGGGTGCATGATCGAAGGCGAGGGATTGCTCCGGGAGGAGCACGAAGGGGGATTGTATGAAAACAGAGCTGCTACTTCTCGCGCTGCTCGGCTTCATCCAGGCCTGTTCTTGGGGAGATAACGACAAGAAAAAGACGGAGGAGCCGCGCGGAGAACAGGAGATCCTGTCCTCTGCTGGCGTCCTGAGCATCGATGAAGCGGGGATCTTGGCCACGCTCGAAGGGAAGCACTTAAAGGTGAGCATTCCGGTTGAGAAGGAGAGTAGTGCGGATCTGTCGGGCGAGCTACAGGTGACGGTTTCCAACCTGGACGGCACCGTGCTGGCAAAGAAAGACGTGACCGTGGCTGCCCTACCCTCGAACAATACCCTCGAGGTAGACCTTGAAGGCGTGGACCTGCAGGCCCTGCCCTCCTCGGCTCATGAGGCCGGTTATCTGCTCTCCTACAGTCTGGACCTCGAGCCCGGGTATGCCCTCCGCCGGGGCACCTCCCGTCTGCAGGGCTTCAAGAGTCTCTTCTTCAGCTTGCCCAAGGTTGACCTCCGCACCGGCATCCCCGAGGCGGCGTATGCCGGGGGTGGGCTGACCGTGCGCTTGTTGGCCAACGATCCAATCCACCACCGCCCGCTGCAGGCCCAGGTCGTAGAAGCCCAGCTACTCGACGACGCGGACGAAATAGTCGGCGAGGTCGAGGGGACCACCGACGAACAGGGCAGCGTTGTACTCACCCTACCCGAAGCCGGGGAGGGTGAGTACCATTTCGCCGCGTCAGTCAAGGACAGTCTGTACCAGGAAGAAGGGGTCGAAGACTCCATCTCCATGCTCCGCCAGGCCGTGCTCCTGGTTACCACCGACAAGCCTTTCTACCAACCAGGCCAGACCATGCACCTGCGCGTGCTGGCCCTGGAAAAACCCGAACTCACGGCCTTGGCCGAGGACGAGGTGGTCTTCGAGGTCAGCGATGCCAAGGGCAACCTCGTCTTCCGGTCTCGCTCGGCCACGGATGAGTTCGGCATTGCCTCGGCCGAGTTCGTCCTGGGCAATCAGATCAACCTCGGTCATTATGAGATCAAGGTCCTCCACGACGAGACCGAGACGCTGAAGACCGTCAGCGTGGAACGCTACGTGTTGCCGCGCTTCAAGGTGAACGTTGACCTCGACGAGGACTTCTACCTGCCGGGCCAGACGGTCAAGGGCAACATCGAGGCTCGTTATTTCCACGGGAAACCGGTGCAGGGCGGCACGGTCCTCCTCACGGCCTCGGCCCTGGACGTCGGACTCGACGAGTTTGCCCGGGTGACCGGGACGACGGATGCCGAAGGACGCTACGCCTTCTCCTTCCAGTTGGCAGAGGCCTTCGCCGGAACGCCGCTCGAGCAGGGCAACGCCTTGGTGAGCCTGACCGTGGAAGTTACGGACAGCGCCGAGCACACCGAGGCGGCGACCCTGCCCCTGACCGTAGCCGCGGAAGACCTCGTCCTGGCCGTGGTGCCCGAGGGTGGTTCGCTGGTGCCAGGACTCGAGAACGTGGTGCGCTTGTTCGCCGGAGATCCCCTGGGAAGGCCGGTGCAGGGAACCTGGACCGTTGTGCAGGGCGAGCGTTCGCTCGAGGTCGAGGTCGAGGCGTCCGGCTTCGCAAGGGTCCTCGTAACTTCAAAGCAGGGGGAGAAGGTGACCTTGCGGGTTGCTCTCGAGGACGAGAAGGACAAACGTCACGAACGCACCCTGACGCTGGACGTCGGGGAAGCGGAGGCCGGACTTCTCCTGCGCACCGACCGTTCGCTGTATGAAACCGGGGAGGTCTGCAAGGTGCGCGTGCTGTCGACCCTGCCCGGCGGTACCGTCTTCGTCGATGCCATCCAGCAGGGTCAGACCGTTATAACGCGCAGCCTCGAGCTGCAGGACGGCAGTGGCGGCTTCGATCTCGACCTCGACTCGTCGTTGGTCGGTGAACTGCTCCTGGAGGTCTACCAGGTTGCACCCAGCAGCGAGCTCGTGCGCGACAAGCGGCTCATCTATGTGCGCAATGCAGACGCGCTGGTGCTCGCCCTGACCACGGACAAGGAACAGTACAAGCCCGGGGACGAGGCCAAGCTCAGCTTCACGGTCACCGATGGTCAAGGCAAACCCCAGGTAGCAGCGCTCGGGGTGCAGGTGGTGGACGAGGCGGTCTTCGCCCTCTCGGACAACCGTCCGGGCTTCATGGAAACCTATTTCACCCTGCAGGAGGAACTCGCCACCCCGCGCTACGAGATCCACGGCCTGCACTATGACCTGCCCGGGTTGCTGACCTCGAACGACGGTTCCGAAGCTGCCCAGGATCAGGCCGGTCTGGCCTTCTCCGCCTTGGCAAAAGACGGCCTGCTCGGCAAGCACCTGTCCAGCTTCCAGCTCCAGTTCGAGAAGCTGGCAGCCATCATTTCACCGTACTTGGACAAAGAACGCGGCCGGGTGGCAGCCTCGATCCTCACGCTGCTCTCGGATAAAGAACTTGAGGAAGAGGACCTCGCCGGGCGACTCAACAAACTCTCCCCGTTCTATGACTTCTGGGGGTCGCCCTTCCGTTTCGCGGGCGAGACTATGTATGATCTGGTCCTCCAGAGCAGCGGCCCGGACGAGTTGAAGGACACCTCGGACGATTGGCAGGCACCGCTCGGACTGGAAGAACTCTATTGGAACGAGAAAGATCGGGGCGGGGACGATGAGAATGCTGATTTTGCGATACCGTTAGGCGCGATGCCTCCGCAAGCCATGGAGGACGGTATCAACCAAGGCGTTCCACCTCCCAGTCCTGGCAGCACGAGCCCGTCTGATGAGGGGAATGGTGCTGACGGCGGTGCCGAAGTGCGCGTGCGCGAGTACTTCCCCGAGACCCTCTACGTCAATCCCTCGCTGATCACGAACGGACAGGGTAAGGCCGAACTCGCCCTGACCCTGGCCGATAGTATCACCACCTGGCGGGTCAGCATGAGCGGTTCGACGTCGCAAGGCTCGCTGGGCAGCGGCAGCGAGGGCATCCTGGTTTTCCAGGACTTCTTCGTCGACGTGGACTTCCCGGCCACCCTGACCCGGGGGGACGAGGTCAGCTTCCCCGTGGTCGTGGCGAACTATTTGGATAAAGCGCAGCAGGTGCACCTCGAGCTGGAGGGCGGCGCCTGGTTCGAGTTCGTGGGGCAGGCCCAGAAGACTCTGGAGCTGAAGGCAGGCCAGGTCCTCGCCGTGCATTTCCCGGTGAAGGTCAAGGAAGCCGGCAAGCACCAACTGACCGTGATCGCCCGGGGCAGCGTGTTGGAAGATGCGGTCCGCCGCACCGTGCTGGTCCTCCCGGACGGTGAAGAGCATCGCGACAGCGTCAGCGGTATTCTGAGGGGCGAGGTCAGCGTGGATCTCTCCTTCCCCGAGAACCTGGTGCCCGGTTCCTCCGAGGTTCTGGTCAAGCTCTATCCGGGTATCTTGGCCCAGGCCGTCGAGGGGCTCGATTCCCTGCTGCAATTGCCGAGCGGCTGCTTCGAGCAGACCACCTCCACCACGTGGCCGAACGTCCTCGTGCTCGACTATCTCGAGCAGTCGAGTCAACTCAGCCCCGAGCTCGAACTCAAAGCCAGCACCTACGTCAATCAGGGGTATCAGCGGCTGCTGACCTTCGAGACCTCGGAAGGAGGCTTCGCCCTGTTCGGGGACCCCGAGCCGGGCAATGAGATCCTCTCGGCCATGGGCGTGATGGAGTTCTCGGACATGTCCCGGGTCCACGAAGTGGACCTCGACCTGATCGCCCGGACCCAGGACTGGGTGATGAGCAGACAACAAGAGGACGGCTCCTGGCACACGGACCAGGGCAGCGAGTTCGCCACTGTGCAGTACGACGACGTGAAGACCACGGCCTTCGTCGCCTGGGCCCTG
>MGSU01000234.1 GCA_001799195.1 Deltaproteobacteria bacterium RIFOXYA12_FULL_61_11 | reverse complement strand
CAAACGAGCCCCGGTGAAGGTCGCGGTTGGGAAGAGCGGGGATGTCTTTGCTCGAGCGTGGGTGCGTTGGCTCGAGCTCGAGCATTCCATGGAATTCCTGCGCGCCCAGTTACCCGACCTGCCCCGAGGGGCGTTGCGGGCCGATTGCGGTCCGCTCGCGTCCGAGAGCCTGGTCGTGTCCATGGTCGAAGGTTGGCGCGGAGAGATTTGTCATGTAGCCATGACCGATCAGGCAGGCCGGATCGCGCATTACAAGATCGTCGATCCATCCTTCCACAACTGGATGGGCCTCTCGATGGCCCTGCGCAACCAAGAAATTTCAGATTTCCCGTTGTGCAACAAGAGCTTCAATCTTTCCTATTGCGGGCATGACCTGTGAGGCGGCGATGTTGAAAGAGTTGCTCGAACGCTTCCGGCAAGGGTACCGGACCATGCCCTACCCGCAGGACTCGCCCCCCCTACCCGACCGTTACCTCGGTCTGCCGGTGATGAGCCCCGGCACCTGTAGGTCGAATTGTCAGAGATGTTCCGAGGTCTGCCCGACCGGTGCGCTCACCCTGTCCGGGACCAGGCCTGCCCTCGACCTCGGACAGTGTCTTTTCTGCGGCGAGTGCGCAAGGAGTTGTCCTGAACAAGCCTTGCAGTTCACCCGAGACCATCGTCTCGCTACCTGGACGCGCGAGGAGCTCATCCTCCGGGAAGGTGCACCGCTCGCTAAGGGGCAACGCGACGATCGCCGTTTCCGGTTGTTCCGTCGTTCGCTCAAGCTGCGGCAGGTTTCAGCCGGAGGGTGTAATGCCTGTGAGGCGGATATCAACGTGCTCAGCACCCTGTCCTTCGATTTGGGGCGCTTCGGTATCCAAATCGTTGCCTCCCCACGGCATGCGGACGGCCTCGTGGTAACCGGTCCGGTGACGAAGAACATGGCCCTCGCCCTGGAAAAAACCTACAGGGCTATACCGCCGCCGCGCCTCGTCATAGCGGTTGGGAGTTGCGCCATCAGCGGTGGTCCGTTTGCCGACCATCAGGAGGTCCACAACGGCTGTGGAGCTCTCTTACCGGTGGATCTCTGGATCCCCGGTTGCCCTCCTCATCCCTTGACCATCCTCGACGGACTGCTGAAGATCCAGGGGCGGAGCTAATTCCCCCGCTCGATGAAGCCCCGTCCGAGCATCCTTGGTCTCCGACTCATCCCTGACCGAGTACCAGGTTGAGCAGCGAGAACGCAGCGATGACCAGGACCGTCGGATTCAACTCGCGGGCCTTGCCGATCAGGGCGAAGATGCAGACGTGCGCCAGGAAACCGAACATGATCCCGGTGGCGATACTGTAGGTGAGCGGCATCAGGATCATGGTGAGGAAGGCAGGCAAGGCCAGTTCTATCCTGCTGAAATCGAGCTGTCGGACCTCTGCCATCATCAGGCTCCCGACCACGATCAGGGCCGGTGCCGTGGCGAAACCCGGAACGATGGCCAGGGCCGGAGCGAGCGGAATGGCGAAGAGGAACAGGGCGGCGGTGACCAGGGCGGTCAGTCCGGTCCTACCGCCCACGGCGATACCGCAGGCCGATTCGAGATAGGTCGTGGTGGTCGAGGTGCCGAGCAAGGCCCCTCCGACCGTTGCCACGGCATCGCAGGTGAGCATGCTGCCGATCTTCTCGATCTTGCCGTTCTTGACCATGCCGGCCTGATTGGCCACGGCGAGCATGGTACCCAGGCTGTCGAAGAGGTCGACATACATGAAAGCCAGGATGTTGGCCAACAGGCCGAGGCGCAGTGCCCCGGGGATGTCGAGTTCGAAGGCGATCGGGGTGATGTCCGGACGGAGGTCGAGCCAGGTCGTCGGCAAGGAGACCAAGCCCAGAGCAAGGCCGGTCACCGTGGTCGCGAGGATACCCCACAAGATGGCCCCAGTGACACGCCGAGCCGTTAGCAGGGCGGTCAACACCAAGCCGCCGAGTCCCAAGAGAGCCGGTAGGTCGATGCGACCGAGCTGCACCAGGGTGGCGGGATTGTCCTTGATGAGACCGAGGTTCTGCAAGCCGATAAAAGCGATGAACACTCCGATACCAATGGAGGTTGCGAAACGCAGATGAGGGGGAATACTGTGGATGATCTTCTCCCGGACACCAATAAGGGTAAGGATCAGGAAGAGTACGCCGGAAACGAAGACGATCCCGAGGGCTGTCCGCCACGACACTCCTTGGCCCAGCACGATGGTGAAGGTGAAAAAGGCGTTGAGACCCATGCCCGGGGCCATCATCATCGGCACCTTGGCAACCAGTGCAAAGAGCAGGGTGCCTAGGCCCGAGACCAAACAGGTCACCACGACCAGAGCATGGCGGTCCATACCGGCCTTGGCGAGGATGTCAGGATTGACGAAGATGATGTAGGCCGCGGTCAGGAAGGTGGTGGCCCCGGCCAGGACCTCGGTACGGAGGTTGGTGCCTGCGAGGCGGAGGTTGAAGAAACGTTCGAGGAGGTGCATCGGCTCGACTCCCTCGGGAACTCCCAGCAGACCTGCTCCCTAGCACGAGGTCCCCTGCCCTGCCAACGATTCTCGCGACGCTCAGGACGGGAAACGCAAGATCACCTTGGTGCCCGGACTTGGTCCGTTTTCCAAGGTGGCTCCGAGTTGCTCTCCGAGCGAGGCGACGATGACCTTGCCGAGACTCCCGCCGGCTCGTAGTTCGTTCGACGAGCCGACACCGTCGTCCTTGACCGAGAGTTCGAGCAGGTCGTCCGGGCAGCGACGCAGGAGCACCTCGATGCTGCCGGCTCGGTCATTGGGAAAGGCGTGCTTGATGGCATTGGCGACCAATTCGTTGACGATCAGGCCACAGGGGATGGCCCGAGAGGCCGAGAGGACCAATCCGGCTTCCACGCTCGCGGTCAAGCGGAGTCGGGGGTTGAGGTTGTAGCTGCGCTTGAGGTAGGTCACCAACGAAGCCAGGTACTCGGCCATCCCAACTTTGGCGAGGTCCTCGGAGCGATACAGCCGCTCGTGGATCAAGGCCATGGTCTGTATCCTGTTCCGGCTTTCCAGGAGCAGACCGCGCATGGCCGGATCGGCGACCTCGCGTTGTTGTAGGGCCAAGAGACTGGACACGATGGCGAGGTTGTTCTTGACCCGGTGATGGATCTCCTGGAGCAGCACCTCTTTCTCCCGCAACGAGGCCTCGATGCGTTGGCGTTGTTCGCGTTGCTCGGTCACATCATGAAGCACGGCGAGGCGAGCATGCTGGCCGATCCACGTAATCCGAGTGACGCGGACTTCAGCGAGCCCGGCTCCTTCCTCACCCCGCAGGATGGGGACCTCCCCGCCCTCGCGGACCCCGGGAGGAAGTCCCATCGTTCCGGGGGCGAGGTCGAGCATGCGCCGGGCGGTCTCGTTGAGATAGGTGGGGTGCTCTTCCCCCTCGAGAAAGACGACGATGCCGTCGAGACCGTACTCGACGAGGTGACCGAAGGACGTCAAACTCTGGTGGAGGCGCTTCTCGGCCTCAACTCGCTGGAGTAAGGAAGAGGCCAGCCCGACGAAGGTCTCGAACAGATCGTGGACTGCGAGACGGCTCTGACCGGGGAGCAACAGGGCGAGCACGGCCAGGACCTCGCGCCCGTCGTGGAAGACCAGGCGGAGGACCTGCCCCAGGTCCAGGACCGTCGACAGCGCGGGATCGAGTACGCATCCTTCGGGAAAGAGGTCGGTGGGACCGGGCAAGGTTGCGACCGCATTGGCCAGCAACCATTCGCGGAGTTCCTCGGACTGGGGAACCTTCAAGCGGTTCAGCGCCGCTACGCTCGGTTCATCGCGCAGGCGATGGTATTCGAGGTCTCCGTCGACCGTGCGGACGTGCAAGAAGCCGGAACTCTTCTCCGGTTCGAAATACAGGGCTACCCGGGCTCGGGCCAAGCGTCGTGCCGTCAGGACGAGCCCGGAGACCAACTCGGCGTTCTCCTTCGAACGGCCCAGGCGCAGGGCCATGGCGTTGAGTTCCGCCAGCATGTCGGCGCGCTCGTTGAGTTGGTCCCGCCAAACGTGGGCTTCGGTGACCTCGTGGCCGGTGCAAATGACGAAACTCTGGCGGCTGTGAGGATCGATCCACAGCGAGTGCTCGAGGGCCAGGACCCGTCCTCCGGTCTCCTTGTCGAGAGCGAGTTCTTCTTGCTGACGGCGACCGCTGCTCCTGACCCGGTCAGCGGTTCTCTGGAGCCGCTCCAGCGCCTCGGGGGAGATCTCGGGTGCCTTCGAGGTGAAGAGCAGCGTTTCCCGGCGACCACCGAGCAAGGCGCAGGCCCTGTCATTGAGGAAGACCCAGCGGTACCCTTCGTCACTGACGAGGACCGTTTCATCAAGGGCATCGAGCATGTCCTGCAAGAAGGTCGAGGCCGCCGGCGGAGGAGGACAGGTCGCATCGGGCGGGGGAACGAGGACGAGTATGCTCTGGGGAGCGACCCGAGGCCGCCACCCGAACAACTCTACCGCTACACTGACCATGCGTCCATCGATCAGCCCGGTCCCGAGCCGACTGCCCTCGCCGGGTTGCAACGCAGCCAAGGCGGCGAGCATCTCGGCGCGATGCTCCTTGAGTACCAATCTTACGAAGGGTTGCCCTTCGACGTGTCCCGGATTGAAACCAAGACGCTCGAGCAAGCGGGGAGTACCCCGGAGGACCGAGAAGTCGAGGCCGAGTTCGAAGAACCCGACTCGCAGAAACTCGCACAGACCCTCGCATTCGTCGTGCCAGAGGTGCGGGAGTTCCGAGGAGGTGGATCGCAGAGAGGCTCCCCGGTCTGGACCAATGCGGTCAGTCGTCGTTTTCTTCCTCCACGACCACGTGCCCGATCCAGTATCATAGCATGATGCAATAGGTCAATTTTCGCATTTGCCAGATAAGCGATGGTCTGGTACCGTGCCTTCTCCATGACTCTAGGACTGCTCTGGAGCCGAAGCGATGCGCCCGTTGGAACACCTCTTCGAGAACAACCGACGCTGGGCGGAACGGATGGAGAGGGAACAACCCGACTTCTTCCGCGAACTGGCCCGTTCCCAGAACCCCGACTACCTCTGGATCGGGTGCTCGGACAGCCGCGTCCCCTCCAATTCGATCATCGGACTCAAGGCCGGTGAACTCTTCGTGCATCGCAATATCGCAAACGTGGTCAGCCAGACCGACCTCAACTTGCTCTCGGCCCTGCAGTACGCGGTGGATGTGCTCTCGGTCCGACACGTCATCCTCTGTGGGCATTACGGCTGCGGAGGTATCAAGGCAGCCCTCTCCCGAGAGGACCATGGTCTGATCGGTAACTGGTTGTGGTTGGTGCGCAACGTCTACCAGAAACATCGCACCGCCCTGGTCGCGATCGAGAACGAAGAGCAACGCTTCAACCGTCTGTGCGAACTCAACATGATCGAACAGCTCTACCACCTCTGTCATACCACGGTGGTCCAGAAATGCTGGGAACAGGAACGGGAGTTGACCATCCACGGGTGGATGTACGATCTCGAAACCGGGTTGCTCAGGGACATGGGGCTCGACTTGACCTCGCAAGGCGAGACCGAGGAGAGCTACCTCGCCATGGTGACGCAGCAGGAACGGCGGCGATCCCCTCGATAGAACCTCAAGGAATACTTCCCGTTATCTTGCACCTAGTTGCTGTAATAGTATGCAATAATTGACTATTATTGCACATTGTCGTGACGAATCCCTTCTAAGGTTTTCAACCTAAACTGGACTGGCTGACGGTATCGAGCTCAGGAAGCCAGGTCGTCTGGCAAGAAGAATTGATAGCCGCGATGCAACACCCGCCGGAGGAACCCCCGATATCCCGCGCGCAGGTTCCGGAGCAAGGACCGGGTCCAGGCTTCGAGGGTGGCGCGGCGGTGGAGTTCGCCGAGGGTGACAGGCGGGAGCCGGCTGAGGAGGGGGGAAGCGGCGAGAAAAGCATTGGCCTGGATGAGCAGACCGGGCAAGGCTTCGGAGCGGTGCTCTTCGATGAGATTGGCCAGGAGGATCACCGCTCCTGTTCTCGGCCGGTAGTACTGGTCCAGGGTTGGGCGCAGCCAGTAGCGCCGCAGGAACCAAGGCAATCCGGGAGGTAGGCCGGTTCCCCAGAAATCCGGCTCGAGCAGCTCGCGGCCGCGCCGGCGAATCAACGGGGTGCCCAACCCGAGGTAACCGAGGGCATCGAAGCCGCCGCCGGGCGGCAAGTACCAGTTGGTGAACCGCACGTCCAGGCCTACCTGGAGATCTCCGGAATAATGGTTCAATCTCGCCAACTCCCCCAAGAGACCGAGCACTGCCAGGAGGAGCCCGCCGAGTCCCGCTTCGTCGAGTTCAAGGAGCAGCTCTTTGCAGAGGCGCTCCCGGGGAAACCGGGGTTGAACCTCGTAGATGGCGAAGAAACCGTCGGGCCTGGGGACGGAATAGATCCTGGCTTCGGGCAGGTGGAGCCGAAGGTGTTCAACCAGCAAACCGCGATAGTCCTCGTAGAGCGAACGGTAGCGTTCTACCGTTGCTTCGCTCCGGAACGCGGCCAGCCGTGTGCAGGCGAAGTCGCGTTCTCCGAGTCGGAGGGCGAGGGTGGCACTTGTCTCTCCGAAGGCAAGGACCTCGACGGAGGGCCGGACTCCTGCCTCGAGTGCATCGAAAAGACCCAGCTCCAACCGCTGGAGCTCGTCGCGGAGTTGGCTCACGCTCCTCCTCCTCGATCCTCCAGGAGGTTGAACCGAGGGTACACCTCTCAGGCCGAATAGACTTTGGGAGGCAGCTCGTCGAACTGCAGGTAGCGGTAGATCGCGGCGGCATGGGGGGCGATCTTCTGCTGATACGTCTCGAGGTACTCGGTAACGCTGGGCAGCTTGCCGCTCAGGGCGACCATGGCTCCGAGTTCGGCCGAGCCGAGATACACCTTCGATCCGGTACCGAGGCGGTTGTCGAAGTTGCGGGTCGAGGTCGAGTACACCACGGTGTTCTCGGCCACCCGGGCCTGATTGCCCATGCACAGCGAGCAGCCGGGCAGTTCGGT
>MGSU01000233.1 GCA_001799195.1 Deltaproteobacteria bacterium RIFOXYA12_FULL_61_11 | reverse complement strand
AAGGGATACGTATTACCCTCTCCGACAACCCCATCTTCTCCCAGGAGGATCCAACTTGCCTTGTGACCTCCATTCCGTGGTGGACATGTCCGGGAGAAGAGTCTATGCAGGCCTCAGGATCGTCCCGAAGGCAGGGTACTGCGGCCTGGTGCGGTCCCCTGGAACTTGGCAGGGGCCCCATGACCACCAACAGGTTCATGGAAATCAACACGCTACTGGATCTCATGCCCTTCAAGGTCCAGGAGATCCTGCTCGTCGCCAATCTCTATGACGCCTTCATCCTGGAGAAGGACGGCCACTTGGCCGAGCGCATCTGGCAAGAATACTCGGTGCTCAACCTGCTCCATGTCCCGAGAGTGACCCGGGTCGGTTCGGCCGGCGAGGTCGCCGAGATTCTCGAACACCGGCACTTCGACCTGGTCATCACCATGATGGACCTGCCCGACACCAACGCCTTCGGCCTATCGAAGCAGATCAAGACCGGTCATCCCAAACTCCCGGTGGTGCTCCTGCTCAGCGATCCCTCGATGCTGGACACCATCCTCTTGCACAAGCGCCGCTCGGCCTTCGACGGCGTCTTCTTCTGGAACGGCAACACCAACATCTTCTTCGCCATCATCAAATACATCGAAGACAAGCTCAATGTGGCCCACGACGTGGCCGCAACCGGTTTCATCAAACTCATCCTCCTCGTCGAGGACTCGGTCGACTTCTACTCCAAGTTCCTCCCGATCCTGTATTCAAAGGTGATGCAACAAACCCAGCTCCTCACCAAAGAAGGGATCGACGATTACCAGAAGATCATGGGCATGAAGACGAGGCCCAAGATCCTCCTCTGCCACAGCGTCGAGGAAGCACAAGAGGTGGTTGACGAATACGGAGATCACCTCTTGGCCGTGCTCACCGACACGGTGTTCTACTACCAAGGACATAAAGACAAGAACGCCGGGGCAATCCTGATCGACGCCGTACGCGTCAGCTATCCCTTCCTCCCCTTCGTCCTCATGTCCTCCCAGGCCGAGAATCGCATCAAGGCCGAACAGCTCGGAGTGACCTTCCTGCACAAGAAGTCATCCCACGGCATGAGCATCATCAACGACTTCCTGCGCGAGCGGATGGGTTTCGGCCCCTTCAACTTCCACAATGCCAAGGGCGAGTCCTTCGGTCAGGCGACCACCCTGCGGGAATTCCACGAGAAGATCGCCGAGATCCCGGACGACTGTCTGCTCTACCACGCCCTGCAAAACCATTTCTCGCTCTGGTTGACCGCACGCGGAGAGCACGAGATCGCTTTCTCCCTGCGACCGATCAAGGTCTCGGACTTGGGCAACGACCCTGCCAAGGTTCGCCATTTCTTACTCTATGTACTCGGTAGGTATCGAGAGGCCAAACAGAGCGGACTCATGGTCCAGTACCGCCCCGGCGATTTCGAATCCAATGTCATCCATTTCGGTGGCGGCCCATTGGGAGGCAAGGCCCGCAGCGTGACCTTCGGCCATTATCTGCTCGGTTCGAGCAAGCTGCGCAGCGAATTCCGCGACCTCAAGATCAGGGTGCCCAGGACCATCTGCCTCAGCACGGACGAATTCGATACCTTCATCGAGCAGAACGAGCTCCTCGACGTAGCCCTCGAGGGTACCGACTCCCAGGTCTTGTCCTCCTTTCTCGCCGCCGAGCTGCCCGACCCGGTCAAGGGTATGCTGGTGGATCTCAGCTCAACCTTCACCACACCGCTCGCCGTGCGCTCTTCCAGCCTGCTCGAGGACAGCCGTTTCCTGCCCTTTGCCGGTATTTACGCCACCTACATGCTTCCCAACAACGCCCCTCTGCAGATCCAGCGCATCGCCCAGCTCGAGCGGGCCATCAAACTGGTGTACGCCTCGACCTATCTGCAGAAGAGCAAAGCCTATTTCCAGAGTACGCCGTTCGTCCTCGAGGACGAGAAGATGGGCGTCTTGCTGCAAGAAGTCGTCGGGCACGAGTTCAAAGGGCTCTTCTATCCCACGTTCTCCGGGGTCGCCCAGAGCTACAACTTCTACCCGGTCTCTCACATCCGCCCCTCCGACGGCGTGGTCAACATCGCCCTCGGTCTCGGCAATACGATCGTGGGTGGAGGCAAGGCGTTCCGGTACTGTCCGGTCTACCCGGAGATCCTGCCCCAATTCAGCAGTATGGACACCATCTTCGAGAACAGTCAGAAGGATTTCTACGCCTTGGACCTACGCGCAGAGGTCCCCGACAACTTCCACGACGAACTCGATACCCTGGTCCAACTCCCCGTGCGCCGGGTCCGCGAGGATCGCAGCGTCCAGGCCATCAGCAGCATCTTCGAGGTCGAGTCCCAACAACTCCGCCCCAACAACGGCCAACCGGGCCCCGTGGTCCTCACCTTCGAAAACATCGTCCGCTACGAGACCTACCCCCTCTCGCGGATCGTGCGCGAGCTGCTTGATGTTCTGACCAACGCCATGGCCAAGGACGTGGAGATCGAGTTCGCTGTCGACTTCGAACGGACGAACAAGTCCGTGCCCCACTTCTACCTCCTGCAAGCCCGCCCCTTGGTGGTGAAGAAAGAACATGTGACCTTCGACAAGCAGGATGAAGATCACAACAACATCATCGTCGCTTCGAACCAGGCCCTGGGCAACGGTATTCTCGACGACCTCTTCGATATCGTGGTAGTGAAACGAAGGACCTTCACCAACCAGAAGACCAGGGAGATCGCGGAAGAGATAGCCACGATCAATCGCAGTATGGAAGACGAGGAACGACGGTACTTGCTCATCGGCATCGGACGGCTCGGGACAGCCGATCCCTTCGTCGGTATTCCCTTGACCTGGGACCAGATCAGCCAGGTCGGCGCCATCGTCGAAGCCGAGATAGAGGGGTTCTATGCTGATCCCTCGCAGGGCAGCCACTTCTTCCAGAACATCACCTCGCGCTCCATCCCCTATTTTTCCCTCCAACTCGGTGGGGGCGATTGTTTTCTCGACTGGGACTACTTGGAACAACAGATTCCCCGATTGGAGCAGACCTATACGGTACACCTGCGTACCGAGGCTCCGGTCGTGATCAAGGTCGACGGTAAACGACGGCGCGGGGTGATCCGCAAACCGTTGTCGTAGATAGGTGGCAACCAACAGAGGAGACCACAGATGAACACGTATGTCGCCGAGGTACTCAACGATGTCAGGAAGAGGTATCCCTGGGAAAAGGAGTTCATCCAGGCGGTGACCGAGGTCTTCGAGTCGATCGAACCCCTGGTCGATCGGGATCCCCGTTACCAGAAGGAGAAGATCCTCGAACGCATCGTCGAGCCCGAACGGACCATTTTCTTCAAAGTGCCCTGGAAGGATGACCGCGGCGACTACCATGTCAACCGAGGCTATCGGGTCGAGTTCAACAGCGCCCTCGGTCCCTACAAGGGCGGCCTACGCTTCCACTCCACAGTCACCCTCAGTGCGCTCAAGTTCCTGGGCTTCGAACAGATGTTCAAGAACTCGCTCACCGGTCTTCCCATGGGAGCAGGCAAGGGCGGCAGCGACTTCGACCTCAAGGGCAAGACTCCCGGCGAGGTGATGACCTTCTGTCAGAGCTTTATGACCGAACTCTCCCGTCACATCGGCGCCGACACCGACGTCCCGGCAGGTGACATCGGCGTGGGCGGCCGCGAGATCGGCTACCTCTTCGGCCAGTTCAAACGCATCCGCAATTCCTTCGAGGGCGTGCTCACCGGAAAAGGCCTCAAGTGGGGAGGCAGCCTGGTCAGGCCGGAAGCTACCGGCTTCGGCTGTGTCTACTTCGCCCAAGAGATGCTCCGCACCCGCGGCGCTTCGGTCGAGGGCAAGACCTGCGCCGTGTCCGGCTTCGGCAACGTGGCCTGGGGCGTGGCAAAGAAACTCGAGGAACTCGGCGGCAAGGTCGTCACCATCTCGGGTCCGGACGGCATGGTCCACGACCCCTCGGGCATCCGCGGAGACAAGATCGAGTTCATGCTGGAGATGCGCGCCAGCGGGCACGACCGAGTCAAGGACTTCGCCGACGAATTCGGCGTGAGTTTCCACGCAGGCAAGCGTCCCTGGCAGATCCCCTGTCAGGTCGCTTTCCCCTGCGCCATCCAGAACGAGATGGACGCCGAGGACGTCAAACGGCTGGTGTCCAACGGCTGCACCTGTATCGCCGAGGGTGCGAACATGCCCCTCACCCTCGAGGCGGTCGAGGCGGCCCGCACCGCGGGTATCCTCTACTCCCCCGGCAAGGCGTCGAATGCCGGCGGCGTAGCTTGTTCAGGTCTCGAGATGAGCCAGAACAGTATGCGCCTGCGCTGGACCCGCGAGGAGGTCGACCAAAGGCTGCACCAGATCATGGTCGATATCCACCAGAACTGCCGCGCCGCGTCCGAGGAGTTCGGCCGGCCCGACGACTACGTTCTGGGCGCGAACATCTCCGGCTTCCGCAACGTCGCCGAAGCCATGATCGAGCAAGGTTTGGTCTGAGCCCACATCGCCCCCACCCCGCTTGAACAAGAGTTCACTACCGAATAGCCAGAGCCCTCGCCCTCCTCCTCCTCGCCGTGCTATAACCCTTTGGTTGCAACTCCCCGAGGTCTCGCCATGCTCCGCCGAGGCTGCCTCGCCGGCCCAAACATCCCTGAATTGTTGTCGAGGTTCCTCTTGTCCGTTCTCAGCAGGGTAAAGAAGACAACCCTGACTTTTCTGTTCTTCCTGGTCCTCGCCTGCACCCCTCCTCCCGAGGACCCGGAAGAACAACGGCCAGAGGCTCCGGCATCGCAACCCGATGCTCCGGGTAGGATCGTCCTCGGCACGGGCTCGGACGTACAGCAGGAGGACGGCTCGGCACTCGGGTACATCCACGAGTTGCCCCATCCCCGGTTCATCGCCCACTACCATCCTTCGAGCGGGGAGCAGTTCCTCCTCGAGCACGCCCGCTTCGCCCTCGAACACGAGTTGCACTCCCTCGAGTTGGACCTGCACCTGCGGCAAGGGCAGGTGGTGGTCAACCACGACGGACCGACCGAGGAGAGCCCGACGCTCGAGGAAGTCCTTCGCCTCGTCGAGACCTGGCCCACACCACGCTCCGGACGAGGCGTGCACGGCGACGGCCTCCAATTCTTCCTGGTACTCGAACCGAAATCCGACGACCCGGCCCTGTTCGACGCCCTGACCGACCTCCTCGAACTGCATCGCTCCGGTCTCAGCACCTCGGCCGAGCGCGGGGGACAACCGCGAGCCTTGACCGCGGTAATCACGGGTTCGCACCGCGAGGCCTTCCTCGAGCAACAGGGCCTTACCCGACTGAACCAGCTCTGCCTCGTCGAAGGTCACGAGTACGGCGGGACGATCTTCAACCTCTCCGAGCTCGGGGAGCCCTTCCAGTGGGCCGGCGCCCTCGAACACGGGAAGGAAGGGGGGAAGGTCAACCAGTTCCACCTCGGCGGGTTCAACCTCAGGATCTGGAACTGCCACGACGCCTTGCCGACCTGCCTGGCAAGCGGCGCCGACGCACTCAATCTCGATCGCGGAGAAGTCGAAGCCTTCGAGGCTATGTTGGCCGCCCAGGAACCGCGCGGCGCTTCTCCCTCGCTCTCCCTGCGGGGCGACCAGGCCCTGCTGACCTGGCGGGGAGCGAACGGCGACAACCTGTACCTCTCCCTCGGCAAGCTGGGTGCCGACGGCCTGCAGTTCACTCGCCAGTTCTTGCTCACCGATTTCTTGACCGAACGCCCCAAAGGACCGCATTCGGCTTCGACACTGCTCGCCGACGGCGCCTTCCTGACCATTCTCCAAGATTCCGAGCACCAGCGACTCTCCGCTCTCTCGGGGACCTTCACCCGTGTAGAGCCCCTACCGACCTTCTCCGGGTCCTTGCAAACCTTGACCCTCCCCGGAGATGCCGGTCGGCGCGGCACCACACCCGAGGTAGCCGTGACCAGGGACGGCCGGGTACTGATCCTCTACGAAGGGATCTCAGACCACCGCCTCCGGTACCTGTCCGGCCGCCTGGGCGACGACGGACTCTTCCGCGGCGAAGAGCACGAACTGGGCACAGGCGACGGAATCAGTGGCATTGAACCCGGGTTGGCCATCGACGGGAACGGGCGGGTCTTCATCCCCTATCGCGTACCCGATAGTCAGGATCTTCATTACTTTTCGGGCCGTGTGAGTGCGAATGGAACCCTGAGCGGCACGACGTTTTCCTTGACCGAGGGAGATGCCCGGAGAGGTTCCACACCTTCGGCGGCTTTCGCACCTGACGGACGATTGCTCGTCGTCTACCAGGGCACCTCGGAGCAGCGCTTGTGGTACGTCACCGGCACGCTCGGGGAGGACGGGCGGCTGACCGGTACTGAATTCTGTCTCAGCGAAGGCGAAAGCCGGCGGGGCGGCCAGCCCACCGTGGCCTTCAACGCTTCCGGCAACGCGATTGTCCTCTATCAGGGGACCTCGGAACAGCGTTTCTGGTACGTCCTGGGCACGCTCGACTCTGCCGGTAAGCTTCTCGGGCAAGAACAGCAATTGTTCATGGCTCTGGACCGGCGCTGAGGCTGCTCCGGCCATCCTCGGGCAGCAACCGTCTCTTCGAGGGGTCCCTTGACCCCCTCCAGCAAGCGACATAGGATGCAGTCAATCGCGTGCACGAGGTTTCTAGATGATCCTCCTCATCGAGCCCCCCCTGACCATGGTCGCCTCCAGCCTACAACGCCGCCGGGCCACAGCCCAACCTCCGCTCGGCCTGTGCAGCTTGGCCGCAGTCCTGCTCGCGGCGGGACACGAGGTGACGATCCTCGACGCCATCATCGAAGACCCCAAGGTCAAAGAAGGAACTCCTCAGG
>MGSU01000232.1 GCA_001799195.1 Deltaproteobacteria bacterium RIFOXYA12_FULL_61_11 | reverse complement strand
TCTCGCCGGTTGCGGAGAAGACCTCGTTCCGACCTCGCCTGCCGTCAAGGCGCTTACCGCTGGGCAGCCGAGCGAGAACGGGGCGGTCTTCTTCCTCATCGACCCGAACACGGGTGCGGGATGCACGGGCACCGCGGTCCTCGAGGGCCGGGCGATTCTCACCGCGCAGCACTGTTCCATCGATTACGACACCTTGTACACGTCCTCGGGCGATCCAGCCGCAGAAATCGAAACCTTCGTGCGCGATGGTATTCTCGGCATCCTCCATCACCCGGACCTTGATATCACCCTGCTCGTACTCGAGGAACCGGTCGAGCACTTCGCCGATCTCATCGAAACTCCCCTGACCAAGGCCGATGGACCTTTCACCGTGGTTGGTTTCGGGGGGCCGGATTTCGGCAAGAAGAACGAAGGGGAGGTCGAAAAACTCTACCATGTCGATCCGTTGGAACTGCGCAGCCGGACCGAGGTCAACGGCACCGGCGGCGATAGTGGCGGACCGCTCTTCTATAACGACCGGTTGGCCGGGGTCATGGTCAATGCGCGCAATACCGTCCTGGCCAATACGATCTACGTCCATGTCGACGGTATTCGGGACTGGGTAGAGGAAGCAGCGGCCCGTTGCCTCGAGGAGGGGGGAGATGCGTGTCTTTCCCAGCCCCACCGGATTGCGCCGTACGTACTCAAGTGCGCTTCGGGGGCGACCCCGAGGAGCGTCGGGACGACCTGTGGTATCGGTCTGTTCCTCCTGGTCATCCTCGTTGCCTTGCGGCGAGCGATTGTGAACGGCCCCTATCGCCGCACCCGCTGACCCTCCCATGTGCGGCAGGGTGGTACGCACCACTCCGGTCGAGGCCCTAGCCGCGGCGTATGCGTGTCCCTGCCCGGACTTTTCCTTGCCGCCCGATTACAACGTGGCCCCGGGCCAAGCCTTGCCGACCGTGCTTGCCGATCCCCTACGGTCCTTGGTATCGGCCCGCTGGGGTTTGCGCCCGGTGCGAACTGCGTACGGGCGGCCCGGGCCCCTCGTGTTCAACGCCAGATCCGAGACCGCGGCCGAGAAACCGAGTTTCCGACAGGCCATGCGTTCGAGGCGAGGTCTGGTGTTGGTGGATGGCTTCTACGAATGGCAGGGGAGTGGCAAGCAGGCTCGGCCCTGGTTCTTCCGCTTGCACCAGGCCGGGCCGTTCCCCGTGGCAGGAGTATGGGAAACCGTCCCCGAGGAGAACGGCGGCAGCGGCCTCGCCGTGGCCATACTTACCACCTCGGCCAACGCTCTCCTTGCCGAGGTCCATCCGCGCATGCCGGTGATCCTCGCGCCTGAGCTATGGGCCAGGTGGCTCGACCCAGCCGCGGAAATGGGCGAGGTCCTCGCCCTGCTCCGGCCCTACCCCGATGAAGGGATGGTGGGACACGAAGTCGGCCTTGCGGTCAACGATCCAACCTGCAAAGGGGCGGAATGCCTCGATCCGCCCGAACAGGCCTCGCTGAGCTTCCCGGTGCGTAGGTGAGGCCAGCGACGTTCGTGAAGAGCTCCCGATCCTGGTGACGGCGTGCCGGAACGAGAGCCAGAATGGCTCTCGGAGGTTTCCTAACATATTGATTATCGGCAATATTACTCCTGGCATTGCGTTTGTATTCCTTCCAACCCAGGAAACACGAACCGGCCTAGGAAACACGAACTCGTGGAGGAAATCATGAAGAGCTTGATCGTCACCTCGATCCTTTGTTCGGTCCTCTTCACCGCCGCAGCAGTAGCAGCGGAAGCCGTCGATCAGTCGATCCCCTTCACCTGCACGGCGAAAGACAATGCTACCCTGGTCATGACCGTTACCCCCGAGGGCACCACTGCCATGATCGTCCTGGCAAAGGAAGGCCTCACCGTGGAAGACATGCAGGTCGAGTACAATGCCGGTCCGGTGGGTGAACTCTTCAGGACCGTGGAAGGGGACAGGTACATGTCCTTCTATCGCTTCCTGGGGACCATGTATATCATTGAGCTCGGGACCATGCTCGAAGGCGGTAGTAGGGAATATGGCACGATCCAGATGCTCTGTGCGAATTGACCGTTCTCACTCCTCGTCCTTCCTCAGCATGATTTCCTCTCCCCTATCACCAGCACGTCCCTCGAGGGTAGGCTCAGGTCAGCCCTCGGTCAGAGATCGAGGCGAACGTAGGTGGCGCCATCGCCTCCGTGGTTGTCCTCGGCCTGTTGGTGCATCCGGACGTAGGGGGACGAGGCCAGGAATTCCCGGCAGACCCGTTTGAGCACTCCGGTGCCGTAGCCGTGGATGACGTACGCGTACTCGTGCCGTTCGTGCATCATCTTGTCGAGGAACTGGTCGAGGCGATCGAGCGCCTCGGCGCTGTCAAGACCGCGCAGGTCGCAGGTCGTGGCACTGGTCGGTGGGAAGATCGCAATTTCTTTGGCCGAAGCGGGGCTGGATAGTAGGGCAGGAGAGGGCGTACGTTCCTCCCGGACGGGTTGCGTGCAGGAGAGTACCTCGCGCAGCTTCAAGCGTACCTTGAGCGAACCGGCCAGCGCGGTGAAGGTCCCGCTTTTGTCCGGTGGTTCGACGACCACGGCTTCGAAACGGGCCGTGCGGATGGTCGCTCCCGCCACGATCTCCTCGGGACGGGGCGGTTTGTCGACCGGTTGGGTCTTGCGTTGGACCGCGGCGACCTGGCGTTCGACCTCAGCCGTTTTCTTGGCCAGTTCGCCGGCCAGCTTATTGGCCTCGCCGGTATCGGCTCCGCGGGCCTGCAAGTCGCGGGTGAGGTTGCTTACCTCGGAGCGGAGTTGGCGCAGCTCGTCGCGGTTGTCCTCGTGGCGGCGTAGTTTGGTCTTGACCCGTTGTTCTTCCATGGCTTCGAGCCTCTTGAGGTAGTGGTCGCGGATGGTTTCGAGATCGGTCTTGCTGTGCTCGAGCTCGGCGATGCGTTCCAACAATTCGTGTTCCCGTTGCTCGAGCGTTTGGAGTGCGGTGCCCAGGTCGCGAGCGGCGGGTCCTTGCAACTCGCGGGCGCGCTCGACGACAGCCTGGGGTAACCCCAGGGAGGTGGCGATCTCCAGGGCGTAGCTCCGACCAGGGCGGCCGAGGGTCAAATGGTAGGTCGGGCGCAGGGTCGTGGCATTGAAGTCCATGCAGGCCGAGGCGAAGCCCGGGGCTGAGGTCGAGAGTTGCTTGAGGCCCGGGAGATGGGTCGAGACCAAGACCTGGGCTCCTTGATCGCGCAGGCGTTCCAGTACGGCAGCGGCCAGGGCTTCTCCCTCCGAAGGATCGGTGGCGGCACCGATCTCGTCGATCAGCACGAGGGTGCGCGGATCTGCCCGCGCAATGATGTCCTTGAGGTCGAGCACGTGGGAGGAGAAGGTCGAGAGGTCGTCCTCGATGCTCTGATCGTCCCCGAGTTCGACGAAGACCTGCCCGTAGAGCGGCAGGGTTGCCCCTTCCTCGACCGGGAGATAGAGGCCGAAGCGGGCCATCAAGACCATCAGGCCGACGCTCTTGAGCAGGACCGTCTTGCCTCCGGCGTTCGGCCCGGAAACGACCAGTACCCTGGTGTCGGGATCGAGGATCAGGTCATTGGCAGTGACCTCGCTCTTGGCCAGGAGGAGCAACGGGTGGCGCATGCGGCGGAACACGGGCGCGCGCCCTCCGATCGACGGCCGGGTTCCGCGTAAACGTTCGGCCATCGTGGCCTGGGCCGACACGCGGTCCAGTCGACCGAGGACAGAGAGGTCGTGTTCGATCGCCGGCTGTTCTGCTGCGACCAGGGTGGAGAGGTGAGCGAAGATGCGTCGGAGCTCATCCGCGATCTGCACGGTGAGCAAATTGAGTTGATTGGAGAGCGGCAGGACTTCGGCGGGTTCGATGAAGATGGTTGCGCCGCTGGCGGAGTAATCGTGGACGATGCCGTCGACCCGGCCGCGATGCGAGATCTTCACCGGCAGGACCGAGCGCAGGTTGCGCTGGGTTACGAAGAGGTCCTGGAGGATACCTTCTTGGAACAGGCGCTGGGACAGGGCTTCGAGGCGTCGGTCGAGGTCGCGACGCAGGCGACGGAGTTCGGTTCGCAGTTCCGAGAGCCGCGGGGAATAGTCGCTGCGGATTTCGTCTTCATCGTGGGAGAGAGCCGCGGCGAGCTCGTCCTCCAGGGGACGCAGGTCGGTCATGGTCTTGGCGGACTGCCAGAGCACGGGTGTCTCGGAGCGCACGGCAGAGAGGTGCCGTCGGACCCGACCCAGGATCTCCAGACCCGTACCGATCAGACCCAGGTCGGAGGCGTTCAGGGTGGCTCCGCGGCCGCAGCGTCCGAGAGGTTCGGAGAGATCCTCTAGTCTGCCGATCGGCACGTCGCGGCCGAGGGAGCGCAAGAACAAAAGTTCCGCCGTGGCGTCGAGCAGGGCCTCGATCGGTTCCGCCTCGAGGTGGAACCGGCGCTCGGTGATGGCCGCATGGCCGTAGGCGGTATGGCACCACCGCAGCAGATGGCTCTCGAGGCGGTCCCAGTCCAGGGCGGTGAGGGTCTTGGCGTTCATGGGCGGTTCGAGGGATCGGTGGTGTGCAGAAAAGCGGCGAAGGCCGCACTCCGGACGAGTTCCCGCGTCTCCAGCACGCACCAAGGGGTGAGCGAGGTCGGTCGCGAGGTCACGAGCTCGAGGAAGCTGGACCAGGGCCACCAGGCGACGGCGGCCACTTCGGCCCGGTCCGGTCCGGGAACACCCTCGACTCGGCCGACCAGCACCGGACAGAGCTCATGCTCGACCACGCCGTCGAGTTCGGCCCGATACCGGAAGTGTGGGAGGACCACGGTCGGTTCGGTGCAGTGCACGCCCAATTCCTCGCCCGAGCGGCGGGTAGCTGCCGCGGTGATCTCTTCACCGAGCCGGGGGTGGCCGCAGCAGCTATTCGACCAGACCAGCGGCCAGGTCGGTTTACAGGCAGCGCGTTGTTGCAGGAGCAGTCGGTTCCGGGAGTCGAAGAGGAAGAGGGAGAAGGCCCGGTGCAGAGGGGTGTGGTCGGTGTGGACCTCGGCCTTCAGGGCCAGTCCGAGCACGCGGTCGGTTTTGTCGACGAGGACGACGTGTTCTCGATCGGCCAACTCGGAGATACTATCCGCCATGCTTCCTCGAGCCTCACGGCCCACGACCTCGGTGCATGGCCGAGGCTGGGGCGATCATCGTGCAGAAGCAACCCGAGCTCGGTTCGTTCCGGCGGGGACAGGGAGTCGACCAGCGGGTGGCTTCAGGGACCGTCGGCTTCGATGTTGAGGACGATCTTGACCTCTTCACCGAGCAGCAACGATCCCTTGTCGAGCACCTTGTTCCAACTCAGGCCGAAGTCCTTGCGGTTGATCGTGGTGGTGGCCACGAAGCCGAGTTTGGACTTCGAGGGGTCGAAGGGGTTGGCCGTCTGACCGAGGTACTCGACCTCCAGGACCACCGCCTTGGAAACCCCATGCAGCGTGAGGGTACCATGGACCTTGCCCTTGGTGGGAGAAAGTTTTTCGACTTTCGTGCTGGTGAACGTCAGGGTCGGGTAGGTCGCCGCATCGAAGAAATCCGCGCTGCGAAGGTGGGTATCGCGCTGCTGGTTGTTGGTCGAAATGCTCGCAGTTTGAATGATCGCCTCGACCTTGCTCTTGGCCGGATCGGCGGGGTCGAAGACGATGGTGCCCTTGAAATCGGTGAACCCGCCGCTCACCCTGGCGACAAGATGGCGGATTTCGAAGCCGACGCTGGAATGGGCAGTGTCGATGGTATAGGGAGCGGCCACGGCCGCACCGGTGGTGATCAGACCGATGAGGATGAGCATTGGTACGTATTGCATAGGAGAGATCCTTCGGGGTTATACGCTGACCTGTGTGGTCGGGTGAGAGCAACAGTAACCAGGAAGCGGTCGCTGTAAAGAGTCCTTTTTGCCAGACCACCTTTTTCCTTTCCTAGGCTACTCGGGTCCTCGTATAATGCAGTATCGAATAATCGGAAGGGGACTTTGCACCATGCCTATTCCTCTCGCCATCCCCGAGGTAGGTTCGGCCGAAGAGCGTAACCTCCGCGAGTGCATCGCCACCAATTTCGTCTCCTCCGTAGGGCCGTTCGTCTCGCGTTTCGAAGCCGAAGTGGCCGCGCTTTCTGGCTGTCGCGAGGGAGTGGCCACCTGCAGCGGCACCGCGGGTCTGCATCTGGCCTTGCGTTGTGTCGGGGTGAAGTCCGGCGACCTGGTGGTAGTGCCGACCTTCACCTTCATCGCCTCGGCCAATGCCGTCGCCCACTGCGGGGCAATTCCCTGGCTGTTCGACTGCAACGACGAAAGTTGGACGCTTTGTCCGGTCCAACTCGGTGCGGCCCTGGCGGAACGAACCCAACCTACCGCAGCCGGCCTCGTCCACCGGACCTCGGGACGACGTGTGGCTGCGATCCTCCCAGTCCATGCCCTCGGGCAACCCGCCGACCTCGAACCTCTGCTCGAGGTCGCCCAACGGCATCAGGTGCCCCTGGTTGCCGATGCCGCTGCTGCCCTGGGTGCCACGTATCATGGGCAACCCATCGGCAGAGGGCCCACGCTCTCCGTGTTCTCCTTCAACGGCAATAAAACCATCACCACCGGGGGGGGCGGCATGGTGGTCGGTGATGATCTCGCGGTGCTCGGCCCGGTCCGGCACCTCTGCACCACCGCGCGCACCGGACGAGAGTACGATCACGACCGCGTCGGTTACAATTATCGGATGACCAATCTGCAGGCGGCGGTCGGCTGTGCTCAACTCGAACGGCTGGAACATTTCCTCGAGCGCAAGCGCGCGATCCGGGAACGTTACAAGGAGGCCTTCTCGGATTTACCCGGGGTTGCCTCCTTCCCGACCCCGGCCTGGTCCCGGAGTGCTCACTGGCTCTCCGGGATCGTGCTGCCGCAGGGGCGTGCAGCGCTGCTCCCCAGTCTTATCGCAGGGTTGGAGGCTCGCGGCATAGAGGCCAGGAGCTTCTGGAAACCCGTGCACCTGCAACGACCC
>MGSU01000231.1:2806-8674 GCA_001799195.1 Deltaproteobacteria bacterium RIFOXYA12_FULL_61_11 | reverse complement strand
GCGGTGCAGATCGGGCACCATGGGCCTGCGTTGTTGGCGACCTCGCCGGCCTTGCACGCGGTACTTGCTCCTCTGCTGCAAGGTGGATCCGTGGATGACAACTCCGGCCGCTGCTGCTAGGGTGCCGGGTGGTGCATCATGGGGACCCGAGCATGGTCGGCCAGAGTACGAGAGCACTGCAGCATTCCCTGCAACTGCTCCGCAGGAAGGTGAGCACCTGGGGGAGCGGCGGCACGGTCGGACCTCACCGTTTCAGTGTGGTCAATCTCGGGCTGACCGAGCGCTGCGATTTTCATTGTCGCTTCTGCCATCGCTGGAAAAAAGAGGGTATCGCAGCGCTGGACCTCGACCGCTATCGCGGCTTGATCGACCAACTCAGCGATTACATGGTTCCGCCGGCCAAGCTGCGACTCGCCGGGGGAGAGGTTCTGCTCCTGCCGGAATTACCGGAACTGGTCTGTCATGCCAGCCGTAAGGGCTGGGCCGTGGAGATCTGCACCAATGGTTGGTACCTCGACAAGGCCATGGCCCGACGTCTGGGAGATTGCGGGGTAGCCTTGGTCGCCGTTTCTCTCGATTCCCTCGACCCCAGGGTCCATGACGAGCTGCGCGGCAAGCCGGGAGCCACCGAGCGGGTCCTGCAAGCACTGGAGGCCATGGGCCGAGAAGCCCCGCAGGTCCATTTGACGTTGATGACCTTGATCCTGAAGCAGAATCTTTTCCATTTGGTGCCTCTGGTCAGATGGGCCGATGCGCACCCCCATCTCGACGGGGTCTTCTTCCAGGTCCTCTACAGCAATCTCGGGGATGATTGGCGGTTACGGCACACCAACGAGGAGGTCCGCGACCTCCTTCCCCCGCCCGGGGAGACCTCCAGAGTTCTGGCCGAACTTGCCGCCCTCAAACAGGCAGGCTCGGCCATCGAGAACGAGCCCGCCCAGCTCCGCACCTTCGCGCTCTACTACGAAGAACCGTTCAGGTTGCAAAGGCGTGGCCCTTGCCCCCTGGCGGAAGATACCTGCGTTATCGACGAGTATGGGATGCTCCGGTTCTGTCCTTACAGTGAACAGGTCGCCGGGGAGGTGTTCGCCACCCCGCTGGCCGAGCTCCTCGACAGCAACGCCGCGCGAGAACAGAAAGAGCAGATGCAACGCTGTACCGGAACTTGTTACAGCGTGTTGAATTGCTTGTTTAAAGAAGAATAACAAAGAAACACCACCTCGAGAGCCGAGGAAACCCCAAGACGTAGTGCTCGGCAGCGATCGGGAGAGAGCGCAGCCTCAGAGAATGTCGAGGTAGGAAATGTCGACCAAGTCGGACATCTCGCCCTCGCTCAGCGAGACGTTCTTCTCGCCGGCGGTCTCGACACAGATCTCCCACTGTTCCTTGCTCTTGTCGCACTCGCGGAAAATGGGACAATTCTTGTTCTTGCACCACATGGCCAGCTCCGTCGAAGTCTCAACTGCTCTCCATCTAAGCAAGCCCGATGCCATTCCCACGAGCGTCGGTAGAGTCGTACCCTCAAAGAGATAGACCTCCAGCCCGCGACCTCGGAGGGACATTGTGGCCCCGCCGAGGGGCACCCAGGGACCGCGATCGTTCTTGACATGGTGCGTCGTCCGTGGTATGGGAGTAACGTTTTCCAATGTCGTTGTGAGAGGAGAAATCATGAAACTGGGATATTCCCTCGTGGTGGGATGCTTCCTCCTGGTCGCGGTCGCAACAGCCCAGGCCGAGTCGGGAGAGGAACTCCTTCCTTTATACCGGGCCTTGCAAGGTGCCGAGGAAGATGAGGGTGGTGGCATTGTCCTGCTCCAAGGCGAAGACACGGTTCGGCGCTTTCTCTCGGACCTGGGACGCGAGCCCGAAGACGGGCGGCGGGTGGACAAGGCCGCGGTGTTGACCGGAGCCCTGGCCACGCAATTCTCCGAGGCGTTGCTCGAGGCGGGGATCGTGGAAGAGACAGAACGCGAATTCGGCGATACCTTCCTTGTAATTACCGGGCAGGCCGTCGATTTCCTGCGCGCTCTGATCGAGAAGCACCTCGGTGTCTACAAGGAAAAATTGAACAAACGGGTGACCTTCATCCTCGAGAGCTTCAAACGGACGCTCACCTATGATTTACTCCGCGCCATCATCAACAAGAAGGTCTATCTGCACATGCTCGTGCTCGTACCCTTCGCGTTCTTGATCGACCACGTCCGCTGGCTCTATGGTCTTGCCGGCTTGATCATCACCGGCGCGGTCGGGGGCGGTATACTCCTCGTCGAGTACGCAGCGTTGGCCCTGTGCAAGTTCGTGCGTCTCGTCGGCAGTGGGGTAATCAAAGTGGTCAGGGCGATCATCGCCAAGTTCAAGCACACGCAGAACAGGTTCGAGTACGAATTGGCCGCTCGGGCAGGTCTGGCTCTACCGGACCGGAAACCCCAGGGCGACCTCGTCATGCATCTCCTCCAGTAGGTTCTCCGACTTCTCGACGGTGAGACCGATGTGCCTCAGTCGCACCGGGTGGTGCGGTTCAGGTCGGCGAGACTGGGCCGACAACCCGGAAAGCACGGTGAAACGTAGAGGATCTCCTTGAAGGCCGAGGTTTCGTGGGTGGAACCCCAGGCTTCGTCGATGCCCAGTTCGCAGCGGCCCAACAGGTTGCCGCTGTGGTCCTTGACCTCTAAGACATAGTTGCCCAAGCTGATGGGGAACTCGTGCACGGCGAAGTCGTCGCTGCTGCGGTGGGTGTCCTCGAGGACCACGGGACCGGGTTCCAGAGCGTGTCCTGCCGTCAAGAGCGTGAAGCGCACGTCTCGAAGCCGCTGACGCTTGCGATCCTCGACGACCACGCTTTGCATCCAGAAGAAATTGTTGAGTACATAGACCCGTTGAAGGGAATTGAGCCGCTTCGTGGTTCTCGGATCCGAGGAAAAACGCGAGGTGGACGTGGCTAAATCGAAGAAGAATTCGACGAGATTGCGCGGTTTACGCTCGAAGATCAGCCGCAGCAACTCGGTCAAGGAGCCCGCATAGGGATCCTCTTCCGGGGTGTTGTCGAAGAGATCCCACAGAATCAAGAGCCCTAACCCCTTGACCCTGCGGAAGTCTTCGCTGTTGCGGGCGCTCTCGATGAGGCTGAAGCGGCGTTTTCCCTGGGCATCGCGCGGCGAACGTTCGACCCGGTTCTCGAGGTCGGTCCGGGCAGGATGCTCCTGCAGGATTAAGAGGTAGAGCGCAAGAAAATCACAGAAATCTTCCACGAAGGCTTGGGTCGGATTGTCGAGCGTGTCCCCCCACAAAGAGGGAGCCTGCTCGAAATCGGTCCAGAGTTCGGAGAAGGTCGCTTCTTCGAGTACATGCAACACATGGAGGGCGAACACCCTTTCATAGAGCGCTACCCTCTCGATGGGGAGGTTCTTGCGCGCATCCAGTGCCGGGAAGTCCGGACCGAAGCGCGGGACGTGGAGCGTCGCGGTCGGGGTGAGGGGTTCGAGCCGGTAGGGGGTGTATCTCGGCAGACGCAGTTTGCGTGGCCCATGGCGCAGGGAGAGAGTCGTGTCGCTCGTGAGTTGAGCGTCGAGGATCAGGTGTAAACCGGAGAAATCGGGGTTCCCGGTGTCCAGGATCTGATCAAGGAGCAGCTCCGGTAAGGTTTTCTGCAGGTGGGTGCACAGGGCCAGTTCTCGAGAACCGATGGATGTGGTGCAGTACGGTTCGTCGCGGGGCGGGAGGGTCTCGACCAGGGCCAGGACCAGCGGGACCAGGAGAGCTTGTGGGTGGCCTGGAAAGGGCTCGAGCGTGTTGATCGGCACTTTCAGCCGACCCTCGGAGAGGAGCTCGACCTGGGCCGGTTCGATCCAAGATCCGCGATCACTCCCCCGAGCGTGGGGATGCCAGAAGACGACCCGCACGTGTCGGTCGGCCTTGCTTGGAGCGAAGATGACTTCCAGCCCGTTGGAAAGATTGGTACGTTTGTCGCTGGACAGACTCAGTGCGGCAATCGGGGTCCTGATCTCGGAGCGGGGCAGAGAGTCGGGTTTGACCTGAGCGAGGGTCAGGGAGCGACCGGGAGGGAGGAGTCTGGCCGGTACGGTGACCGACATTGAAGCACCGAGCTGATGGGTGAAGGCGGCATCGAAGCGATAGAAGGTCTCGACATCGATCAGGGTTGGATTGAAGGTGAGGTCCTCATCGCCGATACAACCGAGGATCAGAAAGACGGTGAAGAGGGCCCACCATGCTGGGAGGATGCAGTGCCGCGAGCGCCCGGACACGAGGGGATCTCAACTCATGGAAAGCACAGTGCCCAGAGTGCCAAGAGCGAGGAGGAAAGTCAATCGTTGCCGAGAGAGCGGGGCACGACGCGGGGAGAGGACGGAGTTGCCTCCCCGTTGATCAGGCAGGAGCACCAACGCGGAGATCAGGCCGAGGAGCAACCACCACGTAGGTTGGGGGTAGAAGATGGCCCCGGTGGTCCCGAGGAGGAGTGGCGAGGAGTAGAGGATCCGAAGGGTGGCAGGTGCCAGTGTGGAGAGGCCGAGACTGTCGCGAGCGGCGAAGAAGGCCAGACCGGAGGCCAGGCCGAGCAGCGCGAACACGCTCCTGTCGAGGAGGGGGAAATTCGCGGTTGGGGGCATCGCAATGGCGAGCAGGGTGAAGGGGACCAGCACCGATAACAGGTGTGCGCTGGAACGGGCCATGGCATGCGTTGCGATGGGCAAGAACAACCCAACGGTGAGGGTAGCGAGGAGGAGTCCGGTGAACCCCCCGAGCAAGGTGCACACCAAGGCGGTGCCCAGGTATAGTGCCTTGGTGTAAAAAGGGCTGGGGATTTGGATGGAGCGGTCGAGGGCAAGTACACCGAGCACGATGAAGATCGACCAGAGCAGAGGGCCGGAGGATGTACTCGTGGGACCGAGCAAGGAGATCAGCCCCACGAGGCCACCGAAGAAGAGGGGGCTGCGAATGGATTGCCAAGGGAGGAGGCAGCTCGAACGGAAAGCCTTCGGCAGGAACGCCAGAGCGTGTTCGAGGGACGCGATCAGCGAAGCCCAGATCAGCATGGATGCGACCGTTCCGGTCCTGGCGGCTTCAGGAGCATGCCCCGCTGAAGAAGCCGCCAGGGCGAGCAGAAGAGCGAAGTATTCGGTGGTCCGCTGTGGCCACGACCCCAGCTCGGGCTGAGTACCGGCTTCGGTTTCGAGCAAGAGGATCGCGAGGCCGGAGCCGAGAGCCAGACGGTAGAGGAAGTCCGCGCCGAGGAGGGAAGCGGGAAGCCAAGAGGACCCTCCGAGGATCAGGGTGGCGCTGCCGAGTGCGAGAAGGAGAGCATAGGGAGTTCGGCCTGGACGATCCACCACAAAGAGCAGGGGGATGGTGAGGAGGCATCCGAGGAGGAGGGCTGCGGCATCGCGAAAGTCCTGGGAACGCCAGGAAAGGAGTATCGCGAGGAAGCCCGCGACGAGGCTGACCATACACAGCTTCGGGCGGATCCGATGTAGCATCGTGGTCGACCCGGGATAACGGTCTTCCTCGAGCGCCGAAAACCCGGCCATGATCAGGGCGAGAAGTCCAAACAGAGGAGCGAGCGAGGTGAAGAAGGAGGGGATCATGGAGTACCGGTCCGCGCTTCGGGCAGGTGGCCGTTGTATCGGTTCATGGCCGCGGCGGGGCCTTCTTTCATCAGTCCGACGAGGGCTTCCACGGCGACATGCAACAATTCCGGCAATTGTGCGCGTTCTTCGCCTCGGAAGGCGGATAGGACGTGGTCGGTCGTGGTGGCACGTTCGGGCCGGCCGATACCGAAACGCAGACGAAGGAAATCCTGACCTCCGAGACGTTCGCCGATAGAACGCAGACCGTTATGACCCGCGAAGCCGC
>MGSU01000231.1:1747-2779 GCA_001799195.1 Deltaproteobacteria bacterium RIFOXYA12_FULL_61_11 | reverse complement strand
AGGGCAGGTCGACCTCGTCGTGGATGACGATGATCGCAGCGTGCTGCACTTTGTGGTAGCTCGCGGCTCGGGCAACGGAATCGCCACTGAGGTTCATGAAGGTCTGGGGTTTGAGGCAGATCACCCGAGCCTGGTCGAGCGTCGTTGCGGTGCACAGCCCGCCGTGAGCTTTGCGATAGGCAGCCCGGCCCTCTCGGTGCTCGAGGAAGGCGTCGAGGGTCAGGAAGCCGACATTGTGCCGAGTGGCGGCATACTCGGGACCTGGATTGCCGAGGCCGACCAGAAGAATCACTTCGCCGAGGTGCGACATGCTCGCGGGGGCCTCCGAGGGGACAGGAGGACAAGCTCACCAGAAGAGGTCGGAGACGCTCGCAGTACCTGGTGCCAGGCCTTCAGGATGAGGCCGAACTCACTCGGCCGGCGCAGCAACCTCTTCGGGTACGACCTCTTCCGTCACGGCCACGGCCTTGGGTTCAGCCGCAGAGGGTAGGGTAATAGCGACAAGAGCGGAGTCCGCATCATCTTCGATCCGGACGTTCTCGCCCAGGGAGATATTCCTGACCTTGAAGGAGGTACCCAACTCGAGCGAGGAGACATCCACCTCTATCTTATGCGGCAGGTCTTTGGCGAGGCAGGTGATGGTGATCTCGCGCTTGATCACTTCCATCATGCCGCCGAGTTCCAGGCCTTTGGCTCTGCCGACGAAGGTCAACGGCATCGTTACCGAAATTTCCTTCGAGGTATCGAACTGGAGGAGGTCCAGATGTTTGTACTGCCTGGTGAAGGGGTCGAATTGGGCCTCTTTGATCAGCGCGGACAGTCCGTCGAGTTCTTTGTCCTCGGTCGAACGCAAGGTCAGGAAGGGGGCTCTGGCCAAGCCGCTGCGTTGGAGATCTTCCAGCTCGCGTCGCTGGAGGGTCACCATGACGTTCCCGCAGTTCGGACCGTAGATGACGGCCGGGATATACCCTTTGGCCCGCAGTTTCCGTGCTCCTCCCTTGCCCCTGGAGTTCCGTTTCTCTACATTCAATT
>MGSU01000231.1:0-1713 GCA_001799195.1 Deltaproteobacteria bacterium RIFOXYA12_FULL_61_11 | reverse complement strand
AACGCGCGAGGATCGAATCTTCGATCATTTGACGCATCTCGGGTTTGATGGGATGGACGGTGTCCTTGAAGGTTCCGTCCTTGCGCTTCTTGTTCGGCATGGCCACGAACAACCCCGTGTTCCCCCGGATCACCTTGAGGTCCTTGACGATGAAGCACTCGTCGAAGACGATCGTCGCGAACGCCTTGAGTTTGTCTTCCTCGACCGGATAGACCTTGACTTCGGTAATCTCCATAGTCTTCTTCCTTCGGTAAAGGTTTTCGCCCAAAAAGACCGCGAACCATAGCATAGGGCGACGCCGGTGTCAAGATGTCCGCTGCCCTGCTGGGGATGCCGCGATGCATGATGGGAAGTGCTTGACCTGCAAGTCGGTCTAAGGTAGGTGAGGGGTTGTCGAGTGACCTCGGACGAGCCGAGGGCTTACGGACGAGGGAGCAGGAGGACACCGCATGAGCGGGAATGAGGACGACCGGGGTGAGCCGGAGGGGACCGCCGGACCATCCGAGGGCGGCGACAACAGGGTACGTCGCCTCGCGACGCAACTCGAGACCATGTACCACGAGTATGCCTTCACCTTTCTCGAGGAGTACGAACTGTACCAGCAGAAGGTACAGGTCTTCGGCTATGACCGTAAGAAGCTGTATGCCAATGTGCGCCGCGGTGGCCGGGGTATGATCCTCTGCTTCAACTACAATCCTGGTGACCTGATCTGGAACATCGCCGACCGCAGCAAGCGCGGGGTCGGCGAGGTTATGCGTTATTCCAATCGCACTGCTCCGCAGAAGGTCCAGTCCAGTCCCAATCTCTTCCATTCTCGATCCTTCACCACCTCGGAGCGGAACCTCTTCGTCTCCGAGCACGATGATACCTTCCTGCGCCACGAGTCGAGGAAGCAGCCTGTCTCTGCCCCACCTCGCGATCCCGGCCGGCCAGAACGGACGGGCGATGCGACGGCGGCGAAGGCCTCGGATCAGCCACCTGAGGTGCCGGGAACCTCGATCTCCTCACCACGGGAAGCCCAAGGAACACGGCAAGAGGCTCGTCGGCGCACACGTGAGGCGGAACCCTGTCCTGTCGAGAAACCCGCCGACGCCGCTCCTGAGCCCGCCTTGCGCCAAAACCCTCCGGCGACCCCCTTGGAGCGTTTACGCGAGTTAGCCAAGAAGAAGGGCTGGTTGAAGGAGTAAGGTCCTCGGGCTCGTTCGGTCCTCGGGTTCTCTCACCCCTCAGCGAACGCAGAAGTAGGCGAGGTCGGTGGCCTTGGTTTCCGGGAGGAGGTTGCCGTTCCCGGTGTTCAAGGTCCAGGCAGACCCCGGGGCGGTCGTGGAGGTGGTCGAGGACCACAGGTTTGATGGGGGTGAGGAGCGTTCGGAGACGGGCAGGAGTTCGAGAGGCAGTTGCCACTTCGAGGAGGGGTCCTCGCCGACCACCAGACTCTCGAGTTCCTTGATCGTGGGGAGGCGCCAATCCGTTGCTCCTCCGTGCTCCGAGTTTGCACAGGTCTCCAGGGCGGTCGACCAGCCGGACGTGGTGGTCGAGGGCATGGAACGCCAGACCAGACCGGTGTGCGGGTCGAGCAGGAGTTCGCCGGTCGCATCCGGACGCAGCGGCCGTGGTTGGCTGGGGGCATCACCCAGGATGCAGAGGGCAACCCCTTGTTGCCAGCTCACGTCCTCGGCTTGGACTTCGCCGGTCGTAGGTCGGACGGTCCAG
>MGSU01000230.1 GCA_001799195.1 Deltaproteobacteria bacterium RIFOXYA12_FULL_61_11 | reverse complement strand
TACTTGTCGCTGTAGACCTTGAGCTTGTGATCGACCCGGCGGCACATGACCAGGGCGTTCTCGAGTTCTCCGAGGAGCAGGTAGTTGACCGTGCGGAAGAGATCGATCAGCGCGACTTCGAAATCCTCGCCCGGATAATCGCGCACGTTGTCGTTGGTCACGTACGAGGAGACCCGTTGCGAGACCGACTTGGTGAACAGGTCTTCGGCGAGCTCATCGGCCTTCCCGAGTTCGGCGTTGCTCGCGGCGAAATCCCCCTGGTAGTGGGCAAGAATACCCTTGTCGAGGTGGTAGAGGAGTCGGTTGCGCGAACCGTATTCCTCTTGGTCAAGTTTGCCCAAGGCACCTTGGAAGTCGTAGTCGCGCAGCCTGGTGTCGATGCGCTTGTAATAGGTCTGACTGACGCCGCAGGCCAGGAACAAGAGCAAAGGGAGGAAGGTGAGGGCTTGGAGGGCACGCTGCATGATCGAGGTCTCCTCGGCTGCGCCGGCTTTTCGGGCCGACCGATGGGATGGAGGCTGAGCAGGCCGGGGCGGGGTCACCAGGAATTGGACGCGCGTTCGACGATCTTCTTGATCTTCTTCTGCAGCATCCAGACCTTGCGGTTGGACTCGACGTGGATCAGCTCGAGGTCGACCTGGTAGAAGACGACCTTCTGCTCTCCGGCTTCGTCCACGATGGTGGCTATGGAGCCCTGTACCATGTAATCGGCGCCGATCTCCTTGCCCGGACCCTTGACCGTGTCATCGCGGGAGTGCTGGAGTTGATCGGCGCGTTCGGAGCGGAGTTGTTGCCGCTGGGTCGAGTCAGCCACGAACTCCACGGTGCCCGAATTGACCAGGACGCGCTCGAGGTCGTTCATGAACGTATCGGTGTTGATGATCTCGTGGCTCTTGTTGGCCACTCTGCCGACGATGAGGACCGGGCTCTTCCCGCTGTTCTGGCTCTTGAAGTTGCCGATCCAGGCACTCTGCAGGCAATCGCGGATCATCTCCTCGGCGACGAGGCGGGAATCGGTGTCGTTCCAACGCCCGCTGAGGTCGATGGTGGTATTGACATCGGTGCGCTGGACCGTGCGTTTGGGCCCACAAGAAACCAGGAGACTCATCATCAGCAGGAGAACCAACAACTTGACCATGGAACACCTCGTCAGCACTGTTGTCGACATCGCATGCGGCCTGACTATTCGAGAAGAGCACCGGGTTGTCAACGGGAAAACGCCGTTTTGCTCCCTCAAGCCTTGCCAGAATGACCGAAGTGCGCTATGGTTCGGCCCCGTAATGGAAACGATGCTGGAGTGTTCTCCATGACCACCCTCGATAAACGTCAACACCCGCGTGTCCTTTGCAAGGGTTGGGTCAGTTATCCCGAACTGCGCGGCAATCGTCGCGAACGCACCTTCGATATCAGCCGGAGCGGGGTCTTCGTACTCACCGAGAATCCCATGCCCCGGAACGCCAGACCAACCTTCTTACTCGCGCTCGACGAAGATCAGGCCAAGTACCGCTGTCGCGGCGAGGTCGTCCGGCACGGACGCCAGAAGGACAAGGATGGTATGGGCCTACGGTTCCTTGATATCCCCGACGAATTGCTCTCGCTGATCGACCACCGTTCGGGAGATACGCAGCGTCTTGCAGAGCACCGGAAGGCTCCCCGCCATGAGTTCCGAGTAAAGGTCCAGTTTGCCAGCCTCAACGACTTCGCCGTCGAGTACACCAAGAATCTGAGTAAGGGCGGGCTATTCTTCGAGACCGGCGCGGATTGTATAAAGGACCAACTCATCCCCTTCACCTTGGTTTTGCCCGGGCTCAACCTCGAACTGCAGTGCACCGGGAAGGTTGTCTACCTCTCGCCTCGGCCCAACGGGAACAAGGGCGTCGGCATCCAGTTTGTCGACTATGCCGACGAGTTCAAGCCCCGCCTCGAACAATTCTTCCAGTGGTGCCAGCGCCACCATCAGGTCTGATCACCTCGTAGTCCCCATCCGCTCACTCTGAACCTCCGTGGAGACTTCATGTTCCTACCGGCTACCCGAGAGGAACTCGCTGCTCGCGGCTGGGAACAGTGCGAGGTGATCCTGGTCAGCGGCGATGCTTACACCGACACCCCCTTCGACGGGGTTGCGGTGATCGGAAAAGTGCTCACCGCGGCCGGCTATCGCGTCGGCGTGGTGGCCCAACCGGGACTCCTCGGACCCGAGGATATCACCCGGCTCGGTCTCCCAAAGCTGTTCTGGGGCATCAGCGCCGGCTGCGTCGATTCTCTCGTCGCCAACCGTACCGCCCTCGGCAAACCCCGCCGTGAGGATGATTTCACCCCCGGGGGGCGTAACGACCGCCGACCGGACAGGGCTTCCATCGTGTATGCCAATCTCATCCGCAGGCATGCCGGATCGCGACGACCCATTGTCCTGGGCGGTATTGAGGCCAGCCTGCGCCGACTGGCCCATTACGATTTTTGGGAGGATCGAGTCAGGCGATCCCTGCTCCTCGACGCCAAAGCCGATGCGCTGGTCTACGGTCAGGGGGAACGCGCCGTGCTCGCCCTTGCCGAACGTCTTGCCTCGGGAAGGTCCTTCCACGACCTGCCCGGACTCTGCGTCGTACGCAAGGAACCTCCGGCAGGAGCTCTGGAGTTACCGTCCTTCGAGGCTATTGCCAAGGATACCTCGGCCTTCGAACTCGCCCATCACCTCTTTGCAGCGAATGCCGAGGGCCCTGCTGCCCGGCAATTGTGCCAAGGTCATGGCGATCGCTGGGTCGTGCATAATCCACCTGCTGCCCCGCTGGCTCGAGAGGAGCTGGACGCAGTCCATGAACTCGGTTTCGAGCGTGAGGCCCATCCTTCCCAGGTGGGGAAGGTCCGGGCCCTGGACACGGTGCGGTTCTCCTTGCTCTCGCACCGAGGCTGCTACGGAGGATGTAGCTTCTGCGCCATTGCCGTGCACCAGGGTCGCACCGTGATCTCGCGCAGCAGGGAATCGTTGCTCCGCGAAGCCGCGGCCCTGACCGAGCACCCCCGCTTCCGCGGCATCATCACCGACGTCGGAGGTCCTACCGCCAATATGTATGGTTTCGATTGCCCGGCCAAGCAAGCCTCTGGCCCCTGCGCCGAGCGCCAATGTTTGGGCGCAGCACCGTGTCCGGCCTTGCCGATCGACCATGCTCCCCTGAGGTCTTTGCTGAGAGCGCTGACCAAGGTGCCCGGCGTGCGTCAGGTGTTCGTGGCCTCCGGCGTTCGGCACGACCTAGTCCTGGCGGACGAGCGTCAGGGTCCGGCCTATCTCGCCGACCTCGTCCGGAACCATGTCGGCGGCCAATTGAAACTGGCGCCGGAGCACTGTTCCCCGGCGGTACTCGGTCTCATGAACAAACCCCCGTGGGAGCGGCTTGTGGAGTTCCGCCGTCGGTACCAAGACGAAGTTCGGCGGCAAGGCGTGGAGAAACATCTCTCGTATTACCTGATCGCCGCGCATCCGGGTTGCACCCTCTACCACATGACTGCCTTGGCCGAGGCGGCCCAGAGGGATCTGCACCTCCGGCCCGAGCAAGTCCAGATCTTCACTCCGACCCCGGGAACGTTGGCCACGGTCATGTACCACACGGGACGAGACCCGCGGGGCAATGTCCTATTCGTCGAGCGCAGTGTCTCGGGACGGGCCGCCCAACGCGCGGTGCTTTCCCCTTCGAATGTCGGCGAGTTTGTTCCCAGGTCCGCGCGGCTCATAGTACCCCAGGACCGGCGGCACCGAACCCCTCGCAAGCGCAGTGCCAAACGCAACGGCAGGCGTCGTGCGAACCTGGGACTTGTGTTTTCCCGGCTAGTGCGCTAGGGTCCGGCCCGGTGATCAACCCTTCCCAAACGAGGTTCTCGGGGTGCGGCAACCAACACCATCGTACCGGATCGGAGAGCGGGTACCCCCTCGTCAGCACCTGCTCGCACTGCTCTGCTTGCTCGGTCTCCCGGCTCTCGTCGGTGGGGTTCTCCCTTCCTGCGGTGCACCCGATCCCCTGCGTGACGAACCCTCGGGGATCACGTCTCTCGCGCTCTCCTCGAGGTACGCTCCCCGCTTCGAGGTCGTCCGGGCCGAGGCCACTGTTTCGGATCAGCGGGTTGCGGGGTTCGAACTCGATGGTGACGGCGTGGAAGACGACGTTGCCTGGTCCCGGCACGAGGTGGTCCTGGAACTTTCCGGAGGTGGGCAGTACCGTTTCGAGCTTGGTGGAGAAGGGGAAACGAAAGGCCGCCGCATCCATGACGTGGCCGCGGTACACCTGAACGGACCAGGACAACCGCCCAGCTTGGTCCTGGCTGTTGCGGATTGGCAGGATTACAAGGTGTTCGGTCGCACCTCGCTCTTTCCCTATGCCACCCCTCAGGTCCTGCTGTTCAACGAGGAAGGGCAGTTTTCCATGCGAGACCTCGAGCTCTCGTTGGTCGGCCGAGGCGTTGCCTGCGCGAGCTTGCCCCTCGACCGGGTCGAGGTACCGGCCTGTTTCTTCGCTTCCTATGGGGATGTTCAAAAACATATCGGACCGAGCGCTCTGGTCCGTTTCGATGCCGAGGGGAGGGTCGAGGACGTGACAACCGAGCACGGTCTGCCCTGGCCCTACTATCCGACCGGATCCCTGGCCCCGGGGTTCCACCTCATCGACGGCGGTTTCGTCGACTTCGATCTGGACGGGTACCTCGACCTCGTGGTGGTTGGCCAACACAGCCTGATCTTCGCCGGAGCCTGGGTACCCGAAGAGCATCGTTTCGAGGGTGCTTGGCACGAACCTCGAGGAGAATACCTCGCGGTCCACGTTCCTCCGGAGCATCCCAATGGGGTTCCGTGCGTGTACGTGGCCCTCGAGCGCGGAGAGAGCTCCAGCCCCGATCGAGTGGAATGTTTCGAAGTCCGTTCGAAGACCTGGTATCCCCTTGAACTACCCGGTGGTCCTTACTGGATGGGCTACGCGCCCGTGGTCTTCGAACCTGTTCGACCGGGGGAACTCGCTTTTTCGCTACTCGACCTCGGGGGAGCCGCGGTGGACTTGAGGCTCAGACCAAGGTGGACAATGCAGCCCCACCTCCCCGAACCCTTGTGAGGAAACGCAATTCTGGTTTTTTGCACCTATTCAAGTTATGCTGAACCACCTTCTGGATACGGTGGATGAGGGGGGATTTTCTGCGCGGAGACTCTGGAGCCTCCGTGGCAACGCGAGGTTGTGGGCATGATCGAGCGTGATAGTCTGCTCCTCTTCGTCCTCGACGGCAAAAATGTCGGGCAGCGCGCGATTTTCGACTCGGACGAGGTGGTGGTCGGCCGCAGTCCCGGGGACACGGATTTCCGTATTGCCGAGGAATTCGTCTCGAGACACCATTTCGTGATTCGTTACGAGGAAAACCACTTCCGCTTGGATGATCTCGGTTCGACCAATGGGACTCTGGTCAATGACCACAAGGTCACAACCGCGATATTGGAAGACGGCGCGGTCATCACCCTGTGCGGAACCCACGAATTCTCTCTGGTCACCATCGTTTGCCGTCTCGGAGCTCGCAACACCCTCGAGCGGCGCGCGCGAGAGATCGGTCAGGAGCAACGCTACCTCGATCGGTTGACCGGTGCTTTCCGCCACGATCTTCTTCCCGACCGATTGCACCGTACCTTTGGAGAGCTACTCCATCCGTTCAGGATTCTCGTCGTGGAAATCGAACAGTTCGCCCATTTCAATAAAAATCACGGTACGTATATCGGGAACTACCTCCTGAAGAAGCTCTTCCTCACCCTGGTCCGAGCGCACGGAGAGCATACGGTCTGGATAGCGCGCAAGGGCGACGAATTCTTCCTGCTCGAATTCGACACGACGAGTCCTCTTGGAGAACAGGACGACCTCGCTACCGAACGGACGGCCTACCGGCCCCGTCCCTGGCCGGGGCTCCCCCTGGCAGACCTGCTCCCGGCGAAACTCGAACTCCAAGTCCTCGATCGCCAGTACTCCATCAACCTCCGTCAGGCCGTGTTCTCCTTCCCGGAACAAGAATCGCTCCTCAACGCTCACTACCCTGCCGCACATTCCCTTCGGGAGTTGCTTTCCAATGCACTCAACGAGGCCGAGAACCTCCTGTTCATCCATGACCGGGTGACCGGACTGGAACAACCGGAACGGCTCCTGGCCCGGCTCGAACCTCAGTTGCCCGAACGTTTCAGCGTGTTCGAGGTGGTCTATGAGGTGGTGGAGCAACTCAACCAGAAAGACCCCCGCTTCGGGGACCACGCCCTGCACGAATTGGCAGGGCTCCTCTGCCGTTACCTGCAGGAACACGAAATCCCGGCGAAGGTCTCTCGCTTGGGGAAGCGCTTCTTCGTGATCCATGAGCAGGGGATTGTCACCGAAGAGCACTTCGAACATCTCCGGAATTGGATAACCGACTACAAACCTCAGGGTATTGGTATGCGCGCCAAGGTGTTGCGCAAGAAGGATCTGTATGCGAGAGAGAACCCCTTGAGCGTCTTGCTCGAAGTGTTCGATGCCGAGACTCTGGTCATCCAGCGTACCGTGATTGCTCAAACCTGAGTTACTTCCTCGAGCAGTTCTGCGGGAATGAATGCCTTCAGTTCAGTTTTGGGTGAATTATACGTAAGTGATCACTCCATCACCGGGGTGGCACCGACGGGGGTCCCCCGCCACGCGCAAGGATGAGCATGGTGGGGGTGGCCGCAAGGATGCGGACCTCCAAGCGACGCGCAGGATGCAGCGGCGTCGGTGTGAGAGGTGACAGGACCCCTCGTACCAGCCAAAACTGAAATCCCCCTGAAGGGTTACGCAGGATTGCAACAGGTGCTTGCCATTCTCCTCTCTCGCGGGTATGCTCGGTCCACCATCCGGAGATCTCCGGCCCGGGAGCACGAACATGGATCTTTTCGATACTCTTGTGGATATACTTCTCACCGCGACGGCAAAATCGTTGTTGGCCTATGATACCGAAGGCCGATTGACCGGTCCGAGGCCCTCACGCCACGCGCTTCGGACCCGAGGGCGGACCTCCAGAGAACGTCCCGCGGTGCG
>MGSU01000229.1:675-7104 GCA_001799195.1 Deltaproteobacteria bacterium RIFOXYA12_FULL_61_11 | reverse complement strand
AAAACTGCAGATGTATCCTCGTCCATCTCTAGGCGCCCCAAGGGTTTCCGCTCGAAATGGACTAGGAACTTCAGTTTAAAAATAACGAAGGGTTTGTGGATGATACCCGTACTGTTCGCACAAATGAAGAGCCCGCCTCCGACCGGAACATGTCCCTGGACGAGGTTTCCTCCTGACACGGCTGAACAATGAACCAAGAATCGAAGTCCACTGCAGTGAACGGGCCTATACTCCTTGCTCGAAACCGGAAAATCACCCATCATACTTTTGATTTTTCCTATTTTTCTAAAAGGATAATCCCTATGACCGGCGGGAACTCACTCCTCGGTCACCAGGATGCGTCGGGAGAGACCCCGGAAGCGCAGCGTCAACGCGGTGATGGTGCGGTCGAGTTGGAACCCGCCGAAGCCCTTCCATTCCTCGGTCTGGTCGGACGGTGAAACCTTGCCGTCGACCGGACGGCTGATCAGGCTCGTTAGATTGAAGTGAGCGCGGCGTTCTTCGAAGCGCTCGATCACTTCGCCGTCCTGCTCGAGTTCGACCTCTACCGCCAGATTGCCGATGCAGTATTCCGACCCACGACAGAGCCAGAGCTGGAAATCGTCCCCGGGACCCAGCGTCGGAGGGAGGCCGTTGTCCGGTAGGAAGGCGCCGCCGCTGCGCAGGACCATGGTGTCGAGCACGTCGACCAGAGGGTCGTCCTCCCCGAGGAAGCGTTCCTCGCCGAGCCGGAATTCAGTCATGGCCTGTGTGCTGAAGTCGTGAAAACCGTAGACGTCACCGACGCCGAGATGGAGGAGCCGTACCAGGTGCGGATCGTCCTGGTCGAGGTAGAACCACGTCGCTCGCGCCTCCAACACCGCAGCCTTGACCTCGCTGCCGGCTTCGAGGGTTAGGAAGGGCGTGGTCTCCAGAGGAGTCCCCGAGGTCAGTCGGTACTGCACCACGAAGGGATAGGCGGCGACATAGCGATCCTCGCCGGCCAGAGCCTCCTCAATGTCCTTGGGCAGGTCGGTCGCCGATCGGACGAAGTAGGTCTCTACCGGGAAGCGCTCGATCCGGTCGACCGCGTCGCCCTGCAGGAACGAGGCCTCTTCGACGGTCACGAACTCCCAGCCCGCGCGTTGCACATAGGCCGCGCTGAGCCAGCCGAAGCCGTCAAGACCCCAGGTCGGGCCCCAGCTATTCTTGATCTTGAACTCATAGCGTCCTTCGACGACGCGATACCCGACAATCTCGACGGCATGCAGGCCGCGGCCGAAGCAATCGACCTTTTGCCCGAGCTCGCCGGGGTCGACCGGTTCAGGATCCAACGTACAATCCGGGGGTAGTTCGATGACCTCGTTCTCCGTCGGGTCATAGTCGTCGAAGGGGGCGAGGATGTAGATGGTGGCGTTGATGCCCCTCCCCTGGTCGAGCTTCCCGGCCAGGTACACGTTGGTCTCATCGAAGGGCAGGTCGCCCTGGATGAGCTCGTACCGTTCGACCTGCACATAGCTGCCAAGGTTCCCGGCAGGAGGCAGGTAATAGGTGCCCCCGAGGCTCTCGGCGCTTTCGGCCCCGCGAGCCCAGTTCGGTTCGAACAGGTTATCCAACTTCCCACCGCTGTGGCCGACGTACGGCAGCACGTCCTCGAGCGGTATCGGAGCCGCGGGTACGGTGTCGCCGTCGGTGAGGGGCAAGAGGGTCGTGGCGTTCTCCCGACGGTGGCGGGTGTAGAGGTCGACGAATTGTTCCGAGAGATCGTAGGTCACGTTGTGCTGCTGCAGCAGGTAGGTCTCGATGGTGGCATTGCTGGCAAAGGCATAGCAGGTCGGGCGGTCACCCTGGTGCTTGACGGGAGTGACCGGGACGAGGACCTCGGGGACCTCGGGAGGGAGAATCTCATCCTCGGCGTCGAGGCTCTTATGCTGGTGGGCAGTGAACCCGCTCGTGAAGTCCGCGTTCTCGAATTTGAATGTGCTCGCGATGAGCGTGGTGTAGGATCGCAAGTGCGACACCGGCAGACCTTCGGGCCAACGGGGATGGTGCCGTTCGAGGGGGAGATACCTCGTCGCGCAGGTCTCGAGATCGCCGTCGTGCTCCTTGCACAGCTCCACCACCTTCAGCACCGTTGCTTCCGAAAATGCGGCGTCGCGTTGCGTGCTCTCCGACCCGAACGAACGGGTGAGGAGTTGGAGCTCGGCCTGGGGTTGCGAGGTCTCAGGTTGCTCCGCGTCGGTTTTTTCGCCCCGGAGGTTGCAGGCCGGGCCGGCGATCAGACCGACGAGCGGCAGGAGGATGAGCTGGAGAGCGAAGAAGAGGGGCTTGAGGAACATCGGCAGCGGCTTTTTAGGCAACGCCATGAGCGGTCTCCACCTGGGACTCGTCGAGGACAACCCCGACGATCGGCAGAGGAAGAAAGCAATGGGCATACCAACGCTGTATCGAGGTTTCGAGGGGTTTTTCTCTCTTCTCCGGGTAAGGTGAGGGGGCGTGGTGCTCCGGGTTGTCAATTCCGCTCCGCCGAGCTATAGCAAGTGCAGTGGTCGTGCTCGCCGGCTATGGAGGAACCATGATCGTTCGCTCACTGCTCGTGTTCCTGCTCCTCACCGCTCTCGTCGCCTGCTCGTCGAGTTCCAAGTCCAAGGACTCGGAGGAAACGCCGGATGCCAGCTCTGATCCGGCCGATCCCAGTTCGCCGGGAGGCGATGACAGCGCTGATCCCTCCCAGAGTGTCGCTCCCGGAGGTGATCCAGGGGATTCCCTGGCGAAGTACTTGGCCGAGAATGATCTGCTTGGAGGCAGCACCACCCACGGAGCCCTCGCAGGGCAACTGGTAGTCGAGGCTTCCATCCCCCTGGCCTTGCCGGCCTCCGGGATTCCCTCCAACGCCCTGCCCGCGTCGGCGCTGCCTGCGTCGGCGCTCCCGGCCTCGGCGCTGCCGTCTTCCGCCCTACCGGCCTCGGCGCTCCCCGCGTCTGCACTCCCTGCGTCGGCGCTGCCCGCGTCGGCCTTGCCCGCCTCCTATCTCCTGCTGTCGCCGACTGAGCCACAAGTAGGGGAAATGAAAACGCTGTACGCCGGAGATGCCCTGAAGAAGGTGGCTGCCGGCGTCACCGTGCGCCTCTTGGATGCCCTGGGCTTCGAGCGCGCCAGCACGGTGAGCGACGTACAGGGTATCTATGCCTTCAACCAGATCGAAGCAGGCGAGTACACGGTCGAGGCCCTGGCCAAGGACACCGCGGGCAAGAACTTCGCGATCAAAGAAGAGAGCATCGTCATCGTGGCGGGCAACATCGTCGACCTCTCCCAGCTCTCCCTGGCCGAGACCGGCGCCCTGGTCGGCGCGGTCGGCGTGGCCGACCAGACGGTCACCGACCTGACCGGCATCGACGTGTATGTGCCCGGCACGTCCTTTACCGCCAAGACCGACAAGAACGGCCGTTTCATCATCCTGTACCTGATCGCCGGGACCTACGAGCTGCGCTACGAGTGGGCCGGTTTCGCCCCGGCCACGGTGACCGGTCTCACCGTCGAGTCTGCGCGCTCGACCCTGGTCGAGACCCAGACCCTTGCGCTCGCCTACGAGTTCGGGGCCTTGACGGGCAAGGTGACCCTGTTCGACAGCCCCGCGCACGCAGAGATCCTGGTACGGATCAGCGGCAAGACCACGAGGGACACCGACTTCGTGCTCGAGTTCCACCCGGCCGCCGACGGCAGCTTCCGCTTCGACCGCGTACCGGCCGGGACCTTTACGGTCTCCTATTCCCTCGACGGCTACCTGCCGGCCGAGGAACTCAACCTCAGCCTCTTGCCGCACGGCAGCCTCAAACTCGAGGACAAGGTCCTGCAACCGGCCGCAGCCACGGCGGGCGGCGACCCGTTGTTCGTGCCCCTCTCGGTCGGGTACGGGACCAAGAACGTCTCGGTGTCCTGGCTGGATCTCGATGGCGACACCTGGCCGGACCTGCTCATAGGCGACGTCCCGGGGCAATCCACGCTGGTCCACTACGATCCGGTAACACCCGACTTCGTCGAGGTCACCGACCGGCAGGGCATCCTCTCCTGTGCCTCCGACGCGCCGCTCGGCGCCACCAGGTACTCGGCCGGGGACTTCAACGGCGACGGCAGCGTCGACCTGCTGTACTATCCATGCAGCGCCTCGGTGAGCGGCGAAGAGGTCACCAGCATTAATATCCTCGTCGGAGTCTCGGGGGCTGCTTACAGCGAGCCCAGCGACCCTCAAGTGTCCGGGGCCTTCGCCAACCATGACCTCTTCCTGCACGCGGGACACCTCGTCCTGGCCGACCTCAACCCGAACGATGAGACGAACCCCAACCTGCTCGACCTGTTCTTCTCCTCGGGCGGTTCGGTGCATCTCCCCGGCGACACCGGCAACGACTTGATCCGCAACTATTCGACCACCCTCGGTGGTATTGGCTTGCGTACTCCTGACAACTTCTTCCAGACCCAGATGCCCCAAGCCAACCAGGCCACCTTCATCGACTACGACCTCGACAACCGGCCCGATCTGTTCCTGTGCGTGGAGGGTGAAGAGGAGGCCAGCGCCCTGTTCCACAGCGACGGCAATGACGCATGGTCCGACGCCCTGCAAGGGGGCATGCTCCAGGACGGCGACATCTTTGGCTGCACCGCGGCCGGGTGGGGCGACGCGGACAACGATGGCCGCCCCGACTTGTTCGTCGGTTCCAGCAGTTCCCTCTTCGGCCTGTACCTGACCCATGAGGTCGGCACTACCCTGCGGCTCGTCCCCTTGGCCGATACCGATCGAGTCCAACCCGAGACCCTGGCCACCTATCCCCAGCGAGCCGCCTGCATCCTGTTCTTGGACATGGACAACGACGGCGACCAGGACATCCTCGAGGTCCGCGGCGCGCGCTGGGACGTGCTGCACAAGAACAACGGCAACGGCACCTTCACCACCGTGGTCACCGGCCTCGGTCTGCCCGACAACTCGCAGGGTACGGTCTGCGCGGCCTCGGACTTCGACCGCGACGGCGACCTCGACGTGTACGTGGGGACCTCAGACCAGGGCGGGGCACCGTACCGTAACGACGCTCAGACCCTGTATCCCGACAACCGCTGGCTGCGGGTGCGCGCCCAGACCGACAGCGGAGGCGACGCCACGGACGGGCCCGAGGACGACCGCCCGGCCATCGGCGCCCGCGTCGATATCGATCTCGACGGGGACGGCAACTTCGTTTTCACCGCCAACGCCGCTCCCGGCACCGCGGGCAGTGCTCAGACCCGCCAACTCGGTTTCGGCGAGGTGTTCCAGAGCGAACCCATCGCTCACTTCGGCCTCGGGCTTGTGGATCAAGTCGATGTGCGGGTGACCTTTGCCGACGGTTCGGTGGTCATCTGCTCGGATGTACCGGCGAATATCACCCTCGACGTCCTCGATGCCTCCTCGCTGAGCGCCGAGGAGATGTACGCGCCCTCCGGGACAGCGCACTGTCGCAAGCTGCCGTAATACTACCGCGGAGGTGTCCGGCATGAAGCGCAGACCCACGGTGCAACGGCAGGAGGACGGTAGTATCGACGGCAGGATGGTGGAACGCTACCTGCTTGAGGACGGCGATGGCCTGGCCGTCACCATTGCCTCTTGGGGTGGCACTGTGCTCTCGCTCAAGGTGCCCGACCGTCGGGGTCAGATCACCGACGTGGTGCTTGGGCTGGCCGACCTGGTCGACTACCCGCGCCGCAGCCCCTATTTCGGCAGCATCGTCGGCCGCTATGCCAACCGCATCGCCAGGGGCCGCTTCGAGCTCGCCGGCCGGACCTATCAACTGCGTTGTCAACAGGACGGCCAGCACCTCCACGGTGGATGGTACGGTTTCGACAAAGCCTTTTTCCTGGCCGAACCCGTACAGCGCGGCGAGGCGGTCGGAGTCCTGCTGCGGCACCACAGCCCGGACGGAGACGAGGGCTATCCCGGCAACCTCGACCTCACCGTGGTCTATCTCCTCGACCGGAACCGGACGCTCACCCTCGCGTACGAGGCGACGGTCGACCGACCATGCCCGGTCAATCTGACCCACCACAGCTATTTCAACCTCGCCGGCCGGGGCGACATCCTCGGCCACGAGTTGCTGCTCGCCGCGGAGCGCTTCGTGCCCGTCGACGCGAACCTCATCCCGACGGGGGACCTGACCCCCGTGGCCGGCACGCCCTTCGACTTCCGCGCACCGCACCCTATCGGGCAGCGTCTCGGCGAGGCGCACGAACAGCTCCTCCGGGCCGGCGGCTATGACCATACCTTCGTTCTCGACCATCCGGCGGGAAGCATGGGACTAGCCGCCCGGGTACTTGAACCCGAGAGCGGCAGGGTGCTCGAGGTGCGCACCTCCGAACCCGGGTTGCAATGCTACAGCGGCAATTTCCTCGACGGCAGTATCGTCGGCCGGGACGGCAAGACGTATGGCA
>MGSU01000229.1:0-613 GCA_001799195.1 Deltaproteobacteria bacterium RIFOXYA12_FULL_61_11 | reverse complement strand
TTAACTGTATATTGAGAAGTATCATTACTGCTAACCATGTCTGTTGCGTAATCTACAATGGTTTTTACAGTATAAGTTCCGGGAGCGAATGAGTACAACTGATTAAAAGTATAAAGAATACTATCACCTGGAACAAGGTTGCTGCTTAATGTAAGTAATTCGCTTACAGCAGGAAGTATGTTTACTATATACTTTACATTCATACTTTCACCTGAAGCAATTGTTACAGGTCCAACGTTCTTAATGTACATTCTTATTGTATCGGCATTAATATTACAACCGCTTAAATTTCCTGTAGCAGGTATAGAAGCAAGGTCTCCTGTTTGTGTAATTGTGAAGTCATCAAAGGCAAAGCCGTCGTATGAGTTTCCAGAAGTTTCACTTCCGAAAACTACGCGGAAACGGACATCAGATTGTCCAATGAGAGGTTGGAGGGTATGTCCTGCCAGTTGCCAGCCGGTGGTTGCATAGCCGGTCCAGCCCTCCTGAACAGTTGTCCATGCAAGGCCGCTTATTGAATTGTCGTTGTACCAGTTATAAAAGTCGTTGTATGCGCCAAGTGTTGTCCATGTTGAACCTCCGTTTATTGAATATTGAACCTGTCCGCCATCGT
>MGSU01000228.1 GCA_001799195.1 Deltaproteobacteria bacterium RIFOXYA12_FULL_61_11 | reverse complement strand
CACCAGGCGCTGGTCGAAATCGTCTCCTCCTAGGAAGGTATCCCCACCAGTCGCTAATACCTCGAAGGTCGTGCCCAACGCGGACACGATGGAGACATCGAACGTACCTCCGCCGAGGTCGTAGACCAGGACCGTCTTGTCCAGATCGAGATGTTTATTGTATGCCAGCATGGCGGCGGTCGGTTCATTGAGCACTGCCAGAACCTCCAAACCGACAATACTGCCGGCCCGTTTCACGGCCTTGCGCTGATTCTCGCTATAGTAGGCTGGAACCGAAACAACGGCCTGCACCACTTCTCTGCCAAGGGACTCTTCCGCCCTCGCCTTGATCTCGGCCAAGAGCATGGCAGAAACCCAACAAATGCTGATGGTCAGCCCCTCGATCTCGACCGCCACCTCTCCCTCATCCCCCTCGACCAAATTATAGGGGAAGAAGGAAGCCATTTCCGCAGACAGAGAACGCAGCTTTCTGCCAAGTAAACGCTTCGCTCCGAAAACCGAACGGTCGGGGTTGATGACCATCTGATCTTTTGCCCTCCCCCCGACGATCTTGCGCCAGTCTTTGTCAAAGGCAATTACCGAGGGCAAGAGGTACGAACCGTCGGCAAAACGCAGGAGTTGCGGTCGTCCATCACCGTCCAGGACCGCGGCCAGCGTGTTGGTTGTACCGAGATCAATGCCGAGTATCGGACCATCCTCTCGATCGAACTTGCGCAGACGGCGTTCGTACAGAGAGGAGATGAGATCATGGACCTCGGGTTTCAACTCGCGCTCAAGGACCACGATAACCCCCTCGGCTTGTACTTCGGCCACGATGCCGGGAAGCGCGAGGCGGGTACCATCAAGGATGGTGATCTCGATTTCCACTTCCTCGCCTCGGGTGAAGCTCTCGTCGCTCTTGAGATTGATCCGTTCGCTCAACACGCAACGATCGAGGAACACGTCGAGGCTGCTCAGTTTCAAAGAGAGACTCCTGCGGGTCATGCTCAGGCTCCACTCAGGGTTGGACCCACGCAGGGTTGCAAGAACCACCTCGCGTTCGACGAATTCCAACATCTCATGTTTTCTTGTAGTTATTCGTTCGCAATCCACGATGTACAGGAATAGTGCGCGAATTCGCACACATCACCTAGTTGCGATTGGATCGAACTCGATCGGGGGATGTTGTGACGGACAGTTACTTCTTCCCACCACGACGTAGATTCTGAAGCATCTTCTTGAGTTCGAGTTCCACCTTCTTAAGGACCGCGTTCTCTTTATAGGTGGTGCTCTCGGTATCGATCCATTCGTAGAGGGTGGCGTTGAGATCACCACCAGATGTAATGATATCAGTTAGATATTGCTCAGTATTTTGCACCGTCACCTCTGTCCGGTTTGCGTCGAGAGGGACGAGTCGGACATTGAGGCGAAAACGGATGGTATAGGGCACCCTGTTCTCGTCGTACTGGGAAAAAAGACGCTCGGATTTCCCCTTGATCCAGTCGGTTTGGATCTCGAGGTTCTCTTCAGAGGAGTAGACTATCGGATACCTGCTCATCACATTGAAGGCCGCGTTCCATGCCATCTTCTTGTTGATGTTGAAGACCTCGGTAGTGGCCAACTCTTCGTAGTCTTCAACTCCTGGCTCATTGAAATCCTTAGAGAAACACCCCACCAGGAGGAAGAAACCAAAGATCCAGACCAGCCGGGGTCCCATCATCGAGCGCTCCGCTCAGAAGATCTCAAGTTCGCTGAAAACATGGGCAATTTCTTTCGCAGCGTTCTCGAGCGAATCCGATCCGTGGACAGCGTTGCGCTCGATGTTGGTGCCGAAATCCTTGCGAATGGTGCCAGGGGCGGCCTCGGATGGATTGGTCGCGCCGTTGATCCGACGTACCTTGTCCATTGCACTATCGCCCTCGAGAACCATGGCAACGACCGGTCCCTCTGTCATGAAAGCGGTCAGACTGTCGAAGAAGGGTCTCGACCGGTGTACCGCATAGAAGCCCTGGGCCTTGACCTTGGAGAGGTGTAACCGTTTCAGGGCTGCCACTCTCAGACCCTCTGCTTCGTAACGGGCAATGACGGCACCGACCAAATTTCGCGAAACTACATCGGGTTTGATGAAGGTGAAGGTGCGTTCCATGGACTGTCTCCTCAGTGGCTGAACACATACTTGAGGGTTGAACCGATCTCCGAAGGCGACTTGGCCACGCGGATACCGCAACGCTCCATCTCGGCGATCTTCTCGGCCGCCGTGCCCTTGCCACCGGAAATAATGGCTCCGGCATGTCCCATGCGTTTGCCCTTGGGTGCGGTCATACCGGCGATGAAACCGACCACCGGCTTGGACATGTGGTCCCGCACGAAACGGGCCGCATCTTCCTCGGCCGTGCCGCCGATCTCGCCTATCATGACCACGGCCTTGGTCTCCGGATCTTGCTCAAACTGGGAGAGAACATCGATGAAGTTGGTGCCGTTGACCGGGTCCCCACCAATACCGATGCAGGTGGATTGCCCAAGACCCAACTTGGTCACTTGATCCACGGCCTCGTACGTGAGCGTCCCGCTCCGCGAAATGATACCAATATCGCCACGGCGATGGATGTGCGCAGGCATGATCCCGATCTTGCACTGTCCCGGGCTGATGATGCCCGGGCAATTGGGACCGAGCAAACGGGTCTTGCTGCCGCGCAGTGCGTTCTTGACCTTGACCATGTCCAGCACCGGAATTCCCTCGGTGATGCAGACGACGAAACCAACCCCCGCGTCAACCGCCTCGAGAATGGCATCGGCGGCAAAGGGCGGGGGTACAAAGATGAGGGAGGTGTCGGCACCGGTCTCACGCACCGCACTGCTCACCGTGTCGAAAATCGGGACCTTACCCAGGAAGGTCGTGCCACCCTTGCCCGGAGTGACCCCGGCCACGAGCTTAGTGCCGTACTCGAGGCACTTCTCGGCGTGGAACGAACCGGCCGAGCCGGTGATACCCTGACAGACAACCCGGGTTTCGTTATTGACGAAGATGGCCATGGTTCAGGCCCTCCCTTGCTTGACGATGGTGACGATCTTCTGGGCCGCATCGGCCATGGTGTCGGCAGTGGTGATGGCCAGACCGCTCTCCTTGAGGATCTTTTTACCCAGGTCGACATTGGTCCCCTCGAGTCGGACCACCAGCGGTACTTTGACCGCTACCCGTTTCGAGGCTTCGATGATGCCATTGGCGATGGTATCGCACTTCATGATGCCTCCGAAGATGTTGATCATCACTCCCTTGACCTGGGAGTCGGAGAGCAACAGCTTGAAGGCCTCGGTGACGGCCTCGGTGGTGGCAGAACCACCAACATCGAGGAAATTGGCCGGGCTACCGCCGTGATGCTTGATGATATCCATGGTGGCCATGGCTAAACCGGCGCCGTTGACCATGCACCCGATATTGCCGTCCAAGCTGATGAAGCTCAGGCCGTGCTTGGATGCCTCGAACTCCCGTGGATCTTCTTCATGCACATCGCGAAACTCGAGCAGATCCCGGTGCCGGAACAGGGCATTCCCGTCGAGATCGATCTTGCCATCGAGGGCGATGAGGGTATCGTCAGCAGTGATCACCAGAGGGTTGATCTCGACCAGGGAACAATCGTTGTCGGCGAATACTTTGTAGACCTTGGTCAGGAAGGGAACCCAATCCTTGGCCAGAGTACCGGTGAGGTTCAAGGCAAAAGCCAGCTTGCGCGCCTGGTAGGGCATCAAACCGATCAGGGGATCAACCAACTCGATATGAATCTTCTCCGGGGTCTTGGCCGCAACTTCTTCGATATCCATACCACCGGCTTCGCTGGCCATGATGGCGATCTTGCCGTGCCCACGGTCCACGGTGAGCCCCAGGTACATCTCTTTCTTGATCTTGCAACCTTCTTCCAACAGCACCTTGCGCACCGTGACTCCCTGCGGTCCGGTCTGATGCGTGACCAGAGTCATCCCGAGAATGGTCTTGGCGTGGTTGCGGATCTCCTCGGGGCTGCGCCCGAGTTTGACTCCGCCTCCTTTGCCCCGACCGCCGGCATGGACCTGAGCCTTGACCACCAACATGGTGTTCCCTGCCTTGCGAAGGATCTCGTCGAGGCCGCTGAGGTCTTCGAGCAACCAGCCCTTGGGCACCGGTAGGTCATACTTCTTGAACAATTCCTTGGATTGGTATTCGTGGAGTTTCATCTACCCTCCCCTGGGACTTAGTTAGTGGTCCGCTCGATCCTCTCCGCCTGCCGCTCGAGGTTGACCACCTTGGTGCGTAGGCGTTGGATGTCTTTCTGCATTTTATATATACGTTTGATTTTATTCAACGCATTGCCGATATTCTGTTCAATGAGCTGGTCGAGCCGTTCTCCGACCTCACCTTTCTTCTGATCGAGTTCGCGGTTGAGCTCAGCGCATTCCTGCTCGTTGAGTTCTCCGGCCTGGTGCAGGTTGGCGATGAACTCACGCAGCTCGGCAACTCCGGAACCGCGATTCTCCCCCGCGCCGACCACAAAACGTTGCAAGAACTTGAAGATGGAGCCATCACCGTTGCGGATGATTTCCTTGAGCAGGGTCGTTGGGACTTCACCGGCTTGCACCTTCTCCTGTTCGAGCAGGATTTCGGTCAGGATCATCGGGGTGAGGTCCGCTTCCGTGACATTATCGACCACCCGCAAGCGATCCCCAGCTTGAATGAAATCGGCCAACTCGGTCAGGGTCACGTACCGGCTCTCGAGCACATCGTAGAGCTTGCGGTTCTGATACTTTTTAATGATCCGTTCGGTAGTCATGCGGTTCCGCGCTCTCGTGCTGTCCGTTCCGGTTTACTTAGAAGAAGCCCCGGGGAAATGCAACGGAAAAACTCCACCCGCGACCGAGGACGAGGAGGTCTCTGGTCATTTTTGCCACATGGACCGATAGGAGATGGGACTTGTCCTCCCATGCAGGACATGCTATGTGGTCAGGGTTCATCGGAGGGGGGAAGAACGATGGTGCAGCGCTGGTTTTCCATACTCATTATGCTATCGGGAACCCTTGGCTTCGCAGCAACCGTGCTCGATACCGAGGCCCGCGACGCCGACGCCGATCTCGGCTTGGTCTACGTCTTCATGGACTCGCCATGGCGGGTCCAGTTGCGTGATCCTGCCACCGACTACATCCCGGTTCAGTTCCACTTCCCGGAAACGAAAGCGGGCTGGGAGACCCTCAAAATCACCCGCCTCGCCGTAGACCAAATCGTCGGCGATCGCGTGGTGGCCCTCTTCGAAGATACAGACCAAGCCCCCCCCGCCTGCCACCACGGCTGCGGCGGGGACCTCCTCGCGGTCGACGGTTTCGGCAAAACCACCGACGACCTCGATCTCGTGGTCGGCTTCGGTCAAACCGGGCTTTCCCCCTGGCAGATCGATGTCGTGAATTCGACCAATCGCGGCTGGCACACGATCCTCCGGATACCCCTGGCGCAATTGTCCCTCCGGGACGGATCGACACCCGTCCTCGCGGCGAGAGCTTCCTATCGCAGAATTCTCAAAGGCATCCCCGAGAAGAAAGAGCACACTCTGCGCAAGGTGATGCGCATCAGCCTCGACCCCGAACCCTTCCCGAGCTTCGCCGGCTGGCATCACTACGACATGCACGTCCATACCTCCTCGGAATTCGAGGACGGGACCGGACTAGTGGTCATCCGCAAGGATTTCGGCGGTCCCTTCCAGATGTATCGCGAAGTGGCCTATGCTCAGGGGCTCTGCTCCGCGCCCAACGGCGACTTCAAACACCGGGTCATGGCCACCGACCACAATGTCTTTGTCAGTGACGACACAGCCCCGAGTTACGGTCCCATCGCGGTGAACAAGCAGAACCCGGACTTCGGCCAACAACTCTATCCTTACTTCGTCGATCACGAGGGGAAGCACAGCCCGGTAGGACAGATGGAGTATGAACGCAATCTGGGCTTGTTCGGCATCACGTTCAACGAAGAATTAACCCTGGCAAAGGAAAACCCGATCAACAAATTTCCCATCAACCTCGGTACTCATATGCTGGCCTACAGCACTCGCCACTTCATGGGGCCCTTCCACGGCGGCACTTTCTTCTTCGGATTGTCGGCCAAGAACATCAACCGTATCGGCTACGTACTCGAACACATGGCCACGAACCCGAACTACCCGCGCGGGTTCTCTTATGCCGCACATCCCTTCATGGAGCAGGAACACCTCGTCGGTCTGCCTCACTGGGTACCAATTTGGGAAGATGAACAGCTCGCCATCGCCATGACCCAGGATCATGTCCACCGCGACGCGGACGGCAACCCTCGGGATTTCGTTTTCAAGGGTCTCGAGTTCTGGAACGGCAAGGATACCCAGAAGGTTACAGCCCGGCTCTCCAATCGAGGGAAAGCCCTTCGCCTGCTCGAGAATCCCTACCAGGAAAAAGAGTGGCAAGCCGGGCGACCCCACTGGGACGCCATCGTCAACTACTCTATGGTTCGCTGGCAGCGACTGGTCCGTCAGGCTCTCCAGTACAGCTTTCAGGACAAACCCGAGCAGAAGTTCATCCGCAAACTCTACTTCGGGGGGGCCACAGATGCCCACGGCTCTTTCAGCCGGACCACCAGCACCTTGGCCCGCTCGCTGACCCAACTCCCCTTGCCGGTGCGCCTCTTCACCACCCTTTCCATCGACAGCAACGCCTTCTCCCTGGTTCGCACCCACGTTGAGGGCACGAACGAACCCTCGACCTACCTCAACCGCTCCCAACAATGGCTCGACTCCTTGTCCGAAGGTCGAGGGGTGATGACCGACGGTCCGATAGCCACCTTCAGCCTCGACGCCAATCCCCATTTCGATAGTGCCACCCTACGTTGGCACGACCAACCTAAATACGAGAACGACGACGGAAAAATTGGTGGCGAAGGTCCGATGGATGGCG
>MGSU01000227.1 GCA_001799195.1 Deltaproteobacteria bacterium RIFOXYA12_FULL_61_11 | reverse complement strand
CAGATCGCCGTGGTCGCCATCGACGAGAATTCGCTGCGCTACATCGAGGAGTACAAGGACGATCCCTGGCCCTTCAACCGCATCTTCTACCAGCCCGTGATCGACTTCTTGACCAAAGCGGGGGCGCGAGCCATCGTCTTCGATATCGAGTTCTCCAACCCCTTCGTCGAGGACGGTGGAGAGGGCGATCAAGCCCTGGCCGCGGCGCTCTCTTCCTCCCAACGCACCATTCTGGCGATGCGTCTCGACGAGCACGGAGAGCAACCCCCGACCGAGCTCGAACCCCAACCCCTCCTGCCGGACAAACTGGGAGCGCTGCTGCTCGAGGGAGGCAAGAGCGCTGAGAACCGTTCCTCCTGGACCCCTATGCCGCCGATCCCCATCTTCGTCGAGGCCACGGCCGGGCTCGGCTTTACCAACATTTCCCTCGATGTCGACGGCAAGGTCCGCCGCTATCAACTCTTCGTCCGTCGGGGAACCGAGGTCGTCCCCTCACTCGCGCTTGCCGCCGCCACCCTGGTCACCGACAGCCGGAAACTCTTGCTGCGAGACGGGCGATTGCTCTCGAAGGCCTACGACGTCCATCTCAACGACCGGGGCGAGATGCTGCTGAACTGGTACGGCCGAGGCTACAACGCCCAGGTCGCCGGAGAGCCTTCCCCCTTCGCTTTTTACAGTTTTTCCCACGTCCTGGAGGCCGGCCTCGCCGAGGCGGAAGGACGAGAAACCACCATCCTCGGTCACGATGCCTTCCGCGACCGCATCGTCATCATCGGTGGCACCTCACCCCAACTCTACGATTTCAAGACCACCCCTCTCTCTTCCGGCAAGACCGCCGAACCCGGCTTGGAGGTCCACGCCACGGCCATACTCAACCTGCTCGGAGGACAGGCCCTCCGCCCCCTGCGAGCTTCCTGGAGTCTGACCCTCACCGTGGTGTTGTCGCTGTTCCTGTTCGGGGTAGTCTTCCTGCGCGGCTCCCTGTTGACCTCCTCACTCGTCTACCTCAGCACCGGTCTGGCGGTACTCGGTTGGGCGTACTACCTCTTCGCCCTCGAACACACCTACCTGGTCACGACCCCGATCCTGCTCGGCCTGACCGGCAGCTTCTTCCTGCCGCTCAGCTATCGTTACCTGGTCGAGAAATCGACCAAGGAGAATATCAAGAAGATGTTCAACCACTACCTCGACCCGAGCATCATCGACAGCCTCATCGCCAACCCCGACAACCTCAAGATTGGTGGGGAAACCAAGGAAATGACCATCTTCTTCTCGGACATCCAGGGCTTCACCACCTTGTCCGAGAAACTGCCGGCCGGCGAGCTGATCAAGGTCTTGAATGCCTATCTCTCGGGACCGACCCAGATCATCATGACCCACGGCGGATACGTGGACAAGTACATCGGCGACGCGATCATGGCTCTCTTCGGCGCTCCGATCGCCCTCCCCGGCCACGCGGCCTTAGCCTGTCGGGCCGCCCTCGAGATCAATGCCCTGCTCGAGGCCACCCGGTACGAGACCCTGCAAACCTTCGGGGTTTCGCCCCAGTTGATCACCCGCATCGGCCTGCACAGCGGTCCGGCCGTGGTCGGCAACATCGGCTCCGATCTTTCGACCTCCAAGAAATTCAATTACACGGCCATCGGCGACGCGGTGAACCTCGCCTCCCGGCTGGAGGGCTTCAACAAGGTCTTCGGCACCAGGATCGCGGTCAGCGGGACGACGAGAACCAAGGCAGGAGAGGACTTCCTCTATCGTCCTCTCGACCTGGTCGCTGTCAAGGGCAAGGACGTACCGATCCCGGTATTCGAACTCCTCGCTTTTCGGGATAGCGCCACCCCGTTGCAGCGGGAGCTGGCCGAGCATTTCTCGGCCGGAGTCGACTGCTACCAGAAGGACCGGCGCAACTTCCCATCTGCGCTCGGTCACTTCAAAGAATGCCTGCGCCTCAAACCCGACGACGAGGCCAGCAAGGTCTACCTGAAACGCTGCACCGTGTTCCTGGTCGCTCCCCCCGACCCGAGCTGGGACGGAGTCTTCAGAGCGCAGGAGAAGTGAGGGTCGATCCGGAACGCGGCGCCTCGCCGGAAAAGGTTCACTCTGACCCCGGATCGCTTCCAAGGGCACTGTCAGAGCACCCGTCCGTTCTTGTAACAGTTTAATTTATCAGCATTTTATTCACGGTAGCCGGGTATGATTGTTGCTAGATCGCTCGTCCGAGAAGTTCGTCCCAGAGGTCCCCGATGTTCTCCCCGCGTCCTCTCCTTGGAGTAGTCTTGCTGACCGCCCTCCTGGGATCCTGGTCGGCCCAGGCCATGACCTGCGAGATCGTGATCGCCGGACGCATCGACGGCATCGTGGTCAAGGGGCTCAAGAAAGAATTCGGCGGTGTGCCCATTAAGGGCGACGTCGAGACCATCGCCCAATGCTTGGTAACGGCCGAGCGTCTGGCCGGAGAACACCTCGGTCAGGAACATTGCGGTTACCTGCCCACCGTGAAATGCAAGGAACTCTATTACCGGGTCAGAGAAGGCAAAGCGCAACGCGCCGAGGGCTTCATCGTCTACGAAGAACCCTGAGGGCCCGCGGTTCCTCCCCGAATTCAGCGCAGGTAACCGAGACTTCGCAGCTTTTCCACCTCTTCATGGGTCGGGTTCGGCATCGTTTTTCCCGTTAGTCCCTTTTCGGACGTAGCGTTCGACGAGGTTCCGGGACTCCCGGCACCGTAGGGACACCGTTCGAGGAGCGGCGCTGACAACACCCGACCTTCGAGTTCCCGGGCAACCGGAACCCCGGCCAAGCACAATACCGTCGGCGCAATATCGATCAGCGTGGCGAAACCCACCTCGCTCCCGGGGCGAATGCCCCTGCCCCACAGGGCGACGATCCCCGGCGTCGTTCCATAATGATCGCCGGTCTCGACATATACCGAGAACCACGGGGGAACGTGGAAGGTTTCGAGCGCGTACTCAGCACGCCGGAGCATGGCGTGAGATGGCACGAGCACGAGGCGATCCCGAGCTTCCACTTCGATCGCGAACACGGGTAACCCCTCGTGCGCGATGGCAGCGAGGTCTTTTCCCAGCTCCTCTGGCAGCGTTCGCCCCGGGAGCTCGGGGGTCACCACGACCGCATCGAAGATGAGCAGTTGCTTCACCTGGCCGCAGTCCGGCGCGGTGACGGGGAACGGAACTTCCCGTCTGCGTTCCTCGCTGGTCAGGAGAAGAGACCGCCCCTGCCAATGGCCGCGTTGTCTGTCCCCGGATCCGCTTGCCGGAGGCTCGCAGGACAGCAAACGGCACAGTCCGGGCCCACCGGAGAGGTTCTTCTCGAGCCTGCTCTTGGGGAAAAAACCATGATCCGAGACCACGACGAGCACATCAGCGGGCCCCAAGGTGCCGAGGACCTGACCGAGCAAGGTATCCGCGCGTTCATAATCCTCTAGCACACGCTCGGCGAGCCGCCCGGCGCTCTCCCTCGAGTCGGCAGGCCAGCACCGTTCGACCGTCTCGCGCCGATGATCGAGGTACCATCGATAGCGGTGCTGGACGTCGTCGAGGTCTATCTCGGCCGAGAGGACGGCATCTTCCCGGCGAGCGGCCAGGAGGCCTGGCAGGGGGCTGACCGGCCAGACCGTCGTCGCACCTTTGGGAGAAGGATAGTGGGGCGTGAGTTCCTCGGGGGGATCGAGGAAGAACCAGTTGAGTACCCGTACCGAGAGCCCACCTGCGCGCAGGTGATCCCACAGGCGAGCTACCCTGATCTCTGAGGGAGAGGCGAAGAAGGTCCGCACAGGTCCCCAGGAGGGATCGATACCGTGGCTCGCGTACCGTCTTCCCGTGCCCAGCGTGGTCCAGCTCACCGGGGTCATCGCCACATCGGAGAGGAGCGGTCCGAATGCTCCCTCGGTCTTCAACCGCTGGAAGGCGGGCAGGCGACCCTCGGCCAGGAGACTCTCGATGACGTCGGGGCTGGCCCCGTCGATACCGACCACGACGATCACCCGACCGGCGGCCGGCAAGGCAAGAGCGCCGGTTGCCCAGCACCAGAAAGAGCACAGGCAGGCACCGGTTCTGACCAACCCTCGTATCATGGCTGCTCGACGGCATCGCGGTCGAACTCACGCCAGCGGTCACCGAAGACCAGGGCGGCATTCTCTTTGAAATTGCAGTTCACCGGCAGGTTACAGCTCAGGTCGCAGCGCCGCATCCGCCGCCGCACCTCGTCGGCTTGACGACTATACCATTGCTCCCGGACCGAGCCCCGGGCGAGGTCGCCCATGACTCCCATGTGGAAACAGGCCGAGAATTGGCCCTGGTTGCTGATCTTGAGCAGCACCCGTCCGAGGTTGCAGCGATGGCGTACGAACTGGTTGGGATCGCGGAAATAGAGCTTGTAGAACTCAAGTTGGAAACGTTCGTTCTCGATCTTGCCGCCGGCGGCTTGGCGTCGCACCACGCGGTCGAGCAGTCCGTCCACGGCCTCGAGGTCGTCGGGCCAGAGGTCGTTATGGAGGTACCAGTCTTGGCGGAACTCGGTCGAGAAGGGTTGGGCCAGGGCCTGGAACAAGACCGCGGTCAGCTCCTCGCACCCCTCGGCCCAGTCGAGCAGGGTTTCTATCTCGCCGAGATTGGCTCTGCTGATGACACTGAGGATCTTGAGCTTGATGCGCTCGCTGGAGGTACCGAAGTGCTCGACCACGGAACGCAGGTGGCCGGCCAAACCGGGGCTGTCGCGGAGTTGGTCGTGGGTCGGCGACAAGGCGTCGAGCGAGAGGACCAGGGTGCCAAGACCGGACCTGCCGAGCCGCTCGAGCAGGGGATCGTCGAGCAAGCGTCCGTTGGTGGTCAGGGAGGTCTGGACTCCGAGGTCGCGGCAGTGCTCCAGCAACTCGGTCAAGTACGGCACCAGCAAGGGTTCCCCGCCCGAGATGATGAACTGGAAGGGGCCGAGCCAAGCACGCAGCTCGGTGACCAGGTCGCGCCACGGTTCGAAACCCAGCTCCTCGCCCTCGAAGGTCCAGATGCGGCAATACCGGCAGCGCATGAAGCAACGCAGGGTGAGCTGGGCGTCAATGATGGCCGGCGGCGGCAACTCTTCGCGTTCGACGAGACGCCGCAACCGGTCCAGTCCGGCGTGCAGTTCGGAAAAAGGCGTGCTCATGCTCCTCCTTGCAAGAGGTCGGGGCACGCGAGGCGGGCGTTCTCCTCGAAGTTGCAGTTCACCGGTAGGTTACAGCTCACCGCGCAGCTCCGGATGGCCCGGCGCAGCTCGGAGGCCCGCGGTCCGTGCCACAGATCCCTGAGCGGGGCCTCGCGTACGTTGCCGATACTGCCCAATCGGAAGCAGGACGAGACCTCGCCCTGGTCGTCGACCATGAGCAGGATGCGGCCGAGGTCGCAGCGGTGCGCCGTGAATTGGTCGGGGTCTCGGAAGTACCGCTGGTAGAAAGCGAAGTGATAGGGCTCGTTGACAATGGGCGCGCCCTCGCGGCGCAGGGCTGCCAGCCGCTGGAGGATCTCGTCGAGCTGCCCGAGGTCGCGCGGCCATAGCTCGCTCCGCTGGTGCCAACCCCGCTCCTCAGGCTCTCCGAAGGTGGGGGCCACGGCCTGGAAGTTGATCGAACTGAGCAGGGGATCCTCGAGCACCCACTGTACCAGGCCGCACACATGTTCGAGGTTCTGGGCCAAGATGATGGTCTGCAGGTTGACCGTGTAAGGAGGACTCACTTCGCGCAAACGCTGGAGGGCAGCCTCGACCCGCTGCCACACCCCCTCCCGGCCGCGCAGGCGGTCGTGCAGGGGATCGCGCGCTTCCAGCGACAGGAGCAGGGTACTGAGCCCGGCCTCGGCAAGCCGGTCGATCATGGCTGCATCGAGCAACCAGCCGTTGCTCGGCAGCACGGTCGAGAAACCCAGGGCGCTGCAGTGCCGGATCAGGTCCGGCAGGTCATCGACCATCAGGGGCTCTCCGCCCGAGAAGACGATCTTGGCAGCACCGCTCCAGGAGGCTAGTTCGTCCACGGCACGACGCCAGGTGTCGAGCGGGAGCTGCCGCCGCGGCATGGCCCAAGAACGGCACATCGCGCAGCGCAGCATGCAGGCCGTGGTCACCTTGAGGTCGATGCAGCACGGCGGCGGGACGGCCTCCCGTTCCTCACCGAAGCGGTGGAGGCGTTCCCGCAGCCTCGCGAAATCGGCACGCAAGCCGTTCATCGCGGTTCAGGCCAGGATCTCGTCCATGCGCAACTGGCGATTGCCGTACTGCTGGCGCATGTTGGACTCGAAGTCGCAGTTGAGCGGCATGTTGCAGCGGAAAGGGCACTCCAACATGGCCCGGCGCAGCTTCCTGGCCTGTTCGGAGTACCAGATGTCGCGGACGTGCTGCGTGCGGATGTCACCCATCACGCCGTGATACATGCACGGGGACATGAGGCCGTCGCTGCGCACCTGGAGCTTGAACTCGCCCAACACGCAGCGCTGTCGGATGGCCAGGTTGGGGTCCCGGAAGTAGTGCTTGAAGTACTCGATCTGGTAGCGCTCGTTGACGATGGGCAGGCCCTGGTCCTTGAGCGCGAGCAGGCGGTCCATGGCCCGGTCTACGGCTGCGCTATCCTTTGGCCACAAGGGGTTGGTGCGATACCAGAAGCGGTCGGGTTCGCTGAAGAAGGGTTGCGCCAAGCACTGGAAACGTACTCCGCCGACCGCTGGGTGCTCGTGGGCGAAACGGACCAAGCTCTCGAGGTGCTCGAGGTTGTGCGCCGCGATGACCGCCATGAGGTTGAGGTTCATCCCCCCCTTGCGGCCGGCCAAGAAATCGAGGGCTTCGCGGATGCGGCGGTACAGGCCGGGCTTGTTGCGCACCTCGTCGTGCGCGGGACCGGGAACATCGAGCGAGACGATCAGGGCGCTGAGCTTGGCCTCGAGCAGGGCCTGGAGCATGGGACGCTCCAGCAACCAGCCGTTGGTGACCATGGCCGTGGAGATACCATTCTTGCTGCAGTGGCGGATCACGTCGACCACGTAAGGAGAGGTCAAAGGCTCGCCGCCCGAGACGATGAGGTGGTGCGGGCCGATGAACTCGAGGGTCTGGTCGATGAACGTGCGCCAGACCTCGAAGGGCAGATC
>MGSU01000226.1 GCA_001799195.1 Deltaproteobacteria bacterium RIFOXYA12_FULL_61_11 | reverse complement strand
CTCCTATTACGATAACCGTAGTCGCTTTTCGACCTCTTGTCAATCGCGGATGTCCCGACCGTGTCCCCGTCCGGCGCCCTCGAGGCTTTGCCCCTCTGGAGGCAGACCGCCCAAGGAGCGCCGATGTCTGGACGAACCGATTTCTTTTTTCGCCAGAAGGTCACCGAGGCCGAGCTGGACTTGGCCTTCGAGCTGCTCGAGCTGGCCGACCGCAACCTGGCCGCGGACATCGGGGTCTACGGCATCATCAGCGGGGCGGAGCCCACGCCCCACTCGCCGGTCCCGAACCTCACCGTCGACCTGACCGCGCCGGCCCGAGCCTACGACAACCTGGGCCAGCGCATCTTCTTCGGCACGGGCCAGGTGGTGGACTGCTCGGTGGACCTCACCGGCATCCCCACCGAGGTGCCCGTGGCCGGGCAGGAGCGGTGGCTCGGCCTGTTCCTGCGCTTCGAGCGGCTGCTCAGCGACCCGCGCACCGACGGCAACTCCCAGCAGGTATTCTTCCGGCGCGACGAGTCCTTCGAGGTCGTGGTCCGGCAGGGCCCGCTCGGGCCGGTGGGCGGCGCTTCCAAGGTGCCGCTCATGCCGGACGAGCTGCTCGTCTGCGACGTGCTGCGCAAGAACGCCCAGACCCAGATCCTGGCCCCGGACATCGACGTGAGCCGTCGCCAGGCCTTCATCTTCGCCCAGGGCGACGCGGTCCAGATCGTGAGCGGCGTGTGGAGCATTCTCGCGCCCGCGGTCAACACGGTGCAGGCCGCGCTCGATGAGGTCGATTCCGAGCTGGCCGGCCACTTCGGCGGTACGGCCCGGCGCCACCCCGCGACCGACATCGACTACACGCCTCACGGCTTCGTCGCCGCCAGCGACGTCCAGGCCGCCATCGACGAGCTGGTCGACGACCTCTCCTCGGCCGCGGCAGGAAACCCGGGCGCGCAGCGCGTGGGCGCGGACGCGGTGAGCGGCACCCCGAACGCGCTCGCGGCGAGCAACGTGGACAGCCACCTCTCGCAGATCCTCGGCTGGCTCAACGCCCACCTCGGCGCCACGTCGGGCGCGCACAACGCGAGCGCCATCGCCGCCGCCGTTCACAGCTACATCGCCGGCACGACGGTCCAGGCGCAGCTCCAGGAGATCGTGAGCGACCTGGCCTTGCAGACCGCTGGCTCTGCGGGCGCCTCTCGGGTCGGCGCGAATGCGGTCTCGGGCAGCCCGAACGCCCTTGCCGCAGGGACCGTCGACAGCCAGCTCGCGGAGTTGCTCGGGGACGTCAACACTCACGTCGGCGCGACGAGCGGCGCGCACGCGGCCTCGGCTATCTCGGTCGCTGACTCGGGCGGCAACCTCAGCGCCTCCAACGTCGAGACCGCGCTTGCCGAGATCATCGACGCCTTCGAGGACGACCACTACCGGGGCAACGAGACCAACGCCGGGCAGCACCGCCCCATCCATCAACCCAATTTCGGGACGGGCAAGGTGCTCCTCTGGGATGCGGTCGGAGTCGGGTCCAACGCCTCACACTTCCGGGTCCACGCCGACAACGACTCGATCTGGTTCACGGTCAACGCCTTCTGGAACGGTAGCGCCTGGCAACGCGACCTGGCCGGGAACTACGCCGGTGGCTTCCGCTTCTCGCGGACCGCCTTCGAGATGTTCCACGACAACAGCTTCACGCTGACCTTCACCGACTGGACTCGAACCTGGATGCTGCCGATGAGTTCCACGGTCAACTCGGCTTTCGAGATGACCGGCTCGACGCGCGAGGTCGGGCGCTGCGGCTTCGAGACGCACAACACCTACAACGCGACCCGGAACATGGCCGTGGGAGGCGCGAACACCTTCCGCTCGCGCTTCCCGGCCACGCCGTCCTCGATCACGTTTACGGAGACCAGCAGCTACAACTTCAGTGGTTCGCCGACGCTCTGGGACGCCGACCGCGATGGGTTTGGATTCTTCAGCTACCAGAACGTCTCCAGCAACTCGACCATTTACTGGTTTGGCACCTACACCGCGGTCGCATGAGGAGCAGCCATGCCCATTCGTGAGATCAGAGCAGACGACCTCGATCAGGAGTGCAGCAAGTGCGGCAGCATCGTCGCCGTCTCGCTGAGCGCCATCGTCGCGGGGATCTCCCGCGAAGGTCAGGTCAACCCCAACGTCGTGGCCATGCCGGTCTGCGCGACCTGCGGCTCGGCCGAGTTCCTGCTGCGCTCCCCCGACGAGGAGGAGCACCCCTCCCAGGGCAGCTACGGCCACAAGCACAAGCTGCTCGTGGACAAGCTGCACGCCAAGCTCGTCCAGCGAGGTCGGCTCGCGGAGGGGCTGACGCCCGAGCAGGTGCCGACCAAGGAGCCGCCCGCCGCCATCATGGACAAGTGGTTCAAGGACGGCCTCAAGCTCCCGCCGCCGCCGTTCCAGGACGAGTCCGGCCGGAACGGGCCGAAGTAGGAGGAGGTCGATGGACACTCGCACCTTCATCGTCGGCGGCAAGGAGGTTGATCCGTCACCGGGTCTCGATGTCCTCAACTTCAACGACGCGAGCGTCCACCGCTTCCGCGGCAAGGACCGCACAAGCAAGCCCGTCACCGAGCTCGTCATCCACGAGACGGTCACGCGTTCGGCCGCCGACACCGTGGCCGTGCTCAAGAAGCGGCGGCTCAGCGTCCACGTCATCCTCGACGAACACGGTCGCTTCACCCAGCACGGCGACCTCGCCAACGATCGCCTGGCACACGCGAGCCAGCACAACGGCCCGTCGATCGGCATCGAGGTCGTGACCCCCTACTACCCGGAGTACCTCAAGCCGGGCATGGCCTGGTCGACCGTCATCGACGCGCCGTGGGCCCACAAGAAGAAGTACGTGCTGCCGACCCTGGCGCAGGCCGAGGCGATTGCGCGGTTCGTCGAGTGGGTCACCTCGCCGGCGTCGGGACTCGCTATCCCGCGCACCTGGATCGGGCTCGCGGGAACCAATCTCGCCATGACCGACGTCGAGGGCGCGGCCAAGCTCAAGCCCGGCCTCTACGCCCATCACTATTTCGGACACGCCGACGGCGCATGGCTCGTGCTCTACGCCTGGCTGCGCCTCGAGGCCGGCCTCGCTCCGGAGGCAGCCTTCGACGAGGCGGTGCGACGCGCGACCGGCGTGCGCAAACGAGTGGACCTCTCGGACCTCATCACGGCGGCCGCGCCGAAGGAGTAGCCGATGGACCCGAGCAGCTTCACCACCATCGCCGAGGTCTTGAAGGCGACTGGTCCGTACGGACTCGTTGCCGTCTTGGGCTGGGCCTTCTGGCGCGTAAACGAGAAGAAGGACCGCGACATGAAGGACCTGCACGCAGCGGTCGTGAAGATGGCCGAGGCGCAGACCGCCGCGATCGTTAAGGTCGAGTCCGCGCTGGTCGCGCTCAAGGAGGCGATCCGCGAGATGCGCGCGGGGTGAGGCGATTCGGGGACCGGTCCTGGTGCGATTTCTCGCGCCTCTCCTGCCGACATCGTGTCTCCCGCTGCCAGTTCCCGCGTGATTTCCGCGACCTGCGCTGCCGATTCAACCCATCGAAAATGCTCGGGAAATCGGCAGAAAGACCTTGATGTTCTGCCCGTGCAACGCCTGTATGTCCATGAGGCGCCGGGATGGGCCCGGACCCGAAGGAGGACGCAAAGATGGACCCCACGACGACCAGGCGAGAGACGGAGATCGAGGACGAGGCCACCGCTGGCGCGAGCGACGACGAGGCCGACGAGGAGCGCGACGACCTCAGCGAGCAGAAGCTCGAGGAGCTGCTCACGCAGGCCATCGAGTGCTTCGCGGACGAGGGCGAGATGCCCTGCGCGCACATCCGGACCTTCGAGGACGCCGGGGTGCTCACCATGAACCGCGGGCTGGTGCTGCAGATCGGCGCCACCGAGTTCCAGCTCACCATCGTCCGCAGCCGGTAGGGAGGAAGACCATGAAGAAAGCCACCGCCATCATCCTGGCCCCGAGCATCGAGCCCCACGACGACCCGCGCCGGGTCATCGGCCGCCGCACGCGCTACCACGGCGACGAGCACCCCTACCTGCGCGGCCTCGAGGTCGCGATCGTGGCGGTGCTCAAGGACGCGCTGCGGGTCGAGGAGCACGCCTACCTCACCGACGACGACGAGATCGCCCGCGCGGGCGGTGTGACCGTGCACGACCGGATCGAGGTGGCGCCCTGGATCGAGAAGGAGGGGCGCTTCAGCTTCGTGACCAGCGACCCGAAGGCCGTGGACCTGGGGGCCTACGCGCACCTCGCGAAGAGGAACGACTGACCGAAACCCGCTCGGTGCTCCTCGCCGGGTGGTCCGGCGGGGACGCCGGGCCAGACCAAACGAGGAGGACGAGATGAACAAGGAGATCAGGAAGCAGGTCAAGGCCCTGGAGAAGCTGCGGCTGCCCGAGCTGCGAGCCCGCTACGCCGAGGTTCTGGGCGAGGAGACGAGAGCGCCGAATCGCACCTACCTCATCCGGCGCATCACCGAGGCGCTCGAAGCGCGTGCTGCCGAGGCGCCCGAGCCGACCGAGGCCGAACCCCAGGAGGCGCCGGACGAGGCGGCGCAGCAGACCGAGGAGACGACGGCGGTCGCCGGCGCGGAGGCCAGCGACACAAACGAGGTCAAGCTCAGCAAGCTCCCCATCGCCGAGCTGCAGGCCCGCTACCTCGAGGTCGTGAAGAGGCCGACTTCTTCGGTGCATCGCCGCTATCTCGTGTGGAAAATCCGCGAGGCCCAGAAGGGCCGCATCCCGATCGGTCCTCGCGGCAACAGCCGGCGCGCCAGCCGGCGCGCCGACGGTGAGGCGCTCGACTTCAAGGTCCTGCCCCTGCGCATGGATGCCGAACTGGTTGCGAAGCTGGACGAGGCCCGCGAGCGCCTGGGTCTCAAGAGCCGCATGGAGCTGCTGCGCCGGTCCATCCACCTCTTCCTGGCCCGCGAGGGCGAGGCCGAGGTCGCCGCGCTGTTCGCGCCCGAGGCGTAGATGGCCGACGACTACGACAAGCGCCGCCTGGTCGAGTGGCTGCGGGCCGAGATCCAACGCCAGACCGGGCGGCGCTACGACCGACTCGACCTCGACGCGCTCGACCCCGTGAGCCTCCGCGAGCTCCAGCGCCTCCTGCGCGATCTCCAAGACGAGAAGCAACGGGCCATCCACCAAGCTCGGATCTGCCCCTGGCGGCGGTAGACTGCATCAACAACTCACGCGATGCGATCGACGATCGGGAACGTCTCCGTGCCGAGCAGCGATCCGGTGTCGGTTTCCGCGTGGATCTGGTAATCGATCACCGAGCCAGAAGGAGGGCTCGGACATTTGATATCGCTCGCATTTCGGTCACTTCAATTCTTCGTGTATCACCTGCTGATCGTGGTCGTGGACCGCGTCAGCCGCCTGCCCCGCAGCGGCGTGCAACCCGAGGTCGAACGGATCCTTCGGGAGAACCTGGCGCTCAAGGCGCAGGTCCGGGCACTCGTCCTCGAGCTGAAAAGCGAGCGCGGAGCCCGGCCCAAGGTCTCGCTGCGGACGCGGGCGGCGCAGGTGTTCGCGTACCTCCTGACCCGCGGGGACGCGGCCTTCCAGAACTACTACCTCTCGGCGTCGGAGACGACCATCACGCGGTGGGCGACAAGGCTCCGGCGAGGCCCATGGCCGTGGAGAAACCGGGACAAGGGTGGGCGACCGCCACTCGCTCAGGAGATCAAGGATCTCATCATCGAGTTGAAGGAAGCGAGTCCGCTCTGGGGAGCCCATCGCATCAAGGACGAGCTCTGCCGCATGGGCATCAAGGTCAGCGAGCCCACGATCCAGAAGGTGCTCAAGGAGGCAGGGTTCAATCCCAGGGGCGGTCACCCACTGAACCTCGACAAGTGGAGGGCCGTGGTCAAGGACGCCATCTGGGCGCTCGACTTCTTCTTCGTCCGCACGGCCAAGGGCGTGTGGCTGAACGTCCTGCTCGTCATCGACCTGCACACCCGCGAGATCCTCGAGCTGCGCGCCTGCGACGCCTGGGGCCCGACCGCCGAGTGGAGCATCCGGACCTTCGCCGGCGCGATCCACAGGGAAGGCCGACAGCCCGCAGCCGTGGTCCACGACCACGGCACCCACTTCCTCGGGCAGTTCGAGCGGCAGCTCCGCGTCTTGGAAATCGAGAGACGGCGCACCCCTGTGGCGCTGCCGTTCGTGAACGGAACGGCCGAAAGGGCCATAAAGTCAGTACGACTGGAGATGCTGAACCACATCCGCGTGCGCGACGTCGAGGAACTCCAGTGGTACCTCGACGAGTACCGCGCCTACTACAACGAGCATCGGGCGAACCAGGCCACCGACGGACAGACACCGGCGGCGTTCAGCCGCGGCTCACCGGGCGCGGAGGTCATCAGCCTCGACGAGGTACGGCAGCGAAGGCTGGTCCGGAGGCGTTTCGCTCACGGGCTGCTGAATGCCTACGAGCTGGTCGAAGAGGAGAGGGCCGCCGCCTGAGCGGGCGCGGCCATGAACAGCGGACCGCGCAAATGGCGTCCCTGGACGTCGGTGGTGTGGTGTACCCTGCGGCTGCTGCATCGGGCCTTGCCGAGGCCAGCGGGGCAGTCCGCCACTGTCCGGCGCCCGCGATCCGGTCGCCCAAGCCGCCACCCTGGGCGCCCACGGGCGCCACGTCGCGGCCTACCGGGGAGCCGCGAGGGTTTCTTGGGACCAGCGGGAAAGGCCGCCCGGTGGCGCGACAGGGCGCGTTCCGGCCCGGTCCCGCACGCCGCTGTCAACCAGGCGAAAGCACCGTCCCGCACGTGGCCGTCCGTTCCTGAGCCACCTTCCCCGCCGCCCGTACAACTCGCCGTCGCTGCTCAGCTTTCAGGTTTGCGATCACGTTGAAGATCTGACCGATCGGACTGTGAGCAGGTTCGCCTTCGGGGTTTATTGGGGAGCCAATCTAGTCGCCAACCCGTCGGTGGTGGGTCGGTTCACCGAAGGCCTCGCCGACACCATCGGCGAGGCCTTCGCGGATTTGGCGGCATGAACGCGTGGTCACTGCAGGGAAGCAGACGGAGGCACGGTCTCAATTCTTCGAACCGAGATCCACCGACGCCGACGAGGCGCACCCGGCAGGCCCGAAATGGCCTCTTTCGGGCTCTGAG
>MGSU01000225.1 GCA_001799195.1 Deltaproteobacteria bacterium RIFOXYA12_FULL_61_11 | reverse complement strand
CGGCGATCGGGGCCGAGCTCGTCGAGGGCGAGGCGGAGAGCTTGAAAGAGCACTTGGAGCAGCGCGAAGGGATCGAGCTCGAGCAGGTGCTCCTCCGGGGGGAAGGAACGCGTGAGGGTTGCCTGGGCCAGCCGGACGAAGCGATCACCGAGGTCGCAGAAATCTCCCAGGAGGGGGTTCAACTCGATGGGTCCGTTGCGGTCATCGGTGCTGTGGGCGAAGCGGTTGAGCCGTTTCACGAGCGCTTCTCCCCTCTTGATCTGGTTGAGGACGCGCGTGCTGATGGAATGGACCTTGGAGGCGGGCAGGGGTGGGGCTGCCGGATCGCCGCCCACACTGAGATCCTCAAGCAACCCCGCGAATTCGTTGATCGTTGCCAGTACGTTCTTGAGCTCGTGCGAGAGGCTGGCGGTCATGGTCCCGAAGAAGGTCAGGCGGGCCTTTGCTGCCTGGTCAGTCATACCGGGGGCTCCTCTTGGCGTTGCGCATGGCCTCGAGCAAGGTGTCGAGGAGCACCGGTTTATAGAGGACGGTATGGGCTGCTTGACAGCGATCCAGACCCTCTTCTTCGTGTGGGGAGCCGTGTCCGGTGAGCATGATCACCGGTAGATCGGGTTGGAGCCTACAGGCCTGGTCGAGCAGTTCCCCCCCTCCCATGCCCGGCATCTTCACGTCGAACACGGCACAATCGTACGCATGGGTTTCGAGAAGGGCGACCGCCTCTTTCCCGCTGGTCACCGCATCGACCTTGAAGCCCCGGAGTTCGAGGCGCTCGGCCAGGGTAAAGACCAGTTCGCCCTCGTCGTCGACCAGCAGGATACGTTCTTCACTCATGGTTTCCGTCCGTGGATTGGGGGGCAGTGAGGGGTAATAGCACGGTGAAGCGAGTCCATTTGCCGTGCTCGCTCTCCACGTGGATCTTGCCGCCGAGTTTTTCCACGATGCCATACGTAATCGACAGACCCAGACCGGTGCCGTGTTTCTCCTTGGTGGTGAAGAAGGGTTCGAAGATGCTCTTGAGGTGTTCCTTGGGGATGCCTACCCCGTCGTCCTCGATACAGATGCTGACGAAACCCTCGTCCTCCCTCTGCATCGAAATATCGACGTGTCCTCCGTCCTTGACCGCGCCAAAGGCGTTATTGATGATATTGAGGAAGACCTGCTGCAGCCGCCCGCGATCGCTCTCGATCACCGGCAGATCCTCTCCGATGTGGAAAGCGATGCCGAGGCCGCGGTAGGCTGCCTCCTTCTCCATGAAGCCCACCACCTCGCGCAGCAGCGCTTCGAGGTTGATCGGTTCGCGATGCACGTCGATGTGCTTGGCGAAGCGCAACAAGCGGCGGGTGATCTTGGCGCAACGTTCGACCGAGCTGATGATCGGCTCGACATGCCGCAAGAAGCGGTCTTTTTCCGCGATAGCCGTACTCAAGGTGACGTAGTCTTTCAGCAACCCGGCCTTCTCGTTGATGATGGCCAGGGGATTGTTGATCTCGTGGGCGACGCCCGCGGCCAGCCGGCCGATGGAGGCCATTTTCGCCGTGTACTCGATCTTGTGCAGCATGTTCAGGCGTTTGTCGTCCGCTTCGCGCAGTCGGTTGACCATCATGGTCGCGGCCGAGAACACCACCACCAGGATGATCACCACGCTCCCGGCCAGGAACCAGAGCAGCTTCTTGCGCAAGGTGAACAGGGAGACCAGGAGATCGTCTCGCTCTTCGACCACGACATAGGTGAACGGGGAGCCGGTGATCGGTGCGTAGGCCACGACCCGGGTCCTGCCCGAGGGGCCTGCTTCTTCCTTCACCAACAGGTCGGTCAAATCCGGTGGAGGGGAGAAACCGCTCGCGGAGAGGACTTGTCCGAAGCGCTTGGAGGGGGTTTGGAGGATGCCGTCGCGATTGATGATGAAGGTGTCGCGGGTGCTGCGCTCTTCGGTCTGATCGCGGATCTCGTCGAGCATGGTGGTGTTGAGGGTGGCGCGCAGGAGGTAGGGTTTCCCGTTCTCGCCCACCCGACGCACGGCCAGGGTGAAGTGGGGGAAGCGACGGTACCCGCTGAACACCTCGCTGATGGAGTGGCCCTCGAAAAGGGTCTCCTGGAACCAGGGTTGATCGGCATAGCTCCGACCGAGGAGATCGTAAGGTCCGATATAGGACCGCTGCACGCCTTGGTCGTCGATGAGGCCGATGTCGACGAAACCGCTCTGGTTCTCTCGCAGGTTACCGAAGAGACGGGCCATGCGCGCCTGGTCGAGCAGCTCGGCCTGGGAGAGATCGCGGACAATGAAGTCGAGCAGGATGGTGCGCTCCTCGAGGTAGTACAGCAAGGAGCGCCGGGCACTGACCGCGAGCAGTTTGATCGGGTGCTTGACCTCGTCGACGAAGGCCTTCTCATACTGGACGTAATAGGCCGCGACCATGACGAAGAGGGGAAGCAGGGCGACCAGGCAGGTGGAAACCACAATACCGGTCCACAGGGTACGGTAGCGGAACAAGGGTTGTTCGCCGACGTCGTTGTCGTCGATCCACCACTCGCTCTTCTTCGTCGCCTGCGTATGGTCGGGCATCCCCGGTTTCATCCGTTCAGTGGGGTTTCGCGACGGAAGCCTGCTGCAGGACGGTCACCAGTTGATCGATGGCGACCGGCTTCTGTAGGTACGCGAAGGCACCGAGTTCCATGGCTTTCTGTTGGTCTTGTTCGGAGCCATGGCCCGTGAGGATGATCACCCGGACCTCGGGATGAGTCGTGCGGAGCCGTTGGAGTACCTCCAGGCCATCCATGCCCGGCATGCGGAGGTCCAGAACCATGACCTCGGGCCGACGCTCCTCCAGGTACGCCAACGCCTCTTCGCCGCTGTAAACGACGTCCGAGGCGAGATTGCGCATCTCCAGGCGTTCGGAGAGCGTCAGCACGAAATCGCGTTCGTCATCGACGAGTAAGACCTTGTGCTGTTCTGGAACCTCGAGGTTGCGTAGGATATCCGGAGCGTTGTACCGCGGACCGACCTCGGTCCGGACCTTTGCGACCCCGGGGACCTTGACGGCCACGTCGGTCAGTTCTCTTGCGAGCGCGCTGAGCCGAAGCACGTTGCGGTTGATCTTGAGCACGACCTCTCCCTCCTGGACCTCGACGTCGCAATCGTGGTGCCCATGGCGCGCGAGTTCGACCTTGACCTCGCTGGCGAGCAGGAAGTCCAGGGCCGCTGCCAGGGAGGCCCTGGTCGGCTTGAGCGCTTCCTTGAGCGCGGCCTCGCAGATGAGCCGTATCGCTTCGTCGGGGGTCGTGGTGTGCAAGGGGAGGCGCAGGTCGTAAAGCTCCGCGTCCCAGGGAGAACGTTGGTGGATGAGATCGATGTGCCGGGCCAGTTCCTCGTCATCATAGCTCAGTCGGCGTTGGGCTTCTTTGGCCTCGAGGCCCGAGGCGACGAGGTGCTGCAGCCGGTAATCGAGGTCGGCGAGGAGGCAGACCCGCAGCACGTGGGTGAGTTGAGGCGGAATCAGGTGAAGTCCCAGGCCTTGGAACACGAAATCGTCGTGTTGTAACCGCTTGGCCAGGGCCAGTTGGAGGTAGGCCAGGGATTTCTCACGATCATGAGTAAGGTTGTTCAAGAAGGAGGGTGCACCCAAGAGACTGCGCAGGTAGCGCTTGGGCGGTGCCCCGGCCAGGGAGGCCGCTTCGTCGAGCAGGGTGCCCTCGAGCAGCGGGAGACCGAGGGCCGTGGCTACTCCACGAGCGAGCTCTTCACCCCCGCAATGGCTGGCGCTGAACAGGGCGATAGTCGGCATGGGGGAACCTCCTCAGCCTCGGTCCGCGAAAGTTTGGCTCGATACGGCGCGGCAGGTGCGGCCGGTGAGCACTGCTCTGGTGATGAGGCCGAGCATGTGATCCATCGACAGGTTGCGGGAGGCCTGCAAATACCCGTTCTCCGGAATCGGCTCGCGCCCGGTGCCGGACAACAGGATGACCTGAGCTTGAGGAAGTTGATCATGCACCGCGGCGAGCGCTTTCTCCACAGTGCCCTCCGCGGGATCGACCAAGACGACGACCTCGAAGTCAGCATCGTCGGGCAGCCGTTCCTGAAGGGAGGGGAGTATCGAGACGTGCAAGCCTCTGCGGCGCATCTTGCGAGCAAGTGATTGATTTCGCTGAGGAGAGGCATCGACAAGCAGCACGGCGCAATTGGTCAACAGCTCTGAGCCTAGCCCGGGGGCCTCCTCGGGAGTGTGGTAACAGGCGCGGAGCAAGGGGCAGGGGTTCTCGAGGCTTCCGCGGTGGGCTCCCTCGTGTACCGAGGTGAGCGCATCTTCGATCGAAGCGTGGATGCGACCGGCGCCTATCTTCTGGTAGAGATAGGTCCTGCGCAAGAGGTCGAGGACAGCTTCGTTCAAACCACAGAACGAGACCTCGAGGCCACGAGCTCGGAGTTGATCGATGAGCAGGCTGAGGGCTTCTTCGCCCGAAGCGTCGATCTCGTTGATGCCGCCGGCGACGAAGATCAGGTGCTTCATCCGGGGCCTGGTGCTCAAGGTCTCGTGCAGGCGATCGACCAGGTAATTGACGTTGGCGAAGAACAGGGGACCCTCCAAGCGCAGCACCAGCACGTGTTCGCACTCGCGCAGGCCGTGTCGCTCGGTGCTGACGAAGGTGCCGTCGGGGTGACGCGAGAGGAAGGTTAACACCGGTCTGGTCGTTCGATAGAGGTAATGGCCGATGCTGAGCACCACCCCGAGCATGATGCCCTTGTCGAGATGGGGAGCGAAGGCAAGGGTGGTCAGGAAGCTGGCCAGGGCGATGATTCCGTCATGACGTTGGGCTCGATAGGCATGGATAAAGCCCTTGATGTTGATCAGGCCCAGCACGGCCATCATGATGACCGCGGCGAGCACGGATTCGGGGATGAAATAGAGGGCCGGGGTGAAGAAGAGCAGGGTCAGGACCACCACCAGACTGGTGAAAACGCTGGACAAGCCGCTCACCGCACCGGCACCGATATTCACCGCCGATCTCGAGAAGGAACCGGAGACCGCATAGCTCGAGGAGAAGCTGCCCACGATATTGGCCAACCCTTGCCCGATGAGTTCTTGGTTGGGGTCGATCTTCTGATGAGTCTTTACTGCCATGGCCTTGGCGATGGAGATGGCCTCCATGAAACCGAGCAGGGAGATGATCATGGCGATGGTCAGGAACTGCAGGAAGGTTCGCAGGTCGAGGTGCGGCAGGGAGAACGCGGGCAGTCCGGAGGGCACCTTGCCGACGACCGCTCCACCTCCTTGCAGCGAAAGGGCGGTGGGCTCGAGGTTCTTGTTGCCGACCTTGAGCCGCCAGACCCTTCCGTCGTGGGGGTGGGGGTCCTGGCCGGCGATGCGGAGGTGAAAAACATCCCCTGCCGGATCCTCGACCCGGTAGAAAATCATGGAGCGCAAGTGTTGCCGGAGGACCCGAGTGCGCCGCTTGAACGAGGAGAGGTTCAAGTTGACGAGGTCGAGTTGATGGCTCAGGTCGAGGATGCGTTGCGGATCGGGGGGCTTCTGTTCTTCCTCTGCTCGGACCTGTGCGGTGAGCTCGGCTCGTTGGGCCGAGGTTCGTTCGATTGCCTGTATCGCGGCGTTGTAATCTTCGAGGGGTTTGCGAAGCTCTTTGCCTTGCTCCGAGAACTCGGCCAGGGATACCGTGCGGTTGTGCTCGAAACCCAGCATGAAAGACAGGACCGAGGTCACGACCACGGCGACAAGGACGAAGGGGAGTCGGGGGTTGAGCTTCTTCAGTCCGTACATCAGGCCGAAGGCCAGGACGGCCAGACCGAAGCTCGGCCAGTGGGTATAGTCGTAGGCAGCGGCCACCACCCGGGCCACGGTGACGAAATGATACTCGGCCCCGTCGACCGTGACGCCGAAGAGCTTCGAGAGTTGCGAGGTTGCGATGATGATCGCCGCCGCGTTGGTAAAACCGTTCACCACGGGGTGGGAGAGGAAATTGACGATCATGCCCAGCTTGAGCAGCCCGAGCAGCAACTGGAAGAGACCTATCACCAGGGAAAGGGTGATGGCATACGCGATATAGGTTTCCCCCCCCGCGGTAGCAAGGGGTTCGAGAGCCGCTGCGGTGAGCAGGGATACCACGGCGACCGGACCGGTGGAGAGCTGGCGGCTCGAACCGAAGAGCGCGGCGATCATCGGAGGGAGGAAGGCCGCGTAGAGACCGAAATAGGCCGGCAGGCCGGCGAGTTGGGCGTAGGCCATGGATTGGGGGATGAGCACCAAGGCCACGGTCACCCCGGCGATCAGGTCGGTGCGCAGGCTCCGTGGGGTGGTCTCGCGCAACCAGGCGAGGAACGGGAAGATCCTCGTGAGGACGACGAGGATGCTCCCCCGCCCGGGAACCGAGGGACGCGAGGTACGCTCGGGGGAGGTGGAGGTCAGCACGCTCATGGCACCGGTCACGCTCGATAACGCGGCCGCACCATAGCACCCAGGGGTGGCAGGGTCAATGCGATCGTCCGGTGTGGGATCTCGGCGTAGCCGGATAGGCACCACGTTCCAATTTTGACACCAGAACATATCACTAACATGCAGATATTAGTGGGCCAATGAGTGGCATAATGATTGTAATATCAAAGCTCAATTGGAAGTTAACAAGAAAGAAAACGAAAACAAAAAAGACAGATGGAGGCATTTATGAAACGCATGCAGATCGCGCTTATCCTGGTCAACTTCACCGCCATGGCAGCCCTGGTCCTTGGAGCCGGACCTGCATGTAGGCCGAGCGTCAACGGCAGTGACAGCTCCAACGACGACAACCAATATGAGAAGAACTACTCGCTCTCGGACGAGGCGGCTTTCTGCGCGACCCTCCCCACCGAGGAAGAGATCGCGGAGTGTGAAGAGATCCTGGCAACCGGGAGCATTGCCCGCTGCGGGGTCGATTGCGGTCAGAAGCCGCTCGAGGAACGGCTCGAATGCATCGAAAAATACAACAGCATGGAGTTCTACGTCGCGTTCTTGAACTCCTGCTTGAAAGACCCGAAGTTCAGCGGGGTCGAACGGCAGTGCGTGCGCGAAGTTGACGACCTCTGCAACCGTTACTGGGAAATCGATCTGCCCCGGTACGAACAGGAACTCGAGGAACAGAAAGCTGCCGAGGCCGCCGAAGCCTCCGAGACCGAAGAGCCGATCGAGATCGTCGAAGAGTA
>MGSU01000224.1 GCA_001799195.1 Deltaproteobacteria bacterium RIFOXYA12_FULL_61_11 | reverse complement strand
CCGCCTAGGGGCTCCAGAACTGGACAACACGTCTTCCACCATTCTCGTTGTCGAGGAGAAGTCGAGGAGAAGTCGCACTCTGTTGAAGTTACCCTCCGTCCCCCAGTGGCTTCCCCCAGCGGCTTCCCCGTCCCCCAACGACTTCCCCAGCGACGTGGCGAAGCACAAAAGGGGACGGAAGGAAGAGCGATGGTCGGTTTCAGCGGTGGACGAACGGGGCCGGGTGCCGGGGGCCTTGCTCGAGGAAATTGCGCAGCCCGAGGTGCAGGTCTTCAGTCTCGTGGCAGGCGCCGAAGTAGCGGGCCTCGAGGCGAAGCCCCTGCTCGAGCGGCAGGCGGAGGCCTTCGAGGATAGCGGCCTGGAGCAGGGCATCAATACTGCGGCTCAGGTGGCCGAGTTCCAGCTCGGGTGGCATTTCCGGCACGGGCAGGGGTGCGGGTTCGAGCCTCCGGGGTCGGTGGTCGATCATAACCTTGAGTCTGGTCTTGGCCGCATCGAGGAAGCCCTCGCGAGGCAGCAACGTGCCGAGCCCGGCAGCCGCACTCTCCGCTGCTTTGATCGGCCGGCCGGTGCGCAGCATGGACCAGGCGCGTTCGAAGCCCACCAGCCGCGGCAGACGTTGGGTGCCGCCGTACCCGGGGATGATACCGAGATTGACCTCGGGTTGGCCGAGCAGCGCATTCTCACAGAGGACGCGGTCATGACAGGCCATGGCCAACTCTAAGCCGCCGCCGAGGGCAAACCCATTGACCGCGGCCAACACCGGTTTTTTCAGAGCGGCGAGCGTCGCAAAGACGTCTTGCCCGAACAGGGACAGACGTTCGAGGTCGTCTGCGGATCGAGCCGCGGCCAATTCTTTAATGTCTGCGCCGGCGACAAAGGCTTTCTCTCCCGCCCCGGTCAGGAGTATCCCGGCGACTTCGCGAGCTCCCTCGGCGCGGAGCGCAGCCTCCTTGATGGCCGCGTGGGTCTCGAGATCAAGGGCGTTGAGCGCCTCGGGGCGGTTCACGGTAAGGACGGCCACACCGTCTCGGACCTCGTAGAGTACCTTGTTCATAGTTTTTCATCCTTCGGCTCAGGGTTCTGAGGACGCATCGGAGAGGTGGTCGAGAGGCGCTTCGGATCTGGGCTCCGTCGCTCCCGGACTCCGATCCGACGCTCCCGGACTCGCCGGGGATAGGCCCATTCTGACCAGGACATAGGCCGTGTCTTTGGAGCCTACCTCTCCCTCCAGGTCGTACCAGAAGGCCTCGACCTGGGAATGCTGCACAGCTAGGTCGAGGCTCTCCTTCGAGAGTTCGTAATACGTGGACCCGAGGGAGCCGCTGGAGACCTCGGATACAGCGATGGAGCGTATGTCGACCCGGATCGACTTGGCCAATTGGACCCGCGCGTCGTCGATGGCGTTCTTGCGCGCATCTTCTGGATGATAGGTTTTGGGGCAACTCCCGACCGCGAAGAGATAGCCCGGGCGCTCGGGTAGGGCACGAACCCAGGCCGGTGCAGGGGTGATGCGGCCTCCCCAGGGATCGGTGCGATGGGCGGTACAACCGCACAGCACCATGAGGAGTACGAGGGAGTTGCAGAAAAGGACGGAAGTGCAGAGGGGCATGAACCGGGACTCAGCTCATTGTTGAGCGGCTTCGACCTTCGCCTTCTGATCGATCGCTTCGTCCAGGGCCTTCAGCGCATCTTCGGTCTTGCCTTCGATGAACGCTGCCTTGCGCCGCCTAGCTAGATCCGCGGCTTTGGACTTGAAGGTGCTGAGCACGTCGTCGATCTCCAATTTTGCCAGGCCGTACATGATTTTTGCCTCTTTGTCCTCGAAATGATCGATGACCTGAGATCCTTGCAGCGTGGTCGAGGTGACCTCTTTGCTCACGTCCGAGAAGAGCTGCACGGATTCGGTCTGGTCCGGGTTCTGGAAGTCCTGGGTCTCTTGTTGGAAGATCTTGGTCAGACCGGCGACATAAACCTCGAGGACCTTGGCAATCTCTTTCCTGGCCTCGGTGTCAGCCTGCTTATACATAAGTACCTGGTTGACCGAGAAGGGAGCCCGGCCCACGCCGAAGAGGGCTTTGCCCTTCTCGCCCGGGAACGCGGCAGCGCCCTTGATGGTCCATTCGGGATTCTTCTTCCCGCCGCAGCCCACGGTCAGGGCCAGGGCGAGGATGGCTGTCATGGTGACGAGGGTTTTCATGAGCCTCCTCCTGTACGTTCGTGGTGGTGGGGGGTCATCCCCCCTGCTTCTGCCTTCCCGTTCTTCCTAGAAGATGCGCGCCGCGTTGTCAACCTGATCCGGGGTTCAACGTTGTGCTTTGGTTGAAACCGGGGGGGTGCCAAAGGCCTGCTCGAGCGCGGTGACCACCTTCGGGGTCGCGGCCGAGGAGAAGGTCTGCAGAGCCTTTAGCCCGGAGGTATCTTGGTCGTTGCCGAACCCGCGCGTGTCGAGGGCATCCGGGGACCTGGCGGCCCCGGCCGCGGGATTGAAGGGTGCAAGGTCGAAGGCCTGGAGCATGACCCCGTGGCGCAGATCGACCAACCGCAGGAAACCATGGGCCTCCGAGGTCCAGAATGGCGGTCGGTTGTCCGGGCCGGGTTGGGAGAGCAACGCGGTCGAGATGTCGCCGTAGACCAGGAACTCGGCCTGCTTGCCGAAACTCTTGCGCAGGACGGCAAGCTCGGGAGTCGCCTGGGACAGGGCCCGGGCGCCGCCCTTGGGTTTATCGACGACCCGGAAGCCGGCAGCCGTGATCGCAGCAGCCAGGGCCGGCTGGACGGTCGCCGAGGCCGAGACCTTGCCGTGGTTCTTCTCCACCACCTGGACCAGAATGCGCACATCGGCCTTGGTCGGCAGGGTGAAGCCGAACTCGGCCGAGGGCGGGACCAGGACGAAGTTGCCGCCGCCGAGGGCGGACAGATCGGGTTCGAGCACCACCCGGTTATGGCGGGTCCCGCTGGGGATGGTGGCGGATATCCGACAGGTGGTCGTACCGTCGGCCTCGCTCACCAGGGTTTCGGTCAAGGTCGCTGAACCCTCGGCCATACGGCAGCGCATCGGGAACCCGGGCACGGCGTTCTTCTTCTTGCCCTTGCCTTCGCCGTATTCGAGTTTTGCGATCAGTGGTTTGCCCAAGGCCGTGCCGAGCGCGCCGCGCTGTGCATCCCCTGACACCTTGCGCAGGGACAGGGCGGTGACCACGGCCGTGACCTTGGCCTCAAGCTGCGCCATGGACACGGGTTGGCCCCAGGGCTCGGCCACGCGACCGGCGACCACCCGATGGATACTCTCGGTCGCAGCCAGGTCCTCGAGCTGACCGCGCAGGGGGAAGAGCGAGGCCAGGGCCTGGTAGACCTTCCCCTCTTTCAGCGCCGTCTCGGCCGAGGCCATCCCCTCGCCGATGGCGGCCCTGCGTTCGTTGATGCGAGCGGCCAGGGAGAACGCGCCTTTCTCGCGTTCCAGGACGGCCAGAGCGAAGAGTACGTCTCTCTCGCGATGGCGCTGGACCACGGTCACGCCCTCAATGCCGTCGAGATTAGTCTTGGCAGTAATGCGTTCGGCGAAGGTCTGCTCGGAAGTCTCCTCGCTCTTGCCCGCGGTCAGGGTCATCACCGCCTTCAGCGAGGTCTGGACTTCGGCGGCGATGGTGACCTTGATCTGGGACACGATCTGATTGAGGGCATCGAGTTCGGCCAACCGCTTGGCCTCGACCTCGTCCCCGGCGACTACCTTGGCCTGACCGAGCCCTACCAGGAATCGCTCGTTGGGGTAGGCCGGATGCGCGCCGCGCACGGTCCAATCGGGTCTGGGCGGTTTTCCGGCACAGGCCAGGAGCAGGGACAGGACGAAGATTCCGACGCTTCTCGCGGTCATGGGGGGCCTCCGGCCTGGGGGGTTGTTCGGATCGCTCGGGTCTCAGAGTTGGACGTTGAGTTTGTAGGTGCGTTGCAGGGGGGCGAGTTCGACCTTCACCTCTAGCCCCTCACCAGAGATATAGGCGTTCGCCTTCTTGATCCTCTCGCTGGTCGGAGGGTGATGGGCGGCGAAGGTTTGGACTTCGGCTTTTCCCCTCTGCCCGACCAGGGTCAGGAAACGAGTCAACGCGGCGGGGTCGTACCCGGCACGGTAGAGGTAGACGGTGGCATACCGATCGGCTTCGTACTCGTCGGCCTGCGCCCGACCGGAGGAAACCCACTTGTTGACCAGGGTGCTGAGCTTGCAGGCGTCGCCCGCGAGATCCTCATAGGCGCGCTCCTTCAGCTTGGCATCGCTACCGAGCTTGCTCAGCTCCGCGTCCAGACCCGCCTCGGCCTTGGCCGCATGGCTCTTGGTCCGCACCTCTGTGCGCTCGAGTTCGGCAAGACCATGGTACCTCGCAACGTGCACGATTTCGTGGGCCAACACCGCAACGAGCAGGGCTTCGTCCTTAAGCATGGCCAACAGGCCGCGGGTGATGAAGATGAACCCGCCCGGCAGGGAGAAGGAGTTGGCTTCTTTGCTGTCGAGAGGGATGATGTAGTAGGGCAGGTCGGTGCGATCGCTGACGCCGCCGAGGTGGTCGGCCAGGGCCGAGAGGTAACGCCCCAGGGTTTCGTTGCGCAGGACTTTATTCCTCCCGAGCACATGCAACAGCGAAGCTTGGGCGATCTGCATCTCGGTGTCCAGGTCCACGGGAGGTTTGACGCCGGAACCATCGTGTTCGCGGGGTTTCAAGCCTCTGGCCGACAGGAAGGTCTCGAGCCCGGGAGCTTGCTTGACCCCGAACACAAAGGCGAGGTCCTGCTCGATCTTGGTCTTGATCGAGGCCGGGAGCTTGGTCCCGCACGAGTCTTTGACCTCGAGCACGCCGCGGATCGAGGCGGTCATCTCGGCCGTCGAGAGCCCTTGCAGCTTGCCGGGGTCACCGGCCTTGAGCAGCCCGGCGCTCTTGGAGGTGAGCGAGTTCTCGGTCAACCAGCCGGTGTTGCCCTTCGCGTCGCGCACCTGGAGCCAGGCGCCCTTGCTCCCGACCACGGTCAGCGTGGCTCCCTGCATCACCTCGCCGGCGAGCGTGGCTAGGAAACTCGGCGCGGTGCGCAGCTTGAGCTTGGGAACCTCGACCGTGACCTCTCTGGCCAGCGCCCCGGCGGCGCAGAAGAGCACGATGACGGTGAGCACAATACGGTTCATGGACCTACCTCCCGAGGTGAGGGACCGGCGACCCTGCACTGGCCCGACCGAAGGTCGCGGGCATTTACGGCTTGCTCGAACGACTAGATCCGACTACAGTATGGCCCTGCGTTTGGCAAGCGAATTACCCGTTCACATCTCGGACGCCACGCGTCGGGGACAAGGGAGGGAGCACCGTCATGGCCGGGTTCGACGCGAAGAGCGTACTCAAGGAAATCAAAGATGAAGACCACCGCACCGTCTTCGAGGACGTGCTCGACGCGCTCGAGGGAGAAGAGCGGGAGGTCCTCAACCTGGTCCTCGACCTGGCCTACAAAGCCGGCTACCGCAAAGCGCGAAAACGCTTCGAGGGCACCAGCGCCGGGGCAAGCCCCGACGAAGCGGAGAACGAGGTAGCCGGAGACCTCACGGCGGGGGTGCCGGTCGCGGTGCCCGCCATGTCCCCCCAAGCTGCAGCCGAACTCGGCCAGGCCACCAAGAAGACCTCGGCCGAGATCATCTCCAGGATCAAGAGCGGTCAGGTCAAGCTGCCGGTCTTCCCGCACGTGGCCAAGAAGGTCCTCGACATGCTCGAGGATCCCAACCTGAACGTGCAGAAGATGGCCAAGGAGATGAAATACGACCAGGCGCTCACCTCCAAGATCATTACCATCTCCAACTCGGCCTTCTACGGCGGCACGACCCAGGTCAAAACCCTGGAGGCCTCGATCGTCAAGATCGGCCTGCTCGAGGTGCGCAAACACCTCTATACCCTGGCCACCAAGAACATCTACAGCTTCGACAACCCGCTCTTCGAAGATCTCGTCATACGCCTCGGCGACCACAGCACCGCCTCGGCCAACGGCGCTTTCAACGTGTCCCGAGCGTTGGGGTTGGAGAATCACGAGAAGCTCCTGCTCAACACCCTCTTCCACGACGTTGGCAAGCTCTGGATGGTGATGGTCATCTCGGACGTCCTGTGGGCCCAGAAGAATAAAGACGAAGACTTTGCCCTCGCCCTGGTCGAGCAGCTCTTCCCCATGGCCCACGCTCAAATGGGCGGCCGCCTCCTGCAACAGTGGAAATTTGACCAGCGCTTCTCGCAGAACGTCACCGCTCATCACCTCGCCGTGGACCCCAAGCAGAAGGACCTCTGCGCGCTGCAATTCGGCAATGCCCTGGCAAAGTCCATTGGCTACAAGGTCTTGGAGAACGACACCTACGAGAAGCAGCTCGAGCAGAGCGCCAAGGCTCTCGGCATCGACGAGGACGACCTCGAACAATACCAGGACGACCTCTCCTCGTTCATGGAGGTCTACAAGAACTGAGGGTCTCGGGCTTGAGGGAACGGCGGTTTTCGAACCGGGGCCTTGCCCAGCGCTCAGGCCTGATGGTCTTCTTGGGCCTGACCCTCGCGACCCTCGGCCGTGGCCAGGATGCGCCGGCAGCCCCGGAAGCCGACCGGATCGTGATCGAGGAGATCCGCCTGCACGGCCTCTCCCGCACCGAACCCGACTACGTCCTCGAGCTGCTCGGCTGCCCCCTGCCTTGCCGGCTGGCTGCCCCCGACGACCTACGCCGACTCGAGCACCGGCTGCTCCGCACCCACCTCTTCCATGAAGTCCACGCTGACGTGGCGGGTACCACCCTGCACCTGCACCTCCGGGAGCGCTGGTCCCCGGTCCTTGCTCCCTTCGCAACCCTCGACGGCTGGCGCGAGCGCTACGGCCTTGCCTATCTGGACGCCAATCTGCGCGGTCGGGGAGAACTCCTGGTGCTGGTCGGCGAGCTCGTCGACGGCGGGGCCGGTCTGGAGAGCAAACTGGTGCTGCCCCAGGTCTTCGACGAGGACCTCGGACTCGTCGTGCGCACGACCACCGGCCGTTACCGTCGCGCCGAACTGGGTGTGCGAGGTGCTGGCGCCGAAGAGCGCCTGGTGGACGGACACGAGGTCGACCTCCTTGGCATCCTCGCCGGACCCCTGTGGGCGTTCGGCGTGCTCCACGTCAACCCGCGCTTGGGCGTGAGCTCGGTCAAG
>MGSU01000223.1 GCA_001799195.1 Deltaproteobacteria bacterium RIFOXYA12_FULL_61_11 | reverse complement strand
GACCTCCTCCCCCATGTCCTCGTCGATGACGAAGCCGAACTTGAAGTTGACGTCCTCGTGGGCCTCCTCGTTGACAATGGTGGCCGCCTTGTTGACGTCGACCAGGGAGATGTTCTCGGAAGCACCCATGACGGTCATCAGGATGCCCGTAGCGCCGGAGATCGAGACATCCTCGAGCAAGGGACTGGAAATAGCCTTGTGGGTGGCGTCGACCAGCGCGTTCTCGCCCTTGCTGAGGCCCGTACCCATCAGGGCCATGCCGCGGTTGACCATCACCGAACGTACATCGGCGAAGTCGACGTTGATATAGCCGTTGTGGTTGATGATATCGCAAATACTCTGCACGGCCTGGAAGAGGATATCGTCGGCCAGCGAGAAACTCTTGGCGAACGAGACCTTGGTCTCGGCCATGGTCATGAGGCGCTCGTTGGGAATGACGATCAGGGTGTCGACCACCTTGCGCAGGGCCTGGACTCCTTCCTCCGCCACGCGTTGGCGCTTCTTGCCCTCGAACAGGAAGGGTTTGGTCACCACGCCGACGGTCAAGATGCCCATTTCCTTGGCAATATTGGCAATAACCGGCGCCGCTCCGGTGCCGGTGCCGCCCCCCATGCCCGCGGTGACGAAGACCATGTCGCTGCCTTCGATCAACTGGACGATGCGGGCGTTATCCTCCATGGCGCTGTCGCGGCCGATGCTCGGGTCCGAACCCGCGCCCAGGCCCTTGGTGAGTCGGGTGCCGAGCTGCAGTTTTGCATCCACCGCACAGTTGGTGAGCGCTTGGTAGTCGGTATTTGCCGCGATGAGTTCGACCCCGCGAATACCCCTGGCGACCATGTGATTGATCGCGTTGTTGCCACCGCCGCCGACCCCGATGGCTCGGATCTTGATGCGATTCTCGGTGATTTCTTCGAATGCCCCCATGCTACCCCCCCTCTCTACCATGCTACCCCCCTATGATTCTCAATGGTGTTGTAGGTCATGCTCCGTTCTCTCAGAAGAATTCCTTGAAGAAACCGCTCATGCGATTCCTCATCCGGAAATACATTCCCTCGGTGTTCCGCTCGCGGCTCCTGGTGCGGTTTCCGGCACTGATCCCCGGTTGAGCGTGATCGTGGACCAAGAGGCCCAGAACCGTGCTGTAAACAGGACTGTGGACGAGGTCGGACAAGCCTCCGCCCACGGACGGATAGGCTCTCCGCACCGGACAGCCGAAGATCTGCTCGGCCATCTCGGGAAAACCTTCCATGAGCGCTGCCCCTCCTGTCAGGACAACCCCTGAGTTGAGTTCACCCTCGTAACCCGAGGCAACGAGCTCCTGGTGGATCATCTGCAGGAGTTCTTTGAGTCGGGGCTCGATGATGTCGCAGAGGATCTTACGGGAGATCATCCGCGGGCTCCGGCCGCCGACGGAGGGGACTTCGACCGTCTCGTCCTTGTGCACCAGGCTACTCGACGCCAACCCGAACAACTCCTTCAGTCTGTCGGCCTCGGCAGTTGGTGTGCGGAGCCCCACGGCGATGTCATTGCTGATGTTGGCTCCGCCGACTGGGACCGAGGTCGTATGGACGACCTGGCCGTTGACGTAGATGACGAGATCGGAGGTGCCGCCGCCGATGTCGACCAAGGCGACTCCGAGCTTGCGTTCGTCCAGACCGAGCACCGCTTCTGCTGAGGCCATGGGGTTGAGCACGAGGTCTTCGACCTTGAGACCGCATTGGTTGGTACAACGGATGACATTCTGGGCCGCGCTGGCCAAAGTGGTAACGAGGTGAACCCTGGCTTCGAGTCGCACGCCGCAAATGCCGACCGGGTCTCGGATCTCCCCCTGATCATCGACCTGGTACTCGTTGACCAAGATATGGAGGACCTCCCTGTCAGGAGGCATGGCTACCGCGGTCGCGGCCTCGATAACTCGGCCGATGTCGGTCCGGGTGATTTCACGGCCCTTGATGCCGACAACGCCGTGGCTGTTGAACCCTTTTGCCCCACAACCTCCGACCCCTGCATAGACCGAGGAAATCTCCACACCGGCCATGGTCTCCGCTTCCTCGATGGCGACTTGGATCCCGGCGACCGTCTTGTCGAGGTCAACCAATGCACCGCGGCGATAGCCTTGGGTAACAGTGGTTCCGAGACCCACGATCTCCAGGGCTCGGTCCTGCTGTGCCGCGATGACGCAACAGGTTTTCGACGAGCCGATGTCGAGCGCGGCGACGATCGATTTGTTTTGGCGCATAGAATGTTCCCCCTCTTCTAGAAATATGCTCTGTCGGTGCGGGCTACGGCCTTGCCCGGATACGACAGGTCGACGGTGAAAACTCTCGTTTTCTGGGTTCCTAGGTACGACCTCGAGGCGTTCAGCCGGGTGATGCTGTCCGCCGGGAGAGGTAGCGCGAAGTAGACGGGATACTCGAGGTCCGTGAACACGATGCGCAGACGTTCTGCCTCGACCCCGAGTTCAGAGACCAGATGAACGATGCGCGCAGCCTTGAAAACGGTCACGGCCTCGAGCGCCTTCCTCAGACATTCACCTCGTTCGAGGGTAGAAGCGCAGGCCGAGATCACGGGAAGGTCTTTCCCACTGCTGGGCTTGGCCTTCTTATAGGCTTTGCCCTGGGCATTGACCAGGTACAGCGCCCCGTCTTGCAGCAGGAGCGCGACGGGCTGTTCTTCGACGATGTGGATTACCAGGGTGTTCGGGAAGACCCGACGGATCGTGGTGTGAGCCAGGTCCGGATGTTGTTCGAGGCTGGCCCTCAACGCCGCGGTATCGAGGAAGTAGATATTCTGACCCAACCAGGGTTGGAGCACATGGTGCAAGCCGAAGCGGCGGACCTTTTCGAGGTTCGCGCTACAGGGTTGGTCGAAGCAGAAGACCGGTTCGTGGAGGGCGAAGAAGTTGGAGGTAAACACAGCGTACCCACCGAGAAAGACCCCCGTTGTCGAAGCCGCGAGCAGCAAGCCGAGGGTCAGGCGACGGAGCCAGCGCCGTATCGAACCGCGAGCGTTGGAGTTCGTGCGAGGCCGAGGTCGAGAGGTGCGTTTGCGCACGCGTTGGGTGGTGAGCATGGTCGCGGTCATGGCTGCGCTGCCTCTTGTGCGACCAACTGCAGGCACGCTTGGACGATGAATTGGGCCGAGTCCTCCCGCCCCAGGGCCGAGGCTTCTACGGCGCGCCGGGACCATTCTTCACGGTGCTCGATCATTTCCGCCACCGTGCGGCGGAGGAAGTCCGGGGTGCAGTCAGCCTCGTCGACGACCAAGGCTGCGCCGGTCCGTTCGAAGGCTCTGGCATTATGGCGCTGGTGATCGTCGGCGGCTCCAGCGAAGGGAATGACGATGGCCGGCAGCCCGCAATAGGATAGCTCGAACACCGAACTCCCCGCGCGCGCGATGACCAAGTTGCTGCGGCCGAGGTGATAGCCGAGGTCGTCGAAAAAGGCTCTGGTTTCCGCGGTGAGCCCCACTTCTTCGTAGACCTTGGTCACGGCGGTGAAGTCGGTCTCGCCGGTCTGATGGATAACCCGCAAGGTTTCGCGTTGGACCGAGGCGAGTTGTCCGAGAGCCGACGGCACGACCCGATTGAGGAGGGCCGAACCCTGACTGCCGCCGAAAATGGTGATGGTGTAATGGGTTTCGTCCCGCTCAGCAGTGCCGCGAGCCACGTCCTGAATGAAACTGCGACGAAGAGGATTGCCGCTCCAAAGTACGCGTTCCGGTTGTGGAAACCAGGCCGCTGCCTCGGCGAAGCTGACGAAAATGCGCTTTGCCAATCGTGCGAGGAGGCGATTGGCGAGTCCGGGGATGCTGTTCTGTTCCATGAGCACCAGGGTGCGACCGAGTAGCGCAGCCACGGCGCCCACGGCGAAACTGGCATAACCGCCGAAACCGATGACCACGATGGGCCGGTGCCTGAGGATGAGCCAGAGGGCAAGGAACAGGGAGACCGGCAAGGCCAGGAGGGCGCGCACCCGTTCGGCCCAAGAGACCCGTTTGAGACGCACGACCGGGAGGAGATGGAGGGGGTACCCGGCGCGAGGAACCTCTCGACTCTCTATCCCGCGAGGGGTACCGACGAACACTACCTTGGCCCGGCAGGCTCGGACGAATTCCTCGGCCACACTGAGGGCGGGGAAGAGGTGCCCGCCGGTGCCGCCGCCGGTGAACAGCACGGTGTTATGTTCGAGGTTTCGTTCCACCATGTTCCACCGCAGTAACGTTCAAGAGAAGACCAACAAGGAGATAGCTGCACACGAGGGAGCTGCCTCCGTAGCTTATGAAGGGCAGAGCGAGACCTTTGGTCGGCAAGAGACCGATCACGACCCCGAGATTAAACAGGGTCTGGAAGGCCAGGAGCAGTACCAGGCCGAAACCGGCCAGTCTGCGGAAATCGTCCTCCTGGGATTTTGCCCCGAACCAGGCCCTGATGATCAGGACCAGGAACATGAGCACGACGGTGAGTGCGCCGAGGAAGCCGAATTCTTCTCCGATCGAGGTGAAGACGAAGTCGGTATGGGCTTCGGGAAGATAGAGCAGCTTTTGTTTCCCATCGCCGAACCCGACGCCGAACAGGCCGCCGCGATGAAAACCGAGGAAGGACTGGATCATCTGGAAGCCGGAGTTCTGGGGGTCTGCCCAGGGATCGAGGAAGGAGAGCAGACGTTTGCGCCGATAGTCGACTCCCATGATGGAATAGTGCAGCAAGGGGTACGTTACCGCGACGAGGCCGAGCAGGTAGGAGATACGGGTGCCGGCGAGGAACAACATGAGCAGGGCCAGGAGTCCGACGAGGACCGTGGAGCCGAAATCGGGTTGTAGGATGAGCAGCACCATCATGCACAGGACGACGGAGAGGATCGGGAACACGCCGTGGACCAACTCGCGTACCTTGTCGCCTTTCTTTGCCAGGATGTGAGCCAGGTAGAGCATGAGACCGACCTTGGCCAATTCCGCCGGTTGGATGCTGAGGAACCCGAGGCGGAACCACCGTTGGGCCGCGTTCACCTTGGTACCGAGGCCAGGGATGAAGAGGAATACGAGCAGGAGGAAGCCGAGAACGAGCATCGGATAGACGAGGTGCCGGATGAGGTCCGTGCGCAGATGGGCGAAAAAGGTCATCAGGCCGACGCCGAGTACCAGGAAGATCAATTGTTTCTTGAAGAGCAGATAGGCATCCTGGTAGCGCAACTCCGAATACACCGCACTGGAGCTGAAGACGGCAACCGAGCCGAAGACTCCGACAAGGATCGCGCCGAAGAAGATCACGTAGTCGATCGATTGATGCCCCAGGAAAGGTAGCGACGAGGTCTTCTTCATCGCTTACCTCAATTTCAACGCGCTGAGAGACAGCAGCGTTGCGATGATCGAAATGATCCAGAAACGCACGATGATCTTAGGCTCGGCCCACCCTTTGAGTTCGAAGTGGTGGTGGAGGGGCGCCATTTTGAAGAAGCGGCGTCCCAGCATCTTGAAGCTGGCGACCTGGATTACCACGCTGAGGGTTTCCAGTACGAAGACCAGACCGACGAGGATGAGCAGGATTTCCTGCTTGGTCACCACGGCGATATACCCGAGTAGGGCTCCGAGGGAGAGGGAACCAACATCGCCCATGAAGACTTGCGCAGGGTAGGTGTTGTACCAGAGGAAACCCAGGCCCGATCCGAGCACGGCCGCACAGACCACGGACAGTTCTCCCGCCCCGGGGACGTGGGGAACCATGAGATAGGTACTGAAGAAGAAGTGCCCGGCGATATAGGCGAAGATCAGGTAGGAAGCGGCCGCGATCATCATCGGTCCGATGGCCAGACCGTCCAGGCCGTCGGTGAGGTTGACGGCGTTCGAGGTGCTGATGATGACCAGGGCGGCGAAGGGGATGAACCACCCTCCGAGGTCGAGTTGCAGTCCCTTGAAGAACGGGAAATGCAAGGTGCTGTCGAAGCCGTAGAAGAAGAGGCTGGCCCCGATGCCCAACGCAAGCAGGGTTTGCAGCAGTATTTTGCCGCGAGGGGATAACCCCTTGGAGTTGTGCCTGGCGACCTTGCGGTAGTCGTCCATCAGACCGAGCGCGCCAAATCCGAAGCACACGGCCAGAGCGTTCCAGACGAAACGATTGTCCCAGCGGGCCCAGAGTAGGACCGAGATGATGATGGTGCCGAGGATCATCAGCCCGCCCATGGTCGGAGTACCTTTTTTCTTCAAATGGCTCTGGGGCCCGTCGGTGCGGATCTCCTGGCCGATGTGACGATGGGTTAGGGCGGAAATGAACCAGCGGCCGGCGATCAGGGCAACCAAGAAGGAGGTCGAGGCCGCCATTAAAGTGCGGAAGGAAATATATTTGAAAACATTGGTAATCGTTTGGGCGCCGAACCATTCGTACAGGTAATACAGCATGGTTCAGGCTCCTGCGTGGCCGTGGGAATGGTCGGAAGAGGCGAGGCGATACTCCGGCGCAAGTCCCGGTAAGAGTTGTTCGAGACGCATGCTCCGGGAGGCTTTGAGCAGAACCCACTGAAAACCGGTAACGAGTTCGGGGAGGATGGCCGAGGCTTCTTCCAGGCTCGTGACGCTACGAAGACTCCCGCGAAAACCTCCTTCGGCCGCGCCGTCGACCAAGGCTTCCGCATACTCTCCCACGGCAAGGCAGCCTTGGAGTTCGAGTCCCGCGAGGATGAGCCCCAACTCCCGGTGGAGGTCATGGGCATGGTTGCCGAGTTCCCGCATGTCACCGAGGATGGCCAGGCCCGGTTGCCCTTGTTTGAGTTCGACGAAGGTCCACAAGGCGTTACGGGCTGCTTCGGGACTGGAGTTGTAGCAGTCCAGCAGAATGGTCCGACCTGCAGCCCCTTGGATGCGTTGCATGCGCATCGGGAGTTCGAAGGGACGGCGCAGGGCCTCGGCCAACTCCGGGAACGTAACTCCCAGTTCTCGGGCCACGGTCATGGCTGCGAGAACATCGGAGAGGAAACCTGGTCCATG
>MGSU01000222.1 GCA_001799195.1 Deltaproteobacteria bacterium RIFOXYA12_FULL_61_11 | reverse complement strand
TCGTAGTAACAACGTGAACTGTGCCGGTTCTCGTAGCCATAGATTGATAATATGGCCTGTTGAACCCTTTGTCAAGTGAAAAAGCAATTAATTAGTGACTACTTTTTGCAATGTTGATAACTTGAGAAATGCATTTACATCATTGATATATTTACTAATTCATATATTTTGCTGGATATTTAGGCAAAGAACTTCAGCTTAAGCTCGCGGCAAAGGGTCGAAACATTGTCTCAAAAAAATTAACCAAAGAAGACCTGGCAAAAGCCCAACAGATGGCGCGCGAGTGGTTCGACAAGTATCAGGCGAAACAGAAGCAACCCTGAAATGCACGGCCGAGCCATCGACCCTCACCTTGCCCCCATGCTCAATGCAACGGGTGCACAATATAGAAATTGAGATACGGTTGTTGACGAGATTGCAGTGTCGAACGCTCGTCTGAGTAAATCGAAGCGGTCCCCCTTGGGAACTCCACTTGATTTTTCCTTCCTGACTCTTTATTTTAGGATCTGCATTTAAGATAAAATAAAAGCGAGCCTTATTTTAGGTTCGAGGCAGGCAGGATGAAGCGAGAACTCCAAGGCAGATATGTGACCATATCGGCGGTGGGGGAGAAGGCCCAGGCCTTCGTGCCCGCGCCGCTGCCGCCGCGTCCGCTCATCGATTGGACGTCGGGGCTGCGCAGCAAGTTCGATCAGGCGCTGCTGGCGCTCGGGCGGCTGGACAGCGTCTCGACGCTGTTGCCGGACACCTCGCTGTTCCTTTACATGTACGTCCGTAAGGAAGCGGTGCTCTCCTCCATGATCGAGGGAACGCAGTCGTCGCTGTCCGACCTGCTGCTGTTCGAACTGGATCAGGAACCAGGCGTGCCGCTGGATGATGTGCGGGAGGTCAGCAACTATGTTGCCGCCCTCGACCATGGTCTGCGCCTGCTGGAGGAAGGGCTGCCGCTGTCGCTGCGCTTGTTCCGCGAGATCCATGGGGTGCTGTTGACCAAGGGCCGGGGCAGTAATCAGACCCCGGGCGAGTTCCGGCGCAGCCAGAACTGGATCGGAGGCACCCGGCCCGGCAATGCGGCCTTCGTTCCGCCGCCCGCCGAAGAAGTGCTGGAGTGCATGAGCAAGCTGGAGCTTTTCCTTCATGATCAGCCGGAGCCGACACCCGTGCTGCTCAAGGCAGCGCTGGCCCATGTGCAGTTCGAGACGATCCACCCGTTCCTCGACGGTAACGGCCGTCTCGGTCGTCTGCTGATCGCGCTGCTGCTGTGCGAACAGAAGGTGCTGCGGGAGCCGATGCTCTACCTCAGCCTCTATTTCAAGACGCACCGCCAGTATTACTACGAGCTGCTCAACAACGTGCGCCTGACCGGCGACTGGGAAGCCTGGCTCGATTTCTTTGCCGAGGCCGTGATCGTCACCGCCACCCAAGCTGTGGAAACGGCCCAGCAGCTTCTCGACCTGTTGAACCAGGACCGTGACAAGATCAGCGGCCTCGGCCGAGCGGCGGCATCCACGCTCCAAGTCCACCGGGCACTGATGGAGCATCCCATCGCCACCTCGGGCTCGTTGGTGGAGAAGACCGGCATCACCCCGGCCACGGTCAACAAGGCGCTAAGCCACCTAGAGCAGCTCGGTATCGTCAAGGAGCTGACCGCCCAGAAACGCAACCGCCTGTTCAGCTACGCGGGCTATATCGAAATCATGAGTCGCGGCACGGAACTGCCGGGCAGGTAGGTCAATTCGATTCCGGTTTTCGGAATCGAATCAGATTCGTTGGGAGGTTGTTCTTGGTATCCGTTCGGGTTGCAAACCCAGCACCCTCGTCCGGAGCTTGGAAATCGGGGGAGAAAAGTTGCTTCCTCGGCGGGAACTTGGGGCTCGACTTGACTTTCTAGGTGAAGCACGCTGTTTTCAATGTGTTATTGGGTGGTTTAAGGCAGGAGACTAGGTTACGGTCGTGAGCTGTTTGCTCCACTTTTTCGGGGTCCAAGGGGGAATGGATCCCCCGCTTCTTTCTTCTTTTCTCGGGTGCGGTGTCCCCTAGATGTGCCTTGGTGTTCATGCTCGAGAATACCACTCAGATCCCAATGATTATCCCGGTGCGGCCCGTGGAATCGAGGTCGCAGCGCGAACAGAAAATCCACAGGAATTGTGGATAACCTCGACTTTCCTTGCTTCGAAAAGGTAAAATCCTTGCGATCTCGAACGGTTCACGAATTGGTCAGGATTTCATCGTCACCTCGCAGCTCATTGATAGACGGTACGATGCCCGAAAAGTTGCACTGCGACGTCCATAGGACAAGGGGGCGAGTGGCTCCGCGATGCCGCTGCCCCAATCCAGGGGTGCCGGGCTAGGGGTATGCTAGGTCCCGAGAAGCTTTCATCCTGCATCAGTGAGTTGGAAAGTTATCCACAGCAAGGCTGTGCATAATGCCTTTTCGGAAAGCAGGCCCTTCGTGTTTGGATTGTCTTCATTGAGTGCCGAGAGTATCGTCGAGGGCAGCAGGAGGAACGACACCTAGGCGAGGGCGTATGCAGGCAGGCGATAGAACCCTGGTAAGCCATGACGGGACCATGCTCGGCTACCGGATCCTCGGGACCGGGACCGGCCCGTGGCTCGTCTGTTGTAATGGGATCGGGTGTTCGATGGACACCTTCTGGAACCATCTGGTGGCTCATTTCTCGTCCATGCTCGGCATCATCCTCTGGGATTACCGAGGTCATCATCGCTCGGGACTTCCGGCGGATCCAGAGGCCATGGGCATAGATAACATCATGGGCGATCTTGAGGCCATCCTCGAAGCCGAGAAGATCGACACCACCCTGCTCATCGGGCATAGCTGGGGAGTGCAGGTCTGTCTCGAGTTCGCCCACCGTTTTCCCGAACGGACTCTCGGCCTCATCACCGGTTTCGGCACCTATGAAAATCCTTTCAAGACCTTTCTCAATTCAGCCTTTTTCGAACGCCAGTTCGACCGGCTGCTGCAGCTCTTCGAACTGACCTCGCCAACCCCTGAGCACGTGGCCAGGAAACTCTTACGCAGCGCGGTCCAATACGGTTTTGGGTTCCCGGTGGCCAAGGTCCTCGGTTTCGTCAATTGGCAACTCTCGGAGCGGAAAGCGATTGATCATTACATGACCATGCTCGCCGAGATGGATCTCCGCACTTTCATAACCATGGCCAAGCATATGCGGACGCACAGTCTTGCTGATGAGCTCGGCAACCTCCGGGTCCCGACCTTGATCATAGCCGGCGAAGACGATGTCTTCACTCCGCTGGCTCAGTCCCTGTTGATGCACGAGCGTATTCCCGGCTCTGAGCTGCTGGTGCTTCGCCGAGGTAGCCATGCTGCCTATGTCGAGTACCCGGAATTGATCAACTTGCGCATCGAAAAGTTCCTCGAGGAGCGTATTCTTCCCTCGTGGCAGCGTCGGAGCGGCGAGCAGGTTCGGCAAGCGGAAAGCTCCTGAACCTCGTGGAGCCTCGGGAAAGGGGGGGGGACAAGAGCTGGAATCTCCCGGAGTTTTAAGGTACAGTATCGACTGTAAGAGAGAACTCGGAACCTGTTCGAGTGGATGATGACCATGCGCTGGCTCTTGATCGTCGTGGGTTTGTGCATCGCTTGCGCGGATCAGGGAGACCTGGGTGCTCCTCCGTCGAGCGCTCAACCCCTCGGCCTTGCACCGCAACCGTCCCTACCTATGTTGCCTATCAATCCCGCAGTGGTGGAACCGCAGGGAACCCCGGACGGAACTTCCTCGACCGAACTTCCCGCCGACGCCAGCCAGGACGTACCCGAGCTCACGATTCCCGTCGCGACCGATCCCGAGCCCCCAGCCCCCATTATCGAAAATCCACCCGACGATCCTGGCTATTACGACGATCCCGCCGCTGGAGGAGATCCCTGCGCGGCGCTGACCAACAAGGTCTCTTGTCAGTGGTGCCAGGGTAATACCACGGGAGCGGAACTCCTTTCCTGTTTGACCTGCCTCCACGGAGCAGCGGTGAACGAGGAGGGGAGACACACGCGTTGGGCTGAGGGGACCTGCGAGTGCGAGACCAAGTGGTTCATTCCGATCGGTCAACCGGTGGCCCAGCACGGCTGCAAGGCTGCCGAAGAGCGAGATTACACCGCGGACTGCGCACCTTTCCGTGAGCCGAACCAGCCCGAGTGCCGGCGATGTCTGCGTGAGTGCGGTCCCAACGCGCGCTGGACCGATGCGAACGGTGGTCAATGCTTCAATGGGGAAGGTCGTTCCGTGAAATCCTGGGAAGGTTGCACCCCGGCCTTCTGACGTCTACTCCGATTCTTTTCCCTCCCCGCACGGTGCTCCGGTCTCGGGGACTCGGCCGAAACGCTGAAGTTTTGCGGGACGCCGCAGTCGTTTGATAGCTGCTTCCAAACTCAGGGCTTCGGAGCGGCCCCGAGGACAGTGCAGGCTGCCGACCAGGGCGACGGGACCGCGTCCCCGGGTGTATCGCGCGCCGCGGCCCCGCTGATGTTCCTCTAACCTCTTGGGAAGATTGTTGGTTGCTCCGCAATACAAGGTGTCATCGGCACAGCGGAGAAGATAGACCAGCCAGCCCAAGGTCGATACTCCCGGAATGAACCCCTGCATCCTAGCAAGTCCCCGATGGTCTGGGAATCTCCATGTAATTTCCGCGGAGGGTGGCGACCTCCGCTGTAGCGGCAATGCAGTGCTGCACGACAAAGCGCTAGCGTTATTTTTACATTTGTTAACAAAAAAATTTATTTTGTCTTGATTACCGGACAGGCCGGAGGTATAGTTCAGGGAGTTGGTACTCTCTGGGGGAGACGATCATGCGCCGGAAATTCCTCCGTCCCGATCGCATTCGCGCCATGAAGCGATACTACTGGCTCGTGCCACCGGATTTCTTCAATGACGAGGCCTTGTCGGTATTACAACCCGATGAACTCCTTCTCTATTTTTACCTGCACCTCGTTGCAGACACCTTTGGCATAGCCCGCCAGAACGATGCCGCTATTTGCGATTTGCTGAATATCTCGCCCCAAGAACTCGAGGAGTCCCGGGAAGGTCTTATCGGCAAGGATTTCATCGCACATGATGCCCGCGGCACCTATCAAGTCCTGAGCCAACCTCTCGAAATCGGGAACCAGGGTTTTGAAGAACTCGACCTCAGCGTGGTCTGATCCTCCTTCCCGCTCCTCTCGACCTCTGGTATACTCGGCGCTCGAGTATGTTCCGGGAAGCCCATGATTATTCTCCGCAACGCACTGATCTTAGATCCCGAGGGGAGAGCGCTGCGGAAGGATATCGCCGTCGGTGCCGGTACCGTCCTGCACGTCGTCGATCACCAGGCCGAAGAAGCCGGGGACGAGGTCGTCGACTGCCGCGGTCGGCTCGTCCTGCCGGGCTTGGTCAACGGCCATACCCATCTCGGGACTTACCTCGATAAAGGTCAGGACGATGTGCATTCCCTCTTCCCCTGGCTCGTAGCCACCTATCCGGCCGGCGCACCGGTCGAGGAGCTCACGGTCGCTTTCGGCCTCGGACTCCTCGAGGCCATACGAGCCGGGACCACCGGGGTGGTGGCCATGGACACCTTCCCCCAGCCGACGCTCGAGGTGCTGGTTCGCAGCGGCCTTCGGGTGGTTGCTGCGCTCGGGCTTACGGATTACGGATTCGCGCTGAAAAGAAGAGCGGCTTTTCGTGCCGCTCGCAAGCACCTGGACCGGATCGCGGCCCTCGGTTGTCCCAGAATCACTGCGGGGCTCGCTCCTCATTCCCTGTACCTGTGCTCCGACGAGTTGGTCGAAGGGTGCGGCCGTCTGTGCGACGACCACCAGGCCACCCTCACTCTGCACGTCTCCGAGACCAAGGCCGAGCGCGAGTATGTGAGGGAAACCAGCGGTACGACGCCTGTCCTGCACCTCCAACGTCTCGGAGTATTGGGGAAACAGACCCTGGTGGCTCACGGTACCTGGGCGACCCCCGAGGAACTCGAGGTCCTGGCCTCGACGAGAACCGCTCTTGCGCTCTGCCCGACCTCCAACCTGAAACTCTTCAGTGGGTTGCTCGAGGCAGACAAACCCTTCGCGGCCGGAGTGAACGTCTTCCTCGGGACCGATTCGGCCGTGAGCAACAACAACCTGGATCTTTTCGAGGAAATGCGGGTGGCCGATCTGTTCACGAGATTCCGGCGCGGGGCAGCGTGCTACCCGCGGGAGCTCGGCGCTCGCTTGTTCCGAGCCGTTGCCCGCGGCGGTCTTCCGCTGTCAGGTGGCGATGGCAGGATCGTCGCCGGTATGCCCGCGGACCTGGTTCTGCTCGAGCTCTCCGATCCTCGACTCGTCCCAGCGGAGCGTCTGCAGTCTCATCTCGTGTATGCCTGCGGTGCCGGGGCGGTGCGCGAGGTCATGGTCGACGGGCAGTGGCTGATGCGGGACAGGGTGGTCGGTACCTTGGATCAGCAAGAGTTGTCGGAACGCGCCGGCAGGTTGCTCGCGCGCCCCCGGGATCGCGGCCCCCTGGCAGCCCTGGCCAGGAAACTGCTCGCCCAACGTCTAAGGACCATCCATGCGACGACACATCCATCGCCTCGATGACCAGCTTTTTCGCACCGTGGCGGCGATCCTCCCCGAACGGGTCCTCGAGGGTCTGGCGGAGGGAGAGGCGCGCTTTCCTCCGATCCCGCCCGAGGTCCGGGCCTTGCTCGGCAATGGCCAGGAATTCCGGCGTTGGCTCGAGCGTTTGGGCGCGGACCTCTGTGAGAAGCTCTATGCGGAGATGGGCCCCTTCCTGCCGGTCTTCGTACTCCGCGCAGCGTTGCCCCTATACGTGGGAGCGCGCGAGGTGCTGGCGGGTAAGGGGATGGCTCGGATCGGCTTGATCTCGACCGCTCGGGACGAGCACGGCGTCCCCAGGCTGGTGTCCTGCAAGCTCCCACCCTCCGGCAACCTCCCCGTGGTGCTCTTCGATGTCGTCGCTGCTCGGGGGGATACCTTGGCGAGCTGTGTCGATGCTCTGTACCAACAGCACCGGACTCCCGTCGACCTGGCAGTAGTGTTCCTGACCCGCCGAGCCCTCGGCACCCTGCTCCCCAAGCTCCTGCCCGGTAAGGGGAGGCTGCACGCTCTCTACCTCACCTCGAACTACCCGGTCCTCGCTGCCCTGCGGGACACGGGAGACCTGCTTTTTGGACCCGTGGAATGAGGAAATCCCCCTGGGTGCAGGGGGAGGACCCGAACGGAAGAAGAGGGAACATACTACTCAGAGTTTCCACCCCCGCGTCCCCAGGAAGGGAAAGGAAAACATGATGTTCGGTTGGTTGCACAAGAGGTAACGGCATGGACGGGTGCAG
>MGSU01000221.1:4179-7354 GCA_001799195.1 Deltaproteobacteria bacterium RIFOXYA12_FULL_61_11 | reverse complement strand
CCTCTGCGGGCTGAGGTGAAGTTGTTTGCTATTTGATCGCGCGAAAATCGGTGTTAATATTGTTGCTGGCAGAGAGAAAAACAGGTGATAACCATTTCCGCTCATGACGACCAATGGTTTGCGATACCCCTGCTTGCGTGCCCAATCAATGATCTGTTTGGCAACCTCACGTGCAAGCTCTAACTCTGACTGGGTGGACGCGCAGTCCCTGGGGCGAACTGGATCGATGTCGACGAAGAATGTTTGTAGTATTTCGATGTCCTCAGCTTTCGTCGTTGAAGGTAGCGGCCGCAACTCATTAGGGGCCAGATTTAGCATGCACTGTGGGCGCGACTGTAGCCCCGCATAAACGTTGTCATGTCCCGAATGTGTACCGCATGCTAGGATAAAGTCCCCCCTCCTATCAAAGAAACCACATAGGGCACCGCCCCTATCCCGCTTGAGTACCCGCAGTTCGACCAAGGCCTCAGGGGAAAAACCTTTTACGAGGTCAAAAAAAACGGCAGCATCGTGGGCGCAGAAATTTGATGCGCTCATTGAACAGCCCTCCCATGGTCATTGATCTGGCCGGGGTTGTGTTGGAGCGGAGTGCCCGAGCAGTTGATCGTACTCATAACAATCTCAGTTGACTCCTTCTTGGGGGTGGGTTACCTGCTTCCCGGCTTCGGGACAGAGGCTGTCAAGGCTCACCTGTAGGGCATCGGCGAGTCGGGTCAGGAGGTCGCACCCTGGACGTCGCTCACCACGTTCGATCGCGGCGAGCATGGACAAGCTGAGGCCGGCACGATCGGCGAGCCGCTGCTGACTCCAACCGCGTTGTTTTCTGTAGAATTTTTGGATTTCTGCAGAAAAGGACCGCATAACAAGTCTCCGTGAATGACTACAAAAATGTTTATACCGCAATAATTGTTGTTTAGCAATAACAAAAATGTTGACTTGCTAATAATTTTCTTCTACGATGCTGTTAGCAATTTTGTGGAGGTTGCGATGTTTCGCTCGGATCGACTTGCCAAAATATTGAAAGAAAAAGAAATGTCTGTTCTAGATTTACAAAGAAGGTCCGGTGTCAGTGCTCAGCATCTACATTTTTTGTTGTCTGGTAAACGACAGCGCCCCCGCCCCAAGACCCTTGAGAAAATCGCTCAAGCCTTAGAGGTGGAACCAGGGTTTCTCATGGATTCTAATGATATTCCGCGCTCTCTTGCGGAGATTCTGGGAGCACAAGTTATCAGGGACCTTGCTTCCCAGCATCCGGGGGATGGCCTATCCTCCCCTCAAAATTTACATCAGTTTCTTCTTGCGGCGAACAACCGTCAAGGTCGTCAAACACTGATCGAGCAGTCCTTGCAGACCTGGGAAAAAATGAAAGCGGATCTAAAAGCCGCCTTCGGTGGGGGGTGTGAGTCGAGTGGCATACAGGCTGGCACACAGCCTTGTGAATCACCTGAGGGGCGGTCGCAGGAACTCGAGGCACGCAGTGCAGCTCCAGAACAACAACTCCAGGTCTTGCAGGGAATAATCAAACAGCAAGCTCAACGAATCAGGGAGCTTGAAGAGTTGAGTAGGAGCCAGGGCGAACTCATCCAGGCAATGAAAGAACTGTTACCGCGCCGCAAGGCATGAACACCGTACTATCTGTGAGGTTGACATCATGGCCCATCCACGGCAACAGAGGGAGGCAGTACGGTTATTTGACAACCGAGAGGGTTCACCGCACCTCCTGACTGCCGAGGACTTAGCGTATCGGCTTCGCGTGGCGCCGAAAACGATCAGGAAATGGCGTTACGAGGATGGCATGCCGGCAGTAAAACTCGGAAAAAGGCTGGTGCGATATTCTTGGGAGGAGGTCTTCGCTTGGCTGCAAACCCGAGGAGGTTGACATGGCCATGAAGACCCAAGCCGGTACCTGGCGCGTCCGATGGCGCGTTTTGGGAAAATTCCGGTCAAGAACGTTCCGCCGAAAAATAGACGCCGATCATTTCGAAACAAATTTAAAGTACGAGCGCACTGTAGGCCAATGGTCCCCCCTCGCCAAATTACGAGGGCAGACCACCACCTTTACCCAGTATGCCCAAGAATGGCTGCGTCTGCACGGAGCAGTGCATAAGATCGAGGCCTCATTAATCCGGGACCGCCAGATTTTACGGGACTACCTTCAACCAGCCTTTGGAGAGAAACGGCTCGTGGAGATCACCCGTACCGATCTAGTCAGATTGCAGTCCGATTTATCCGGACTTGGCCGTTTGAAGCCAAAGACCATCAACAACATTATGGGGTTGGCCCATAGTATTCTACTGGAAGCGGTCAAAATGGGAGACCTTGTTGTAAACCCGGCGGGGGGGCTTCGTCAGATCAAAGTTCCTGAGCAACCCTACCGTTTTTGGAGTATGGACGAACGTGATCGTTTTCTCACCTTCGCCCGGAACAGAGATTGGGAACTCTATCGCGTCATCGCCTTCGCCGTGCATACCGGACTGAGAAAGGGGGAAGTCCAGGCACTTACCAGAGGGGATCTGGATTTTACCCGTCGCAGGATCATGGTTCATCGTAATTACTGCGACAAGACCAAAAAAATAAACGAGTTCACCAAAGGAAAACGCCCGCGGGTGGTGCCTATGAATGAGATGGTCGTGGAGATCCTGCGCGAGGTTCAGATGAGGGAACCCGAAGCGCTGGTCTTCGGCACCAAGATGCACCACCTAGTCGAACGGCGGTTTAAGCCGATGCAGCGACTTGCTCAGGTCAATGCCATCACCTTCCATGATCTGCGACATACCTTTGCCAGCCACCTGGCAATGATGGGCACCAGCGTCTTTCACATTCAGAAGGTGCTCGGGCACTCCGAGCTCCACACCACGATGCGCTACATGCACCTGGCTCCGGATCAGCTCGATGGACTGACCGATACCCTACTCACCGGTCGAGCAGGGGAGCACGCAAACGAGCGGAGGAGGTGGGTTGGTTGATGCACCACGGAAGAGATGCTGTGCCGTTTTTGTGCCGTTTTTTTCCTTGAATAGTTAACAAGAAAAGCATTGAAGCCCGCATCATCTTGTCTTTCGAGGATGGTCACTGTTCGCTGGCGGCAGAGGCTTGTAAATCAGCATTCACGCCAATACCAGCCTCTACAACGCACAAGGGCCGCGGTCTTGCGACCGCAGCCCTTGGGGAGAGC
>MGSU01000221.1:0-4173 GCA_001799195.1 Deltaproteobacteria bacterium RIFOXYA12_FULL_61_11 | reverse complement strand
CCGGGGGCGGGATTTGAACCCGCATGGGTCGCCCCACACGGCCCTCAACCGTGCGTGTCTACCAATTCCACCACCTCGGCGTCCGGCGCCCTGTATCCAAGAATTTGTCGTTCTTGTCAACCCGATTCTTCCTATACCGAGTACGGTCTTGCAATCCGGAGGGCGGTGCCTATAATGCCGCCTCGACGTTCGTGATCCGAGCAACGTCCTCATAAGGGAAGAGATCAAGGCGGACCCCTGCCATGACGAAGAAGGAGGATTCATGTCTCACGGTAGCATCCTGGCTTTCTTGGTGCTTGTAATCTTTGCAACCGCTTGCACCCCCAGCCTCAATTATCTCAACGTCCGGTCGAGCTTTACCCACGATGCGCTCAAAGCCGCGCCGGTCGGCTTCATGCCGCTCACGACCATCAAGGCCTTCGAGGACGGAGACCTCGCCGAGATGGAGAACGCTCTGGCCTCCGAGTTCCACAACGAGTTGGAAACCCTCCCGTTGATGGCCTCGGGCGAGGTCCGCACCCTGCTCGACGCGGCGGTGCTGGACAACCTCCTGGGCCAGTTCAAGACCAGTAAGGCCATCAAACCGGCGGAGCTCGACGGTCTTGCTCCTCTTCGCGAGCGCGGGCTGCGCTTTGTGGCCTTCACCAGGGTCGAGAACCACTTCGTGACCCAGAACCAACGCGACTACACCGAGACCCGCGGTTCGGGCAAGGATCAAAAGAAGGTGGATATGGTCGAGACCTCGAGTACCGCAAGGATGAGCGCCTCGATGGTCGTCTACGATCTCAATGACAAGACCATGGCCTGGGAAGGCAATCACGAGGTCGGGCTGACCGAGACCCGCACCGTGGAACGCGAGAAGAACTCAGCTCTGGTCGATGTGGTCAAGTCCGTGACCAAGACGCAGCAGCAATTCACCTATCCGGACCCCCCCAGGCCGGGCAAGATTTTTACCGCTATCCTCGAGGCTTTCTACAAGAATTTCCCGCAGGAAGACTGAACGCTCTCGCTCGGGAGCGGGCGTGTTCCCTACCGCAAGGGTTGCAAGACGATCCTATAGACGAAATCCGGTGCGCCGGCCGGGTCGGCAGGCGCGGCCTTCCACAAGAATGCGGTGAGGATCGTGGGCGCGGTGGCCTCGACCTGGGAGAGGGAGAAGTTCGGGTGCGGGCTGATGGCGAAAACCTCGCCGACTCTGTGCGCGTTGTTGTCCAGGGTGATGACCTTGTCGAATTGATCGTCAGCGGCTAACCCTTTGGGGTGGGCCGACCATTCGAGGAGGCCATTGTAATAATACTTCGGTGCCGGTGCGACGTTGCTCGACAGTTCGCGGATGAGCCGGGCATGCGTGAACCCCAGGGCTCGGGCGTTGAGATCCGAGATGAAGGCAAAATCCTCGATCAGGTAGCCGGGTTCTTCCTCGTAGAGGGGCTTGACCCTGCTCTCGAAGAGGAGCCCGGGAACCGTGGTTTGGCCGCAACTCCCGGTCCAGGAAGAGAAGGCCATTTCGTTCTCGTCGAATAGGACCACGGCCAGGGGTTGGAAGGGGAGGACGTGGACTTCGCTCCAACCGAAGGTGATGGTGCCGTCAAAGGCCTCGAGTACCTTGCCCGGATCCACGGTGAAGAGCCCCTCGGGGTAGAGGGCGGCGAAGTCCTCGAGCCGGTCCTGGTAATAGGTCAGGAGCTTGGGGTATTGGGTATAGACGGAGCGGAGTTGATAGCGCGGCACCAACCCGGACTTCAGCGCCTCGCTGATGTCGGTGGCTTGGTAACTGGACTCTCGCCGCAGGCATTGCCCGGCCGGTTCGATTTCGACCACGGGTGTTGGGTCGGATGACTGTTCGGGCACTGCCACGGGTTCCGGGGTGGGGGTGGGCTGAGGAGTAGTTGTGGGAGTAGTGGGAGTAGTTTGGGAAGGAGTCTGAGCGACGATCTCGGCGGGTTCGTCGGAACAGGACACGGTGCAGCCTGCAAGCAAGCAGAACAACCCCAGGTAGCGTAGGATCAAGGTGACGACCGTCATGGGACCTCCGTGGGCGAAGCAACAGTGGCCGGGAACGACGAAGGGACGGGGCCTCATGGCCCGCGTCCCTTCTGTTCAATCGGGGTGAGAGGATTTGAACCTCCGACCTCTGCGTCCCGAACGCAGCACTCTAAACCAGACTGAGCTACACCCCGCTCACGGGCGAGGACCATACCCGCGGGGAGGGGGTTTGTCAACGGGGTTTCGCGAGCTTAGGCACCTTCGATCGTCGAAAGGAGTTCTGCCGTAATCCGGTCGCACAGGGCGCGATCACCGCGGGTCTCGACATTGAGCCGGATCACCGGTTCGGTGTTGGACATCCGCAGGTTGAAGCGGTACTGGGCGAATTCGAGGGAGATGCCGTCGACCTCACTGCTGGCTAAGGCGGTAGCGGCGTAGCGTTCTTTGACCAGGGCGAGGGCGCGCTGTGGGTCGGCCACGGTGCGATTCTGCTCCCCGCTGATCGGGAAGGCTTCCATGCTCTCGGCCAGGAGGTCGGCCAGAGGACGGCCGGCCTTGCCGACCAGCTCGCAGAGCAAGAGCCAGGGCAACATGCCACTGTCGCAATAGAAGAATTCTCGGAAGTAGTGGTGAGCCGACATTTCGCCACCGTACACCGCGTCCTCGGCGCGCATGCGTTCCTTGATGAAGGCATGCCCGGACTTCGAGATCACGGCCCGCCCCTTGTTGCGGGCGAGCACCTCGAGGGTGTTCCAGGTCAGGCGCGGGTCGAGCACCACCGCACCGCCGCCGTGCTTGCGCAGCATGGCCTCGGCCAAGAAGCCCACGATGTAGTAGCCGTCGACGAAGGCCCCCGTGTGGTCGTAGAAGAAGCAACGGTCATAGTCGCCGTCCCAGGCGATGCCCAGGTCGGCGGCGCCAGCGCGCACCGCGGCGGCCGTGGCCTCGCGATTCTCCGGTAGGAGCGGATTGGGAACCCCGTTCGGGAAGGTCCCGTCCGGAGTGAAATTGCTCCGCAGGAAGTGGACGGGTAAGCGCGGAGCCAAGGCTTCCAGCACGGGACCGGCGCAACCGTTGCCCGGATTCACGACCAAGCGCAAGGGGGTCAACGCTTCCGGTCTGACGACCTGCAACAGGTGGTGTATGAAGGCTTCCAACACCTCGACCCGCTCGACCGAACCGCCCCTGCGGTCGGGAGCGAAACTCCGCTCGAGGATGATCGAGCGGATCGTCTCGAGGCCGGTATCGCCGCTGATCGGGCGTGCGCCCTCCCGGACGAATTTCATTCCATTGTAATCCTTCGGATTGTGGCTGGCGGTCACCATGATCCCGCCGTCGGCGTTGAGGTGGGCGGTGGCGAAGTAGACCATCTCGGTGCCGCACAGACCGATGTCGTGTACCTTGCAACCGGAGGCCACGAGGCCTTCGGTCAAGGCTGCGGTCATCGCTTCGCTGGTCAGACGGATGTCTCGGCCGACCACCACAGTCGAGGGCTTGACGAAGGTAGCATAGGCCCGGCCGATGTCCCTGGCCAGGTCGACGTCGAGTTGGTCCGGGACCCTGCCGCGGACATCATAGGCCTTGAAACAATCAAGAGAGCGGTGGGCAGGCATGGGGAACCTCCATGGCAAGGGTAGGGGGCATACGACGTCTGGGTGGTAGCACGTGGTGGCTGTCGCGAGGATCGGCGTCGCGGATCAGGGCGCAATCGAGGCAGATGTCCTGCAGCACGGTCGCGGAAGGTTGCAGGGTATAGGTTTTGCCCTTGCGTTCGCCCGGCTCGAGCACGAGCAACCCCTTGAAGACGAAGTAAGGCAAGGCGTTGCGCACGTTGATCCCGGAAAAAGCTTCCTCGAACTGGACCGCGCCGCGGGCGAACTGGAAGCGGCCGAACTCCATGATCGCGTTGACCAGATTCCGTTCCTGGCAGGGCTCCACGTCCTCGACCTGGTGGAAGTAGTCGACCATGGTCAGGAGGGTCTCGTAGGCCGGGACCATGACCTTGTGCAGGAACTTGATCATCCGGTAGTCGATGATCTCGAGGCAATCCTCGGCATCGCGGCCGACCCACCCCAGGGCGAAGAGGTCGTCCAACACGGCTTGACCTGCATCCGCGACGCGCTGCTGCTCGGGGAAGCTGAACTCGTGCTTGAAGAGCAGCACCAAGCTCTCGAAATGGGCCAAGAA
>MGSU01000220.1 GCA_001799195.1 Deltaproteobacteria bacterium RIFOXYA12_FULL_61_11 | reverse complement strand
CTCAATATTGTAGACGTTCATCTACAATATCACACCGCCAGGAAAGGTCAAGCACCTATCCCCTCTTTGCTGACGCACACCCGCTGTAGAGGCGCGTGTGGAAACCGAGTCCGGCCTTGTGGTCGTTGTTGTGGGCCACGTGTAGTATATCCGTCTTTAATCCTCATCCTTATAGATGATCCTTATTGATGCGATGCCGCGATGACCGGAGTTCCACCTTGACAACCCGAAAGCCGTCCAGGTCCACCTCGAAGAAACCCAGGCCGACGACCGACGTCAACGCGACGAGCGCGGTCGAAGCAAGCGCGGCCCAAAGGCAGGGGCCCGTCGAGAGCGCCGGTGACCGGTTTCCCATTGTCGGCATCGGCGCCTCGGCCGGGGGCCTTGCTGCGTTCGAAGCCTTCTTTTCCGGCATGCCGGCCCTCGGCGACCCCGGCATGGCCTTCGTGTTGGTGCAGCACCTGGCCCCGGATCACAAGAGCATCCTCACCGAGCTCATCCGGCGTTACACCCGCATGCAAGTGTTTGAGGTCGAAGACGGGATGGTGGTCAGGCCCAACTGCGCCTACATCATCCCACCAAATCGGGACATGGCCTTTCTGGGCGGCGCCCTGCAACTCTTGGAGCCCTCCGCCCCGCGCGGTCAGCGCCTTCCCATCGACTTCTTCTTCCGGTCGCTCGCCCAGGACCAGCATGAGCGGGCCATCGGCATCGTGCTCTCGGGCACCGGCAGCGACGGCACCCTGGGTGTGCGCGCCATCAAGGGCGAGGGCGGCATGGTTATAGCCCAGAACCCCGCGTCCACCGAGCACGACGGCATGCCGCGCAGCGCCATTGCCACGGGACTCGTGGACTTCGAGCTGCCCCCGGCCGAGATGCCAGCCCAACTCATCACCTATGCGGGCCGCGCCTTCGGCCATCCTTCCACGGCCACCGCGCCGACCCCCAAGGCCGAGAACGCCCTGAAGAAGATCTTTGTCCTCCTGCGCAGCCAGGTGGGTCACGACTTTTCCCAGTACAAGCCCTCCACCATCCAGCGCCGCATCGAGCGGCGCATGGCCGTCCATCAGATCGAAACCCTGGACAGCTACATCAAGTTCCTGCAAGCGACGCCGGCCGAAACGGAGGCGCTCTTTCGCGACCTCTTGATCGGTGTGACCAGCTTCTTCCGCGATCCGGAGGCGTTCAGGGCTCTCGAGGAGCAGGTTATCCCCAAGCTCTTTGCCGACCGGCCCGCGGGCGCGACGATCCGCGTCTGGGTCCCCGGCTGTTCCAGCGGCGAGGAGGCCTACTCCCTGGCGATCCTCCTGCAAGAGCGCCCGGAAGTGCAAAAGCAGCGCTTCAATCTCCAGGTCTTTGCCACCGACATCGACAGCCAGGCCGTGGCCACAGCCCGCGCCGGCCTCTATCCGGCCAGCATCGGCGCAGACCTTACGGAGGAGCGGCTGGCGCGCTTCTTCGTGCCCGAATCTGTCGGCGCGGGCGGGGATCCGCTCGCCTTTCGTATCCACAAGAACCTCCGCGACCTGCTGGTCTTCTCCGAGCAGGACGTCATCAAGGACCCTCCCTTCTCCAAGCTCGACCTCGTGAGCTGCCGCAACCTGCTCATTTATATGGGGGGTGAATTGCAGAAGAAGCTCATCCCCCTGTTCCACTATGCGCTCAACCCGGGCGGCTTTCTCTTCCTGGGCACCTCCGAGACCGTGGGCGAGCACGCGGACCTCTTTGCCGTGCAGGACCGCAAGGCGAAGCTTTACCAGCGCAAGGAGGATTTCCACGGGAGGCAGCGTGCAGCCCTGGGCTGGTTCCTGCCGCCCCTGACCGGGCCGATGGAAGAAGCGCCTGCCCGGCCCGCGGCACGCGCGGCTCTGCCCGGGAAGCTATCGCTGCGCGAGCTGACCGAAACCGCCTTGTTGCAAGAGGTCGCTCCGGGCGGCGCGCTGGTCAATGCAGGGGGCGACATCCTCTATTTGCACGGCCGCACCGGCCTATACCTGGAACCGACGCCGGGCGAGGTCGGCATCGCCAACATCCTCAAGATGGCCCGCGAAGGGCTGAGGCGCGATCTTGCCACGTCCCTGCATAAGACCGCCGCAACCGGAGAAGCCGTGCGCTGCTTCGGCCTGCGTGTCAAGACCAACGGCGACTTCTCCAGGGTCAACCTGACCGTGCGCCCGGTCTCCCCTAACCTGGTCGCGCCGGTGCTGGGCAAGCCCGCCGCGACGACCGAGACGCCTCTGTTCCTGGTGATCCTGCAGGAGGCGCCGGAAGCCGCAGCGGTGCTCGGTCATCCGTATCCCGTCGGCAGTGATCCGTACGGCGGGCACGCCGAGGCCGGCGCCGTGGACGTGGACGCCCGCATCGCGGCGCTCAAACAGGAGCTGCGCGCCAAAGAGGAATATCTCCAGACGGCCAACGAGGAGCTGGAAACGTCGAACGAGGAGCTCAAGTCCTCCAACGAAGAGATGCAATCGGTGAACGAGGAGTTGCAGTCCACCAACGAGGAACTGGAGACCTCCAAAGAGGAGCTGCAATCGGTCAACGAGGAGCTGGCCACGGTCAACGCCGAGCTGCAGACCAAGGTGGCGGATCTCTCGCGGGCCAACAACGACATGAACAACCTATTGGCCGGCACGGGCATTGCCACCGTCTTCGTCGATCACCAGTTGCGCATCCTGCGCTTCACCCCTGCCGCCACCCGTATCATCAACCTGATTCTCACCGACGTGGGACGGCCGGTAGGCCACCTCGTCTCCAACCTCACGGGCTATAACCGCCTGACGCAAGATGTGCAGGCCGTGCTGGACACCCTGCTCCCCAGAGAGGCGCAGGTGCAGACCGCAGAGGGCAACTGGTACACCATGCGCATTCTGCCCTACCGCACGCTCGACAACGTCATCGAGGGCGCGGTGATCACCTTCGTGGACATCACGGAGCTGCGGCAGACCGACGCGATGTGTCGCGCACTCGAGCAGAAATACCGCACGCTGCACGAGCTGTCGCCGGATGCCCACGTCGTTGGTGAGGTCACAGCAGAGGGCCGTGTTTCTCGCTTTGTCGAGTGCAACCAGGCGGCGCTAGACCTGCTGGGCATAACCCGTCATCAACTGTTGGCAGCCGATGTCGGCAGCCTTTCGCCGGAGCGCCAACCGGACGGGCGTCTTTCCCGGGAGAAGGCCGTGGAGCTTACCGCCCAGTGCCTGTCCCAAGGCAGCCTGCGCTTCGACTGGGTGTGTTGCCGGGCGGGTGGCGCGTCATGTCCCGTCGAAATCACGATGACCGTCTATCACGAACAAGGGAAGACGTTGTTCTATTCCGTCTGGCGCGACCTGACCGGGCTCGTGCGCACGGGGTCACCAACAAACGCTGCGCAGAACGGCAATGGGGGGGGAGGCGATGAACGACCTCAAGTTTGATCCACGACGAGCGCCCGCCGGTATGGCGGCCTTGCGCACCCTGGCCGAGGAAAAAGCCGGGGCCATGGAGGTGCCGCCTTCGGTCCTGGGAACCCCTGAAGAAGCGGCGCGCGTGTTCCACGAGCTTCGCGTGCACCAGATCGAGCTGGAGATGCAGAACGAGGAGTTGCGTCGGGCTCAGGTGGAGCTCGAAGCCACCAGGGCACGCTATTTCGACCTCTACGAGCTTGCGCCGGTGGGCTACTGCACCCTGTCCGAGCACGGTCTGATCCTGGAAGCCAACCTCACCGCCAGCACCTTGCTGGGCGTGAGCCGGAGCAAGCTGGTCATGCAGCCGATCACCCGCTTCATCTTCAAGGCTGACCAGGACATTTACTACCTGCACCGCAAGCGGCTCTTTGAGACCGCCGAAGCCCAGGAATGCGAGCTGCGGCTGGTCAAACCGGACGGCACACTCTTCTTTGCGCATCTGACGGCAACCGCCGCTCGGGCTGATGACGGTGCGCCGGTAGGTCGGGTGGTGCTGAGTGACATCACCGAGCACAAGCAGGCGGAGCTGGCCTTACAACGCAGTGAGGAACGATACCGCAGAATAGTCGAGACGGCGCAAGAAGGCATCTGGTTACTCGATGCCGAGGCCAACACCATCTATGTCAACCGCTGTCTTGCCGAGCTGTTGGGGTACTCGGCCGACGAGATGATCGGCGTCCACTTGCTCCATTTCATGGATGAGAAGGCGAGAGAAGAGGCACTATCTCTGCTCGAGCGGCGCCGACAGGGTATCTCGGAGCAGCACGAGTTCAAGTTTCGGCGCAAAGACGGGACCTCGATCTGGACCAAGCTTTCCACCAACGCCATCATGAGCGAGAATGGCTCCTTCCTCGGCGCACTCGGTATGGTCGTGGACCTCAGCGCCCAGAAACAAGCCGAACGCTGCCAGAACGCGGCTCAAATACGTCTCGAGACGATGTTGCGTTTGTACGAGCATCCCGAATCCACGCAACAGGAGCTTTTTACCGCCGCTCTCGAAGCGGTGGTCCGGGGAACGCGTAGCGAGCTCGGTTTCATCGGCTTCTTCGACCAAGCCGAGACCGTGATGTCAGCTACCCTTTGGACCGAACGTGCCATGGAACACTGTGAGGTGGACCATAGGCCGGTGCAGTTTCCGGTGGAGAGCGCCGGGCTCTGGGCAGAGCCTGTCAGGCAGCGCAAGGTAGTGCTGGTCAACGATTACGAAGCCCCCGATCCGCGCAAGACCGGCTTACCCGTGGGACATGCACCCATGCGCCGCTTTTTGGGAGTCCCGCTCCTCAAGCATGATCGGACGGTTCTCCTCTGCGGCTTGGCCAACAAAGAGGAGGAGTACGACCAGGAAGATGTCACCCAGGTCGCCCTGTTTCTCGAGCAGCTCTGGTCGCTGTTCGAACGCACCCAAGCAAAAAGCAGGTTGCGGTTCAGCGAGGAAAAGTTTTCCAAAGTCTTCCGCACCAGCCCTTACGCCATCATCCTCAGCAGGCCTGAGGATGGGGCTTTTGTCGAGGTGAATGATGCCTTCAGTACGATGACCGGGTATACCCGCGAGGAGGCCCTGGCCTCCGGTTCGATCGCGCTGGGACTCTGGGTGGACCTCGAGGAACGGCGGAAGGTGATCGAGCACCTCGGCAAAGGAGAGGTAGTACACGGCTGGGAGACCCGTTTCCGGCGTAAGGATGGAACGACCTTCCTCGCCAGGTTCTCTTCTCAGCTTCTCCACCTTGACGATGAAACCTACGTGTTTTCCAGCATAGACGACATTACCGAACAACGCCGTTCGGAGACCGCACTCAAGGTGGCGTTGGCCGAAAAAGAGGTCCTGTTCAAAGAAGTTCACCACCGGGTCAAGAACAACCTGGCCATCGTGTCGGCCATGCTCTCGTTGCAGGCCAGGGGAGAGGTCGACCCCCAAGTGGCGATCCGACTGCGCGACGCCACCAATCGGGTCAAGTCCATGAGCCTGGTGCACGAATTGCTTTACAGCTCCGAGGACCTCACCCGCATCGACCTCGTTTTGTACCTGCGCAGCTTGATCAAACACCTCTCCACCGGTCTGACCGATCGCAAAGCACTTTTGCAGTTGGAGGAAACGGAAGGCCAACTCTGGCTCGACCTCAACGAGGCAGTGCCCTGCGGTCTCATCCTCAATGAATTGATTACCAACAGCCTCAAACACGGTAACGGCAAGGATCGGCAGAGCGTGATCGAGGTGAGTGCTGCGATGCAGGAGGGAGAGTTGGTCTTTCGCGTGCACGACCAGAACCGATCGAGAGATCAGGTGACGATGACGGAGCCGACCGAACCCGGCCTAGGCCTGCGTATCATTATGAACTTGGTCGAGCAACTCGGCGGCACCATGGAGACCGTGCACCCTGCAACCGGCGGCACGTCGACCGTGGTCCGGTTCAAGCCTCGGACGTGAGCCACATTCCATTGATGCTACCTGCTGTATTGTCACAATAACGCAGAATCGCCTTGCCGTCTCTCCTCCGTTGCGCTGACTTTTCCTTCGACACCCCTGATGAAGCACGCCGCCTTGCCATCGAGAACCTCGTCATTATGAGAAAGGGGACCAATCCCCGAAGTCAAGAAATTCAACAACAACTCGCTTCCATCAAGCTGAAGGAACTGTTCGAACGATATTCAAATGCCCGTCCCAACCTCAAAGCGAATACGTTGCGTGATTATCGCTGCTGCATGAACAATTACTTTGCCGATTGGCGCGATGTTCCCTTGCAGAACATCACCAGAGATAAAGTCGAAAAGCGGCATCAAGAACTCAGTCGCAAGAGCCCAGCCAGGGCAAATATAGCCATGCGATTCTTGCGCGCTCTCCTCAACTTTGCCTCTGATATCCAGGGGCCCGATGGTCAACCTGTCATATCGGATAATCCCGTGGAGCGCTTGTCCAGGCAAAAACGATGGAATGCCATTGAACCGCGCAGTACCTTTCTCACTCCGATCATTCTCCCCCTTTGGTGGCAAGCCCTATATTCGCTACCGGCCAAACAACATGAGAACGAAATTGTCCGTGATTATCTCTTGTTCCTGCTGTTCACCGGTTTACGCCGTGAAGAGGCCATGACCCTGCGCTGGGAACAGGTCGATTTCGAACAACGCAGCTTCAAGGTCTTGGATACGAAAAACCGCAAGGATCACGAATTACCGATGTCGACGTTTCTGTTGACCTTGCTGACCGAACGTAAGGAACGCTGCGGTGATTCACCCTGGGTTTTTCCGAGTTCAAAGAGCAAGACCGGCCACATCATTGAACCGCGTTATCAGATCGCACTCATCGAAGCTCAATGCGGCATTCGGATCAATTCACACGACCTCCGTCGAACCTTCGCCAGCTACGGCGAAAGCCTCGGTTTCAGCTTCATCGTGCTCAAACACCTGCTCAACCACAAGGTCAAGGACATTACCGGTCGATACGTTCAAATCACCCTGGAACAGAAGCGCGAACCCATGGAACGCATCGCGAAGTACATCCTCGAAAACGCTGAAAAGAAGAGCTAACCCCTTTCAGCCCTTGTCCAGGATGATCGAGAATATCTTCCAAACCTAAGGGACCAAGATATCGGCAAAGCGTTCTGTGGGGAGGCGGGGTTGCACCCGTTTCGCAGCGGTCAGGGCAAGCAAGGGGCGGCTGACGATCAGGATCGGGATGCTGGCAGAGAACGTTCACGATCAGCGGCGCGGCGTAAGCCGTGGCCGCTGCATCGCCGGGTTGGGCAAAAACTCTTGTATGATGTCAATTTCAAGTCTTCAAAACCCCGGTCGTCTTTGCGTACCTCCGAGCTGCGACCAGCCTTTTTCATTTGAACGATCTTCGCAATCAGCACCGATTTTCGCGTCTCGTCTAACCGTCACAGAAAAGATGCCGCGTTGCGACAAGTCTAGGAAAAGATGAGACGAAG
>MGSU01000219.1 GCA_001799195.1 Deltaproteobacteria bacterium RIFOXYA12_FULL_61_11 | reverse complement strand
ACCGGCGCAGGGGTCTTGCCAACGTGAATACCGGCCGGAAGGACTGCCAATTCCCGGTCACCGCTGATCATCAGGGCTTTGGAACCCTCCACCGCGCCGTCGAGGGTGAATTCGAGGGTGAAGGTACCGAGGGCGTGGTCGAAGATCAGCGAACCGAGCAGGTATTCGGTGGAGAGAATGCCGGCGGCGCGGACCGAGCGTAGGGGATCGGCCGTGAAGCTGAGCAGGGCCGTGGCATCGGTCGTCAGGAAGATGGGATCGCGGGTCGGCGGCAACTCTTGCCAGACCATGGCTAGGTTCAAGGTCGCGGGCTCGGTCGGCACTTCGAGTTCCAACCCATTGAGCTCGACCCCCGGCGCTACAGACAGCGGCAAGGCGTCTTCGAGCAGGTGGCTCCCACGGGAACGAAGACCGGCGCCACCGGGGTCCGTGTAGAAGACGGTGGGAAAATCGTCGACGATGGTCCCGGGACTCGGACGTTCTTGGCCCGGGGTGATATCCGAGACCCTGACCGGACCGTTGAGCGGTTCGACCAGGAGGTTGTAGACCGAGGCCGGCAAGGCCGCAAGGCGATATTCCCCGTTTGGCAGGGTCAGGGTGCTGCCGACCACATTGCCGTATTCGTTGAGGAGAACCACGTGGGCTCCGAACACGGGCGCACCCGCGCGCAGGATCTTGCCCGAGATCGCCCCCCCCACGGCCGCGGTGGTGACCGCGGTGGCGAGATTCTTGGCGGTTGTTTTTACATCAATAGGATACATGGTGGAGATGCCAATGACGTCGTCGGGGTGGAGCTGCCGCTGGTGGGTCGAACCCGGCCCTGCGAACGGGTACATGACTGCGGGCGGGAGCGGGGAGTGTCCAAGACCAAGTACGTGGCCGAGTTCATGCGTAAGGACGGAGCCCAGATCGTAACTGTCCGCAGTGCGGGTGGTGGAGAAGGATCGGGCCGGATCGAGGAGGATGTCCGCGTCGAGGATCGCGCCCGAGTCGTCAAGGGTGATCAAGGTATACGCTACCACATCTCCGGGCAAGGCGTTGACCTCATCGGCGAAGGTGATCACATTCCGACGGTCGAAGCCGATGGGGGGATCATCCACGAAACTGATGGGACCGAAAAAGACGGAGGCAGTTGGTACCTGTTCCCAGGCCCGCAACGAGGTTTCAATCGTCTTTGCCAGATCATTGTTCTGCAATACCTTGTTGCCAAGCTCGCCTGCAACCTGGAAGGAGAGCGGGAAATTGTGTTCCGGGATGTAGGTTTGTTTGATGGAAAACTGGTTCGAATCCGGGGTCAAGGTCTGGACGAACCCCACCGTGCTGGTGGGGACCATGGCCGCGAGCATCACGACTAGGAGGTAGTGCGGAAGGCGCATGCGTCTCCGGGCTTGGTCCCACGGAAGGGTCGGTACAACGCGACGACCGCAGAACGGTGCAAGTATAGACCATCTCCCGGGAGAAGGAAAGGTCTTGAGGGGGCGACTCGTGGAAGCCGTACTACGTCGTAAGCTAATGTTCTTACATGCACCCAGAACAGGGTATCCGTGAAGGACCGACGGGAGAGGTCAGGAGATGATCTCTTTGATCCTCGCTGCCTTGCCGGTGCGCTCGCGCAGATAGTAGAGCTTGGCCCGGCGAACACGTCCGCGAGCCACCAACTCGATGCCAGCGACCGAGGGGGAGTGCAGCGGGAATACGCGTTCGACGCCGACCCCGTACGAAATCTTCCTCACCGTGAAGGTCGAGCGCACGCCCCCGTTCCTGCGGCGGATGCAGACCCCCTTGAAGACCTGGATACGCTCTTTCTCGCCTTCCTTGATGCGGACGTGAACCTTGAGCGTGTCGCCCGGGCGGAATTCGGGAACGTCCTGCTTGAGCATCGCGTTGGTGAATTCGAGGTCGATGCTGGCCATGCTGCCTCCTGGTACGAAGGATACCGTCCTCATCGTGGGACGACGATCCTGAGGCCCGGTTCATACTCCAATCCCCTGAAGCCTGTCAAGCGCTTCCTGTGAGCCGGTCGACCACGATGGCCACCGCGCTGCGCACCGAGAGGTGATTGTACGGGGTGTTCCCGGTGATGGGTTCGAGGACTCGATCAGCGGCGGCGAGGACCTGGGGAGCAAGACCATCCCAGGTCCCGAAGAGGAGCAGAGCGGCCTGGGCTTCGGCTTCCAATTCCCGCCGAAGGGTCCTGCAACTGACGGCTCCGGGGTGAGCTTTCGCCGTCGTGGCGACCAGGAGTACCTCGAGGCCGCAGCGCGCGCGGAAGTCGTCCGCCGCGGTGCGCAGGTCTGGGCAGATGGTGACCGTGGCGAGAGCCTCGGCGCGATCGGGATTGCGGGTGCGGCCGAAGCCGGTCAACCAGTGGTCGAGGAGAGTCCTGGCCAGGACGAGTTGGGGTTCCAGGGGAGAGACGAGGTAACATCGCACGAGACCATAGGTGCGGGTGATCCGGCTGAGGTCATGCAGGTCGAGGTTGGTCAGGGAAGCGGTGACCACGGTACCGTCGGCATCCACCACGGGATGGTGGAGCAAGGCCACGGCGAGACGGCGAGGCAGCGGGAGCAATGCTCGGGACTGCATGCTCTAGCCTTTGCGCAACAGGTCGGGGCGACGTTCACGGGTACACCGCTCTTCCTGTTCCCGCCGCCAGGCTTTCTGGAGCTTGCTGTTCCCGTCGACCAGTACGGCAGGGACCTCGCGGTCGGCATAGGTTCTCGGCCTGGTATAGACCGGGCCCTTGAGCAGGGTGTTCTCGAAGGTCTCTTCGGTCACCGAGGCCTGATTGCCGAGCGCTCCGGGGAGCAACCTGGTCACCGCATCGACGACGGCCATGGCCGGGATCTCGCCGCCGCTCAACACGAAGTCGCCCAAGGACACTTCCAGGTCGAAGAGGTCGTCGATGACCCGTTGGTCCACCCCTTCGTAGCGGCCGCAGAGGAGCTGCAGCCGATCTTTCCCCGCCAGAGACCTCGCCATCGCTTGGGTGAAACGCATACCTTGTGGCGTCAGGAACACACGGAAGGGTCGGGGGTCCGCGGGCAGGGAAGCGAGGGCCTCGGCGACGACCTGGGATTTGATCACCATACCCGGACCGCCGGAAAACGGATAGTCATCGACATAGCCGCCGCGGGCAAAACCCCGCAGATCGACGAGGTGGACCGTCAGGAGTTCCTGTTCGAGGGCGCGGTGGAGGATGGTCTCGCTGAAAACGCTGGCAAAGAGGTTGGGGAAAACGGTCAGGATCTCCACGATCATGCGGAGGGGTATCCCAGGACGTAGACCTCGCCTTCCTCGGTCAATTCCAGCAGGCCTCCGGGCGGATCGACGGCGGCGATATAGGCAGGGACGGCGGGCAATTCCACCGATCCTCCTTCCGTCTTCAAGACATAGATGAGGTGACTTCCCGGATGGTAGAGGGACTCGACGGTACCGAGCCGTCGACCATGGTTCCCCACCACGGTTAGGCCCACCAAGTCCTTCCAGTACCACTCATCCGCTGCGAGCGAGGGGAGTTGGTCGCGCTCGACCAGCACCAACGCCCCGACGAGCTTCCCGGCCTCCTCCCGATCGGAGAGTCCCTCGAGACGCAGTCTGCGGTGCGGGCCGGTCCCCTCGATGCCCTGGATCGTCCGTTCCACGAGCTTGTGCTCGGGCGCGAGCGGTTGCAGGGTGATGCGAAGTCCGGGCCGGAGGGTTGCACTGTCGGGATTGAAGAGGGTCACCAGGAGTTCTCCGCGCAAACCGCGAACCCTGGCGATTCTGGCGATGGCGATGCTCGGCTCGTTCATGGGAGGAAGAGCGGGAGTCCGACCGGTCTCACTCGATGATCTCGAGGATGGCTCGGCGATTGCTCTTGGCCGTGGCGGCGCTGAGGATGGTACGAATGGCGTTGGCCAAGCGGCCCTGCTTGCCGATGATCTTGCCGATGTCGTCCTTGGCCACCTTGAGTTCGATGACGGTCATCTGCCGACCTGCAACTTCAGTGACTTGAACCTCATCTGGATTGTCGACCAGTTGGGTTGCGAGGTACTGCACCAAATCTTTCACGGCTCACCTCTGTTCGGCCCACATGCTCTCTGGAACGAGCACGGGGTTGGTTGCCTTGGTAGCGGGCTGGTTCAGCCGTTCTCGCGCCCTTGCTGCTGCAGCTTGAATTGCTTGTAGAGCAGCTCGACCGTCGGACTGGGCAGACCGCCGTTCTGCAGCCAGGCTTCCATCTTCGGGCCTTCGAACACGATGGTCTTGGGTGTGTTCAAGGGGTTGTAGATGCCTACCTGCTCGAGATACCTGCCGTCACGGGGGTTCTGCTTGTCGGTGGCGACGATACGATAGAAGGGACGCTTCTTCCTCCCGTGCCGGGCCAGTCTGATGGTCACGCTCATGTCAACCTCATTACCATAAAAAAGAGAACGCACGACCCGCTCTCCTTAGTCCACAAGGCTCCGAGAGTCAAGCGCATTCGCACGGGCAGGGTACGAGTTCATTCGTGGTGGCCCGAGGGGAGGGGCGCGCAGTAGAACCGGTTGCGTTCGAGCACCTTCTCGCGGGTCTGCTCGTCGGTGAAAAATCCGGGTGCCGGTTCGAGGCAGCGGTATTCGGCCGGCGGCACGAGATAGATCATGCCTTGGTAGGCGTGTTGGAGGGGCCACGGCGTGTCCTTGATCGGCGCGAACGCCGGATCGAGACGATAACAGCGGGGCAAGCGACCGAAGGGACTCTTCTCCAGATCGAAGCCGCGCGGGGTCTTCTTGTGCAGGCGGAGAGCCGAGTCGATCGCGCCCTCGCACAGAGGAGTCTTGCGCTTGCTCTTCGGATCGCGGTCGACGTCGTTGAGCACGAGGGTGAACATCGAGGCAGCCCGACCCCGCCCGGAGAGCAGGTTGGCCGTGGATTGACCGAAGCGGAAGAGCGCCTGTTCATAGGATGTGAACAGCAGCGTTCGTCCGGGACTGCCGAAGGCTTCGCGTTCGACGAAGTCGGCGATGTGGGCGGAGCGTTGCCGGTAGTAGGCTTCGATCTGTTGTTTCTCGCCCGCGGCCACGGCCCAGTCGACCGGCAGATCGGCCAGCACGACCCGCAGGCGCTGCATGGCCGCGGGGGTATTCTGGTGGAGGGTGCGGAGCTTCTCGAAGAGGGCGACATAGGCGGTATACCCGAAACCCGTGGGGTCGGAGGCGCTGTTGAGGATAGAGGTCAGCAGGTCCGGCCGAGGCTTCGCGGCGGCAAGATAGTCGTCGAGTTCCTTCTGCCGTGCGGTGCTGAACTGATCAAGCACCAGTATTTGGAGTCCTTGTTCTACCAGGGCCGGGAGCTGAGTGGTCAGAAACTCGACGTGCTGCGCCACGTACAGGTCGGCCCCGAGAATGACCAGCGGATACCGGTCGACCTTGGAAACCAGATAGGAGCCGGGATCCTGCCCCTGACGGCCGAGGTACTCGGTGAGTTGCTGCATGGTCTTCGCCTGGGGCGTCGGAGCTTGCTGGGCGAGGAGTGGGGCAGCTAGGAAGAGGAACGGCAGGGTGATCCATGCGTACATCGGCACACCTCGGCGGGTAGGAGCGTATTCCCCGGTCGCACGACCGGAGAGAATTCAGGGACGGTAGGAAGCGGGGGGCGTGGGCAATCCCTGGTCCGTGCACTCGGTCATGGAACCGTCATAGGTGGTGGTGATCTTGAGATAGCGCATCGAGGGGATCTCGAACCAGCCGTCGCCATCGAGGGAACGGTAATCCTTGCTCAGGATGGACGTCGTATGCAGGATGGTCGGTACCGGTTCGCTCTTCCCGAACTGTTCTCCTGGGAGGAGCAGGTCGAAGAGCGCTTCGATGGTGGTACCGTCTACGGTGACCGCCGTGGCCTCGACCTCACCCTCGAGGAACTGGCCGTTGATGGTCAGGTCGTGGAAGATCGCGGAAAATTCGGCGCCGTGGGAGAATTCGAGACTCCCCTTGAACTGTTGGGTATTGCCGAAGGGGGCGAAAATGGTCCCCTCAACCTGGAAGAACGAGACGAAGTCGTTGGCCAGGGCAGCCGGACATTGCGGCGCGAGGATGGGAATGGTCTCGGTGAGGGTCAGGGAGAGGTCCCGGCTGAAGGTCACGCCGACGAGGTCGGCCGGTTCCTCGGTGATCAAGTCGCCCTTGACGTACCATTTCACGAAGATGAAGCCCTGGGCAGCGCAGTAGATGTTGAGGTGGACCGGTTCGAACTGTTGGAAGTGCTGGATCAGGGCGGAGCCCTTGGTCAGGCATTCGTCCTTGGCATACCCTTTGGTCGAGGCCAACTCGTAACGGTACTGGTAGTCCTCGGCCTCGATCGGATCGGTCAAGCGCGGCGCGAAGAGGGTGGCGAGGTGATCGAAGAAGGCGAAGGTCTTGGGTTCTTCCTTCGGCTCGCTCTCGTCTCCGCTGCAATGCAGCAAAAATACCAGACCGAGGAGGGGCAGCAACGATTTCATGGAGGGACTCCTGCGTTCCAATAACCCTTGGAATGCGGACTGTAGTCGGGCCTTCTGGTTTTGTCAAGCCTTTCCTGCCCGGCAGCCTCCGGAACCGCGAGCCGTGCCGATCATAGCTTGACGCCGTGCGTCTTCGACGGGTATGGGTGGCCGGTCCAACACACTGACCAGGATCACTGCCGCAAGCGCGATCGGGAACGAGGCGAGGCGTTCCGAGGTCAAGGCCGCCAATGCCGGGGTCTTGGCCCACTGGGCGCAGCATGCTGCGCCTATCGACATGGGCAGCGGACGTCGAGTTCACCAAGCCACCACCGAAATCCGGGGAATTCGCTTGCAAATCCGACCGAGCATGGCTAAGCAGGAGGCCGACCTCATTGCGAGCGAGGAAGCGTATGCCGGTTGCCAAGGACCTGCGCAAGATCGTCGGTCAGACCCTCCTGTGCGGTTTCGACGGGACCGAGCCCCTGCCCGAGTTGCTCAGCTTCCTGGCCGAGTACAACATCGGCGGGGTGGTCCTCTTCAAGCGCAACCTCGAAAACCTCGAGCAGGCCGGCGAGCTCATCCAAGGCTTGCGCGACATGCTCGACCCGCTCCTGGTCGCCGTGGACGAGGAGGGCGGCGTGGTCTCCCGCTTCCGCGGCATTCTTTCGGACTTTCCCGGGGCCGCGGCCCTCGGGCGTTGCGCCGAGAAACCCGGTGGAATGGACCTGCTTGGCGAAGTGACCACCTTGCTCGCCGAAGAACTGAGGATGCTCGGCCTCAATTGGGACCTTACCCCGGTGTTGGATGTCCGGCGCGACGGGGGCAGCGATTTTATCGCCGAACGCACCTACTCGTCCGATCCCAAAACCGTGGCAGCCCTCGGGACCAAGGTCATCGAGATTTTACAACATCTCGGCGTCATGGCTTGTGCCAAGCACTTCCCGGGCCACGGGTACACCAGTACGGATTCCCAC
>MGSU01000218.1 GCA_001799195.1 Deltaproteobacteria bacterium RIFOXYA12_FULL_61_11 | reverse complement strand
CCGCTCGTTGTAGATGGAACGAGGATAAAAAACCTCTTCCATGATTTCCTTGAGGAACGTGCTCGAGACCAGGGCCGATTTGTCGACCACCCGTTTCACGGTCCGTGCCGTGGCGATGGGATTGGGAGAGGCTGCCTGGTAGAGTTCGAGAATGACGATGTACTTCGTGGCGAAGCGGGTACAGGCCAAGCGCAACAGGAGGTCGGACTCGAAGCGGGTCGCGGTGTTCCAGATATGCTGGGCCTGCGCCCCTTGAGGGGGAAAATCGAGTCCCTCGATCTCGGTGCTGGAGATAGAGGCGATCTTGAAGTGCCGGAAGGAATTCAGGTCTAGGACAATGGAACGATACAGGGATTGCAAGGTCGAGGGGTGAGTTCCTGGATTCTTGAGCGAGGGGAACACCAAGACTCGCGCATCGGTGTCGATGGCGGTGGCGAGGTGGGGAAGAAGGAGGCAACAACAGAACAGGGCGCGGTACATCGCAGATCCACCGGGATCGAACTCGCAGCAAGTGTACTCTGCGGGGACTCGGGAGGCAAGGACTCCCTCCACTAGGGTAACCATTCAGTCTAGCGGGGATTGCCGATTATTCCAGGAACCTCCTGGGGGTGGCGCCGACGGGGGCCCCCCGCCACGGTGGGTGCAAGGATGCACACCTCCAAGTGGTGCGCAGGATGCCGCACCATCGGGCGCAAGGATGAGCATGGTGGGGGTGTGAGGCGACAGGACCCCTCGCGCGCCCCCCAAAGACTGAACTCATCCCCACTAGGAAGTGCTGGCCGGACGTGGTATTACCAGTAGAACCTCGGCCTGAGACTCGAGCGCACGACCTGCTGGACTGCATATGGAGGGAATGAGTGATGAAGGAGAGCCTGATCGGTGAATTGGTCAAGCGGGCCACACAGAGCGGTCTCGATAAAATATTCCTGACCGAGGAAACCCTGCGCAAAGCCCTGGGGGAAAAAGTGCCGAAGGATTCCGTCAACATTCTCCTCAATCAACTCAAGTCCTCCCGGGAAGAATTGGCCAAATGGGTTTTAGCCGAGATGCTGAAGATGCTCTCGCACATCAACCTTCGGGAAGAACTCAAAGCCCTGGTCGAGGATACGGTGATAGAGATTCGCACCGACATCAGTTTCGGCGGCAAGACCGCCCCGGAGACCACGACGACCAAGGTCGCTCTGCGCAGTCGTCGCCAAGGAACCCGAGCCAAGCCGAAGAAGAGTTGACTCATGCCGTTCTCCTCATGCTCCCTCTCGCTCGCGCTACTCTTCCTTGGGACCATGGTCGTTTCCTCCCTGGGTGTACGCGCAGCCGAGGTCGTCGAGCTCCCCCTCGAGACCTGGGCTTCGATCCCCCTCGAGCAACGGCAACTCCTCGACGTGCTCGGCCGGTCCAGCAGTGGGCTTCGCGTGGTTCGGGATGCGGCGTACCGGGCTGCCGGACTTCCCTCGCTGGAGCGACGGATCGGCCTCAAACGTTTTTCCCTTGCCGAAGCATCGGTCCGTTGGACCCTCGAGGCCTACGTCGAAACGCTCTCCACGTACGACCGTCCCCCTTATCTGATCGTCGAACAGCTAGGAAACTCGGAAGAAGACCGTCCCATCAGGGCGTTGCGCCTGAGCAACGGTGAACCGGAAGACCGCCCGGTCCTGGTGATCACCGGCTTGCTCCACGCCCGCGAGTGGAGTGTCGTCGACTCCCTGATGGGAGTGCTCGCCGAGTTTACCGCCGAACCTCCCCCCGGCGACCTCGCAGCCATCCTCGACCAGCTCGAGCTGGTGTTCGTGCCCGTGGTCAACCCCGATGGGTATGTCCACTCCTATCTCTACGACGCGTTGTGGAGGAAGAACCGCAGACCCAACGGTGCGGGAGCGGTCGGAGTCGACCTCAATCGCAATTTCCCCATCCATTTCAATGTCGAGGGTAATACTCAGGCAGCTTCCCCCAGTTTCCCCGGCCTCGAGGCGGGCTCGGAGCCGGAGACCAAGGTGCTGATGGGACTGTTGGAGCGGGAACAGGTGGTGGGCTTGCTCGATGTCCATGCCTATTCCCAGCTCCTGCTGCACCCCTGGGCTGCGATGACCACACCTTCCCAGCATCACGAACTGTTGCAGAACACCCTGCTCGAAGTCGCCGCGGCGATGGTTGCCACCAACGGCGGCGTTTCCTACCGGGTCGGACGTCCGGCGGACCTGCTCTCGTATCTCGGACAGGGAGTAGGCGGGAGCCTGATGGATTATGCCCACGATCGGGGTACGGTGCACAGTTATGCCGTCGAATTGCGACCGACGGAAGAAGCCTTCGACGGTTTTCACCTCGAGGACGGAGAACTCCGGACCGCGACGGCCGAGCTGCGCGCGGCGATCCTCACCATCGCCCGGGAGGTCGTGCGCTGGAAGGGCGACGCTTCTTCCGACGGCGGAGCAATCCCGACAGGCTCCGATGGCGAGGAGGTTCCCCAGGGTGAGGACATCTCTCCCTCGGGTTCTGGCTCGAACTCGTCGACGACCGGTGGATGCGGCAGGCTTCGCGGTGGGGTTGTCGGCGACTTGTCCGGTTGGAGGTTTTCCAGTATACTCTTGGGACTTTTCTTCCTGGGATCGAGGGGATGGCGTATCGTTCGTTCGCGTTGATCGTCCTCGCGGCACTCGCGCTGAAGGCTTGCGGCGGCGGGAACAACGACGATGATCTGTATTACCAAGAACCCGAACAGCGGGAAGAGGTGGCACAGGTCGAGCCGGATCCCCCCGAGACAGATCCTCCGTTCCAGCTCTTCCCCACCGGTGCGACCAGCACCAGCGTGTCCCTAGCCCTGGTCCTCAGCCCCTTCTCCGAGCGCCGGATCTATTCCTTCGAAATGCCCGCCGGCACGGATTTCACGTCCCCCCAGAGTGCCGAGTTCAAGGTCCCGGTCAAAGCCGGGGAACCCCTCACCATTGAAGCCACGGGTTGGATCAACGATGGCGCGGAGGGACATTTCGGGTACTTCCTCCCCGGCGGGGACGAGGAGGAAGTTCTGCCCTACGGCAAGGGCAGCGCTCCCAACGGCGCGCTCCTGGCGCTCTTCTCGGCAGACGGCCTGAGCTACGACCTCTCCAAGATCCAGGTCGTCGGGGACGAGCTGACCTATCTCCCCGCTGCCGACGGTACCCTGGCCTTCGTCCTCTTCTTGCCCCATGACGAAGACCCGACCGACAATACCGGTGCGTACTATGTCTCGGTGACCTGCGACAGTTTTCTCGAGGCTCCACCGGACCTCTTCCTGTCGAGGCTCTCCATCCCCCAGGGTTTGAAACTGTATGGAGCGAACGGCGCAGGTCTGCGGGATACCGCGGCTTTCCACAAGACGGCAGAGGCCAAGGCCGCTCTGCCCATGAGCGTCAACGGACGTTCCCTCACGCTCAACGGGCTCACCCGGGCGAAGACCACCCTCGTCTACGCCAAGCTCGGCGAGTACCGCAGCCGGGCCATCGAAGTGACTCCCCTCGGCCTCAGCAAGACGGCGACCTCGGTGCTCGAACTCGAGCCCGAGCGCGTGTCTTTCAAGAGCTACCACCACACCCAAGCCTTGACCCTGTCCAACAAGGGGAGCAAGGCCCTGAACGTGATCCTGGTTCCGGGCAACCCCATCCTCGAACTCCTCGACCCGGCCGAGGGTACTCCCCTGTATGCGCTCTCCATTCCCGGCCGCGGGACCAGGACGATTGACCTCGCCCTGCCCGTGACGTCGACCTCGGATCCGGATCTGAACCCCGGGTTGTGCGATCCTCCCCCCCCTGCGGTCGGGTTCGCCAGCTCTCGCGACCTCTCGATCCTGCCCTTCGGCTCGAACCACGACGCCGTCCTCGTGCTCACGGATGCCACGTTGGCCGGTAAAAGTCTCCGCAAGGCGGAGGACCAACCCTATTTCCTGCTCCCCCTGGATTACACCGTACCCGGCCCGGTGCGCTTCAAGGGCTTTTCCCTGCTCGACGAGAGCGATGACCGTGCGCCGTACCCCTCCCTCCACGCGAAGGGGATCATTGAGGCGGGCGAGACCGTGCGGTTCTCCCTCGAGCTGATCAACGAAGGACGCGTGGCGGTGCCATCCTATTCCGCCTATGTAACCTCGCTGAGCGAGCATGTGACCACGTCCCAGGGGGAGCCGGCCGAGAACCTCAAACTCGATTACCCGACCATTGAAGCCGGAACCGGCGCGTCTCCCCTCGGCGCAACTCCCGACGACCGCAGCGTGGTCCTGCGGTTCTCCCCGGACCTGCTCGACGGAGTCGAGCTCCGTTTCGCTTTCCAGGGCGTGGACAGCACCGGGTTGGTGTTCCCCTGCCAGGAGTTCGACCTGATCGTCAGCAAGGTCGGGCCGGTCCTGCTCGAGGAAGTGGTGATCGACGATGATGCCCAGGGGCGCAGCAATCAAACTGCTCCAGAAGCCCAGGACGGCAAACTCACCGCCGCCGATGCCGGCAGGACGGTCGAAGTCCTGCCGAACTTCCGCAACCCCAGCGGGCATGATATCGGAGCACTGACCCTGACCCTCTCCGTTCGCGACGATCTCGACCCCCGGAGCACCTCCAGCGCCCTGGCCACCATTCCCGAGGAAGGAGGCCGCCGCATTCACCCCGGTCTACCCGCGAGAGCCCAGGATCCTTCGCCGATCGCCCCCTTCTTCTTCACCCTCGCGCCAGATTACGAGGGCCAGACCCTGTTCTTCCACCTGAACCTCGAGACCGAGGTCTCCTTCCCCTCGCTCCCGGGGGTCAAGGCCAAACGCTATGTTTTTCGCGCCGTGTTCGACCAGCTCGGCCGGATCTATGAACCCACCGTGGTTGGAGATGGTGAAGGCGCGACGGCTTCTGTCCATCTCAATCGCTCCACCGGAGCCTATCATCGTGCTGATGGACAGGAAATCTCGGCCTTCTGAAATGTCGAGTGGGGGTGGCAGACGCCTCTTCTGCCGGTGTTGCGGACGGCAGTTCGCCCCCGAGACCCTACGCGAACGCCTCACGGGTACCTGTTCGGACGAGCGTTGTTATCTTCCCTTCAGTGAGGCCTCGGCCGATAAAATACAGCATGATTACAAAGATTATACGGCATTCCGTTTTACCTGTCTCGGTTGCGGGGTGACCATTGCGACCGGGGACAAGAGCGAACGCCTCTGTCCACGCTGTCGTCGCCGCAACCGTCGCTACTCCTCGATCCCGTGAGCGTGAAAAACTCCAAAGATCGAGGATCCTCCGTTCGTGGTTGACATTTTTTTTCCGACCCTTTGATAATGCGCCCTCAACGAGCCGGCGAGGAACTCATGGGCAAGCTGATCGACATCGAAGAATGGCAAGAGTTGATCGTCGACGAGATACTCGTCGCACTCGAGAACGGTGAGATCAATTACGACGACGAGAACCTGGAAGAGTTGGTTCTCCACTTCATGCACGAGAAGTACGAAGACGAAGAGATGGACGAAGAAACCCTGGAAGAACTCAAACTCTACCTCGACGATATCGCCGAGACCATCCGGGACAGTTACGTCACCGAAGACGATGACGAAGACGCTGTCGAGTACCAGTGACCATGCCGGACCAGGTCGACCCACGGCTCCTAAGCATCCCGCGCCTCATTTCCTCCTGGGCTTCCGAGCGCATCGTACAACGAGGTCGGCAATACTATCTCGACGGGCGAGTGCTGCAGCTCAAGATCCGTCCGGAAGAGATCCTGGGGGTGGTCGAGGGCAGCGATGGGGAGTACCAGGTCAGCATTCGCTGGGACGGACAACATCCGGTTCCGGCCTGCACCTGTCCGTATCACTTCGAAGCCTTCTGTAAGCACGGGGTCGCCCTGCTGCTCGAGGCCGCCTTCCGCAGCCTACCCGGATTGCATGGCCGGGAGCAACTCGCCTTCAGCCTCCCGCCTACGGTGTCGAGCGATTACCTGAAGCAACTCGCCGAGTTGGAACGCGACAAACGCGAGGCCCGCAGCCGGAGTGAACCCCTCGAGCTGCTCGCCAGCCCCGAGGGGCCGGTTGGGCGTTACACCGTGCATTCCCGCCGCTCGGGGAAAACCTACCAGGTACAGCTCCGCGACCGCGGATTTATCTACCCTTCCTGCACGTGCAAAGACTTTTTGCAGAACGAACTCGGCACGTGCAAGCACCTCGAGCTGGTCCGTCGCCACGTCGAACTCAGTTTCTCGCAAGACGACTGGAACCGGGTCCGCGCGGCAGGGTTGAGGGTCCATCTCTATCTGTATCCCCGCAGCAGTCTCGAGGGTTCCTTCGAAGCTCTCGAGCGCTTGCGCATGATCGCTCTCCACGGAGACCTCACCGAGGAGTTGCTCCGGTTCAAGACCACCTTCCACGATACCAACGGCTTTTTTCGCTACCCCGAACCGTGCTCGGCGCGTGGGCCGGGAGCACAGCTCGAACATCTCTCCGCCTATCGTGAAGCTCTCCGAGCATTACGAGAACGTCAAGGCGACGAGACGATTCTGATCGACCAGCAGGTCTTCCACGTGCTGGACCGGGAACGCGAACGGCTCTGGCACCAGCATGCCGTGGAGCTGAAGCGGGAGCAGGTGCTGGCTCTGTTCACCATCCTCCAGCCCTTGCTCCCCGGAGTGAACGAGAGGACCTTTTTCTCAGCCTTGCAACGGAAGAGCAACTTCTTGCATTTCCACGATCCGAAGGTCGGCCGCCGGTTGGCCCTGGCCCTGTCTCTCGGGTTGAGATTGTGCGACCTCAGCAGCACGACGCTGATCCTCTGTCCAAGGCGCCAGTCGGAAGCCTGGCACGTCGACCATGCAGCCGTGTGGCAATTCGGTGAACTCGCGTCCTTCCCCGAGCTCGGGAACCTCGAGAGGCAGGTCGGAGCGCTGACCATCCTCGATTACCACCAGGCGAGGAACCAGACCGACCGTCTCATGGAAATCGGTGCCGGTCTGGCAGTGTTGGCCGACCCGGATCCATACTGGAGCGAGAATGTCCTCGGCCGGCTCAAGAACCTCCAGAACCCTTGCAAGGTGCTGCTCACCGAGCACCCGGTGTTCACGTACCTGGAGGATTTCCACGGCCTTGCCGAACTGCTCGACCCTACTCTGCTCGGTCCGTTATGGCGTTTTCTGGTCCACTACAGCACCGAGAATCCGAAGGATTATCGCTCGCTGCTGCGCAATCACGAACAGTTTGAACGCTTGCTCGCCCGTTTCTTCGTCGGTGATGCTCCGGAACAGCTTGCCGTTCGCCCTGTCCAGGGAGCTTCACCGGAAGCCCGTCCGACCTCTCCCAACCTCGTACCCGAGCTGCGCGAGCTGTGCAGGATCCTGGCGGAGACCCTGCCCAACGTGGCCATGGGAGTGCGCGAGTTGAACACCTATCTCTCGTTGAAAGGTCTCCCGGTGCAGCTCGAACGCAATGAGGCCGGTGAGGTCCGTTGTTCCCTCCACCTGCGCAGGAAGAAAAAGC
>MGSU01000217.1:1923-7405 GCA_001799195.1 Deltaproteobacteria bacterium RIFOXYA12_FULL_61_11 | reverse complement strand
CGGCAGTGTCCCTCATCGCTCGAGTTTCCTGAGTTTCCTGCGCGAAGAATAGACGCTCTTCATCGCTGCCCCCACAATGGGGCAAGGTAGTATTACTTTCCCGAAAAAGAGTGAGAAACCCGACAATGAAGCACGTCTGTGCTCACCGGCGCTCGTAGCCGCCGGTAGGTTCTCATGCCCTCAATGATTGAATCTTGACGATTTCCCTCATTTCCACTTGGCAGATCATTTGGTTATGGGTACACTGGTGCTATCCCGGTTGAGGTGTTGCTCATGGCGATCGACCTAAAACCCCCTCTTTTGTACTGCTATTCTAAAAATTCAATTTGTTGCGGCAAAAAATTGCGTTACCCCCCGGCAAAATGTAACCCTATGATCTTGCATTCTGACGCATTGCGCGATAACGCATGTTTTTTCTCTAATGAATTTATGATAGTTAATACTTATCCACACCACCCCCTAATGAGTTATTTTTCGAGGGAGGGGGGGGTAACGCATTTTCCGCTTGCATCCCCGCGCCGGTTGCGGGACATAGAGGGTGGCAGTCCGAGACAGTTCCCTGATGTAGAAGGGATGGAAACCAGGCCAGATCTACCCCTTTGCCGTACGCGACGGCAGTCCGAGACAGTTCCCTGATGTAGAAGGGATGGAAACACCTCGACCTTCTCGGTCGAAGAAGAGGAAGAGACGTCCGAGACAGTTCCCTGATGTAGAAGGGATGGAAACGTCTCCACAACGTCGGTAGGGATTACACCGAGGATGCGTCCGAGACAGTTCCCTGATGTAGAAGGGATGGAAACTTTGTTCATTTCTCAGAAGGGCAGGTCGTCGTCTTCCTGTCCGAGACAGTTCCCTGATGTAGAAGGGATGGAAACTTGAAACCGAGTTCGTTGCAGAGCCTTCTTACGGTTGTCCGAGACAGTTCCCTGATGTAGAAGGGATGGAAACCACTTGCAGCCTTTTCATTCAATGCCTTACGCTCAGCCGTCCGAGACAGTTCCCTGATGTAGAAGGGATGGAAACGACTTCTGCATGCGAGATCGGGCAGAATACCTTTTTCGTCCGAGACAGTTCCCTGATGTAGAAGGGATGGAAACATATGCAACGACAACGATCCATGTAATCATCGTGGGACCGTCCGAGACAGTTCCCTGATGTAGAAGGGATGGAAACTGCGCAAAGAACAAGCTCCCGATTTTATCGGGGAAGTCCGAGACAGTTCCCTGATGTAGAAGGGATGGAAACAATATTCGCAAACCCGAATATTCGCGAATGCTGAGTCCGAGACAGTTCCCTGATGTAGAAGGGATGGAAACCGGGCAAAATGCTGTACTTTGTTTTCATGTCCCCTGGTCCGAGACAGTTCCCTGATGTAGAAGGGATGGAAACAGGAACGCTAGGGATAGAGATTAGGCGTTGACTGTCCGAGACAGTTCCCTGATGTAGAAGGGATGGAAACACCTGCAAAACCTTGGGCTGCAAAACCCTCAAGGCTGTAGTCCGAGACAGTTCCCTGATGTAGAAGGGATGGAAACCCCACCGGACGCGCTCCTGTAGGACCTGGATGGTGAGTCCGAGACAGTTCCCTGATGTAGAAGGGATGGAAACTGGGTGTATGGTTTCTGGCCTGCCGCCCACGACAGGGCCTGTCCGAGACAGTTCCCTGATGTAGAAGGGATGGAAACAACGCCTTTGCAATGTTAAGGGGCCACTCTTTAAAGTCCGAGACAGTTCCCTGATGTAGAAGGGATGGAAACTCCCTCTCAATGATTTCTGATCCTTACGGAATTAGTCCGAGACAGTTCCCTGATGTAGAAGGGATGGAAACGTCACCTGGATCAAGGGAGCAAAGGCCTGCTGGAGTCCGAGACAGTTCCCTGATGTAGAAGGGATGGAAACCGCTTTCTTGACTTTCTTGACTTTGGCCTTCTCAGCGTCCGAGACAGTTCCCTGATGTAGAAGGGATGGAAACGAAGAGGGAGGGTAGTATTTCTTCTTTTGTGAGGTCCGAGACAGTTCCCTGATGTAGAAGGGATGGAAACGACCTCCGGCTCGGGGACCCCGAGAAGCAGGTGTCCGAGACAGTTCCCTGATGTAGAAGGGATGGAAACATGGGGAATCTCCTTGGTTGTCAACCTGGATCCGCCAGTCCGAGACAGTTCCCTGATGTAGAAGGGATGGAAACGTGTCCTACACTCGACGATGATCATAGTAACGGGTCCGAGACAGTTCCCTGATGTAGAAGGGATGGAAACTTGGACGGGTTAACTTCCTGGGTCCCTTTGGGGGTGTCCGAGACAGTTCCCTGATGTAGAAGGGATGGAAACCCGGTTTCCCCGTTGTTTAGCGTGGGGATATAACGTCCGAGACAGTTCCCTGATGTAGAAGGGATGGAAACTGGGTGGACCAATCCAAATGCGGGGCACGCTTCCAGTCCGAGACAGTTCCCTGATGTAGAAGGGATGGAAACGCCTGCACGGCGACGTCAAATGTCTCGCCCTGTCCGAGACAGTTCCCTGATGTAGAAGGGATGGAAACCGGAAAAGCGGCGGCGAGAGAGGAAGAGACTCGTTGTCCGAGACAGTTCCCTGATGTAGAAGGGATGGAAACTTGGTAGTCGCTTCCGTGGAAGAGGCATGTCCCGGCGCCTGTCCGAGACAGTTCCCTGATGTAGAAGGGATGGAAACTGTCTGGCCGCTGTTTGAACTGCGTCGCTCATGCCAGTCCGAGACAGTTCCCTGATGTAGAAGGGATGGAAACTCCATTGTCGAAACGAAAGAGTAATGGCTATTCCCGTCCGAGACAGTTCCCTGATGTAGAAGGGATGGAAACGCCTTGTCGCCTATCACCTCTTCTATCTGGATAGTGGCAAGTCCGAGACAGTTCCCTGATGTAGAAGGGATGGAAACGAGACGAGGACCTTGCTGACTTCCACAAGCTGGCCGAGTCCGAGACAGTTCCCTGATGTAGAAGGGATGGAAACACCACGCGCACGCGGTCATCGAGGCCGCGGGTGTCGTCCGAGACAGTTCCCTGATGTAGAAGGGATGGAAACATTTTCATCTTCATCTTCATCTTCTCCGGTTTTGCGGTCCGAGACAGTTCCCTGATGTAGAAGGGATGGAAACTTCCCGCCCTCCCTATGTAGACGTCATAGGGGGGTCCGAGACAGTTCCCTGATGTAGAAGGGATGGAAACATAATCTGGCCGGGGGTAAGCCCGGGTATTGCGCCACAGTCCGAGACAGTTCCCTGATGTAGAAGGGATGGAAACTAAGCCGCGTTGATGTTTTTCATGCGCTCGAGGTCGTCCGAGACAGTTCCCTGATGTAGAAGGGATGGAAACGCAACTCGTTCTTCTCCTCCTGTTTCCTCCTTTTCAGTCCGAGACAGTTCCCTGATGTAGAAGGGATGGAAACTAGAGATCTCTCCAACAAATCTACCTTCACTACAGGCTGTCCGAGACAGTTCCCTGATGTAGAAGGGATGGAAACATCAGGCCCGCACTCGGGTTCTTGAAGCTGCGCAGTCCGAGACAGTTCCCTGATGTAGAAGGGATGGAAACAGTAGTGCCCGGGATCCCCCGAAGTTGTGCTAAGTCCGAGACAGTTCCCTGATGTAGAAGGGATGGAAACGCCTTGGCAATGCATCAAGTATAAGGCTTTGCCTCAGTCCGAGACAGTTCCCTGATGTAGAAGGGATGGAAACCTTCTCCTGTTTGCCGATCGCGCATTTACAATCGGAGTCCGAGACAGTTCCCTGATGTAGAAGGGATGGAAACTTCCTCGGTAGTCTCGATCTTTACTTCCTTCGCAAGGTCCGAGACAGTTCCCTGATGTAGAAGGGATGGAAACTTGCCGACCTTGGAAAGCGCAAGCTCCTTGCGAGCGGTCCGAGACAGTTCCCTGATGTAGAAGGGATGGAAACTTCGGTCCTCCAAGGACCTCACTGATGAGGTTATGTCCGAGACAGTTCCCTGATGTAGAAGGGATGGAAACACGCGCGCGAGATTTTTCGGTCAAAGTTTACAAAGTCCGAGACAGTTCCCTGATGTAGAAGGGATGGAAACAGCGCTGGTTTCTCTTTTTGAGTTTCGCTACTTTCTGTCCGAGACAGTTCCCTGATGTAGAAGGGATGGAAACACCCTTGAGGGCGACGTCGGCGATGGAGTTCGTAGTCCGAGACAGTTCCCTGATGTAGAAGGGATGGAAACTAGTGTGTGAAGACGTTTATTAAACGTCTTCACCGTCCGAGACAGTTCCCTGATGTAGAAGGGATGGAAACGTACAGGGCAAAAGGGCCCTTCGAGTCGACCAATGTCCGAGACAGTTCCCTGATGTAGAAGGGATGGAAACGTCAATAACCGAGGGATATCATCGCGCAACGTGGTCGTCCGAGACAGTTCCCTGATGTAGAAGGGATGGAAACTTGTTCACAACTTTGAATTGTTGTTTGAAAAATTCGTCCGAGACAGTTCCCTGATGTAGAAGGGATGGAAACTCCGTACCGAGCAAACTCCTTGCGTCGTAGTCGAGAGTCCGAGACAGTTCCCTGATGTAGAAGGGATGGAAACAAGGGTTGAATTGAGCCGTGAAAAACGGCATCAAGTCCGAGACAGTTCCCTGATGTAGAAGGGATGGAAACTGCATATAACCCTTGTCTGCCGAAGACAAGGCGTCAATGTCCGAGACAGTTCCCTGATGTAGAAGGGATGGAAACGTCTTCTTTGCGATCCAGCAACCGCCCGTAAGGGCGGCGAGTCCGAGACAGTTCCCTGATGTAGAAGGGATGGAAACAAGGACCTGGATGGTGACTTCCACTGACGCCCCAGTCCGAGACAGTTCCCTGATGTAGAAGGGATGGAAACCTCTTGTTGCCTACCTCCACTTAGACCTCTTGCGAGGTCCGAGACAGTTCCCTGATGTAGAAGGGATGGAAACGTTCAGCGTCGAGAGCTGGGTATTCGTTTTGGCGTCGTCCGAGACAGTTCCCTGATGTAGAAGGGATGGAAACATTAACTTATTGCGCTCAACAACCGCTGCTAACCTTGGGTCCGAGACAGTTCCCTGATGTAGAAGGGATGGAAACGGCGGAAAAGAATGAAGACGCTCTAGGCTTAATCCGTCCGAGACAGTTCCCTGATGTAGAAGGGATGGAAACCAACACAGAGGTTGGAGCCCATGGGACAGGTGCTACAGGTCCGAGACAGTTCCCTGATGTAGAAGGGATGGAAACGCCGGAGCGCATGCTTGCGCTGCTTCCATGATCGACTGTCCGAGACAGTTCCCTGATGTAGAAGGGATGGAAACGCACTTCCTCGCTAGTGATCATCTTCTTTCGGTACGTTGTCCGAGACAGTTCCCTGATGTAGAAGGGATGGAAACACCCTTCCGCGTGCCAGTACCACGCGACTTTCTTGTCCGAGACAGTTCCCTGATGTTCATCGACAACTTAGCATCCTGCAGTTGTCGATATTTCTCGCA
>MGSU01000217.1:0-1895 GCA_001799195.1 Deltaproteobacteria bacterium RIFOXYA12_FULL_61_11 | reverse complement strand
GCCATGTGACGGAAGGCGTTGTAGCAGTTGCAGATCCGAGACAGCTCCCTGACTGTGCCATCGCCCTGGTTTGCGCCGTTTACACCAACGATACTGGTCACCTCGACCTCGCGCGACAGGATTTGGTGATAGTAGCCGATCTGCTTGGGGCCGGCCATGCCATCACCAACAACCTCCGGGAAGTGCTCGAAGCCCTTGCCGAACTACCCAACAAGGCCGACGAGGATGATCTCATCGACCTGATCAACCGCATCCTCAACTCCCTGCCGTTCAATTACCGATAAGCGACGTTCGTAGCGGACGATTTTTTGCGCGGTGGAGTAGGATGCCGGCTCGAACGGTCAGAAACTCCAGCCGACTACTCTTGGTGTATGGGGAGACAAAGCGAAAACCGGCGGTCTTTGTTCGCACCTTGTTCTTTGGCGTTGGGAGGTACCTCATGACCAAGCTGCCCGCCTTCCGCAATACCGGTTATTGTGTCCACTGCGCGCACGAGCTCGAGCGGGCCTGGAAGTTCTGCCCCTTCTGCGGCCGTAGAGCGCGGGAACTCGGAGTATGCTTTGACTGTGGATGTGAGCTCGACGACGCCTGGTACTATTGTCCGGATTGCGGTTGGGAGGTTGGGGCTTCGCCTGTCAAAGACGAACCGAGCGATCTGGACGAGGATCCCATCTTTGCAGCTAAATATCGTGACTTCCTCGATGACGATCGTGATGACGATGAATATTACCCGTCTGCTGGCGTGGATAACGTGTGTGAAACCTGCTATCTTGCCAGCCATTGCAGCAGTGACAGCGGGGGTTCGAATTGCAACGATTGCTGATCAGATTGCAGGGTGGATGAGTTTGAACATGGTTTTCGATTCGGATGGTCAGATAGACAAGTCCGAGTCAGTTTTCAGTAGGGTGCAGGGATGACAACCCGAGAGAGGTGTTATGGATCATTTTGAAAAATCCTTAAAGAAATTCGGACCAATACGAGCAGTAGAAATGTTGGCGGAGGATAAAGAGATCAATCCTTCTATCGTACTCTTTGATCACCAACCGAAAAAAAACGCTAAAACACGGGTTGAGCTTGAGCATTGATCCGGAGGTTAGGGGAACAGCGTTTCAAGCGAGAATGGGCTAATAGTAAGGAGATCACATGAGTGAAATTGAACATCGATGTGCCGTGTGCGGGGAACTGATTGATTCATTTCTGCCCGATACCTCGGATTTTTCATTCATTGATGAAGTTCATTATGGTGTTTGCGACTCATGTGTTGCTGACAATAGCGAACAAGAGTGCGAGGAAGAATGTGGGGAATATTTAATTTTGCTGTGTGCCATCTGTGGTGCGAACAATAAATATTTCCCGAACATATTTTTTTACGAAAAAGGGTTCTTGTCTCGTTGGGAGTTGCGTCTTTTGACAGCCGGTGCGGGATGTCCCTCGTGCAAGGGGATTCCGGTCCAGGGGGACCGCCCCAGTAAACGATTATTTGTCCATAATATTGCGGTGAAGCTGAGTTGCAGTGTCGGTAAGGCCTTTTCTGTTGTGAATAGTTTATACGAAAAACGAATCCCTTGGTCGAGAAAGGCTGCTGACGAGTTGTTCAACTTGCCCGATGAATTGTGGACAGTGATGTTTCCTCTCTGGGGTGAAAAAATACCTGGGAAACGTTGGCAATGTACGTGGTGTCACAAAATCTTTGATACTGAAGAAGACATTACAATTTATCATGAGCCATTCTGCTATCGGGATAACACCTACTGCTTCGATTGCGTGGGTCATTGTGAAAACTGTTTTCAACTATTTCCTCAACACGAGATGGAATTCCATGAACATGTTCACGGGTGCTTTTGTAAAGAGTGTTCAAGCTTGATCACCGATTTTCGCGTCTCGTCTAACCGTCA
>MGSU01000216.1 GCA_001799195.1 Deltaproteobacteria bacterium RIFOXYA12_FULL_61_11 | reverse complement strand
CGGCAGAGGGCGCGGCAACCTTTCCCGACGCGCACTCGTCGCAGCCGTCCCCGTCCTGATCGTGGCAGACCCGGTTGTCGTCCGCGGCCTCGTCCTGGGTGTCGCGCACCCCGTCCCCGTCGGTGTCGACCATTGCCTCGACCCGCACCTCGGGGCTGAGGTTGAGATTACCGGTCTCGTAGTAGGTTTGGTAGACGATCGTGTAGCGGTGGAAGGTCGCGTCGGGGAGGCTCAGGTGGAGGTATTTCGTCGCGGTGGCCGGAAGTTCTGCCAGCGGGGTGGTGAAGGCGGTCGTGTCGGTGCGGTGGTAGAGGAGGTACCCCGTGATCCGGTCACCGAGCGGGGGCGGCAGCCGCTTCCAGGTGAGCATGATGGCGTTGCCCTCGGCCTTGGCCTGGAGTTGGTAGGGATCGTAGCCACCTTCTGCGTAGGCCGGGTTCTTGGGGTCCAGCGGATTGGCCCGCGGCACCTCGGTCGAGACGCAGGCCGAAAACCAGAGCAACGCGCAGAGAACGACCAGGGGTGAGCGGGCCGCGAACCTCAGCCTCTTGGCTCCCCTCTCGCAAGGGGCTGTGGCGCGGGGTCCTTCCACCAAGCTCGTTTCCCCTCAACTTCGGTCTCGATGCCGGACCATAGCAGAGGTGGCGGCCGGAAGGAAGCACGGAGTGAAGGCCGTACCCAAGGGTTCAGTTTGAGGTGGTTATGAGGGGTACGATTCTTTTGAAATACCGGTTGCTTCTGGTGTGTGGTTACTTTAAACTGGTCTACGACTGGTCTAAATGGAGATCGTATGAAAACCGTCGGGGCCTATGAGGCCAAAACCCATTTGCCGGAATTGCTCGAGCTGGTCAGAAAGGGGGAACGCATCACCATCACCAAGCACGGTCTCGCCGTGGCCGTGCTCGAACCCGTCTCACCCGTGAAGTCCGATACCCCTGCTCGCACCATTGCCAAGCTCAAGGAGTTCAGGGTCGGGCGCCGCCTGGGAGATCTCTCTTTGAGGGATTTGATTGATGAAGGGAGGAGTTGAATGGACGATACCATCGTCGTGGATGCCTCGGTGGTCCTGAGTTGGTGTTTTGAGGACCAGGCTACCCCCTCTACCGACGCGGTGCTCGCATTACTGGAGCACTCGCGAGCGGTGGTTCCCTCCATCTGGCCGCTCGAAGTCGGCAACGTGCTGCTGGTCGCCGAGCGCAAGCAGCGCTTGACCTTGGCCGACAGTAAACGATTTTTAGCCTTGGTCGCCGATCTGCCTATTACGGTGGTTCCGGACACCACCGACAGCATGCTGGGGGAAATCCTCGAGCTTGCCAGGCAACAGCACCTCTCTACCTACGATGCCTCCTATTTGTCCCTCGCTCTGCGCAACGGCCTGCCGCTGGCCACCCAGGATCGCGCCTTGCTCGAGGCCGCGCAAAGGCTCGGCGTGGAACTTGTCGGGACCACAGCCCGGAGTGAAGGCTAACAGGTCACCCCAGGTCGTCTCCCGACCTGGCGGCAGTGACCTCGGCCAACCCAAGCCAGTAACAAGCGAGCGGCGCCGGGATCTTGGCGACGCGGACCTCCATGCCGGGAACACCGAGGGGTAGTGTGCCGAAGTCGTCGAAGTTTTTTGTAATGACATACCCACGTTCCACGTTTCGTTCACCGCAGAACTGAGCGAGACCTTTAAGGTCGCCGACGCCGGTGGCCTGCGCGCGGTACTTCACCTCGAACGGAACCAGGCGACCCTCGATCGAGGCAATCAGGTCGACCTCGTGGTCCTTGGTGCCTAGCATGGAGCAATAGTGCAAGTATACTATACTTATTTCGATGTTTTAGGTTCTTTTCTTAGGTTTTCGGGAAGATCACAGCGAATACAGCCCTCTCTCACCACCACCCCGTCAAGGCCAACCCGACCAGCTCACCGTCGTAGGTCGGGTTCAGCGCATAGCCGCGAGAGCTGGTTACCCGGGGGGCGGGCATGGGGGGGAGCGCTAGATACTCGTAAACGGCCACCCCGGCAGCGCCGAGGGCAACGATCCCCAGCACTCCGGCGCCGAGCAGTTTCCAGCGGGAACGCTCGCGGAGATCTTGGGTTTCGGCATAGAGATATTCCATCTGGGCACCAGGAGTGGCAAGGAGATAGTCTTGGTAGGTTTGGTCAGCCAGCTCATCGTCGTTCAGAGAACCGCCGAAGGCCAGACCTCCGCCGATCCCCGCGGCCACGGCCAACATCGCGGCGGGCACCAAAACCACGAGGTGTTTCAACCGCCGTTGCTCTGCCAAGCGTTGCTCGGCCTGGTCGCGGGTTTGTAACGTTTCCAGTTCTTGCTTGCAGCGCTTCCTGGCCAGCGCAGCCAGTTCTTCGTCGCTGAGTGAGCGTAAGAGCAGGTCTTTCTGGTACATGTCGCCGTGGTCGTTGATCACCACCAGGTCGGTAATGGTGCGGTGTTCGGTCTTGACCGTGAGACGGTATGTGCCGACCGGCAGCTCGTGCTGGAGGCGCGGGTCGGTCTCGCCGAGCTTTTCGCCGTCGAGAAACACCTCGGCAACGACCACGCCGTTCTGCTCGTCGTGACAGCCCAGGTCCAGCCCGCCGAACTTGCGCTGCAAGGTGAAGGAATGGACAAGGGTCTCGAGCGGAGTGGTGACCTGCAGCTTGTCGATGCTCACCTCGAACCAGGCCGGGTCGCGCAAGGCCAGGTTGAAGACGCCGAGGGGGAGACGATAGTTCTTGAGCGGGGTCGTGCCGATGGGTTCGTCGTCGAGAAATACGGCTATGCCCGGAGGTTCGCTACTCAGGTCGAGGAGGCCGTAGTTCGGTTCGAGAACGACCGTGAAGAGCTGAGCGTTCGTGGTCTCTCTGGTGATGTCGAGGGCCAACGAAGCGGTTTTGAAGAGGTCTCGTTTGAGGGACAATTCGTAGGGTTTCGAGTTGATCGCAAAGGTGTGCTGCAGGGGAGTGCGTCCGAGGAGCTGATTGTCGAGAAAGACCTCGGCCCCCTGTTCAGGAGTGCTGTCGATTTCCACCCGGCGCAGCGCGCTGGAGAGGACAATGGTAAGGGTGCGTTCGGTCATGCCCTTGCTGATCTCGAGTTGGCGCTCTTCGGGCAAGTATTCGGGCAGCTCCAGGCGTATTTTGTGGATGCCGTAGGCCAGGGCCTGCTTGGTGCCCTTGAGCCCGGTGTCGCCGATGGCCTTGCCGTTGATGAAGAGCGCGGCCTTGGGTGGGATAGAGATGAACGTGATGACTTCGTTGTCGATTTTTCGGAATTTCAGCTCTCTCCCTTCTTGCTGTTTGATCTCGGCCTCGACCTTGGCCAGCACGTCTTTTTCGCCGCGCGCGAACAAGGGTTCGAGCAGCACACTGACCTGTTTCAAGATGCCCCGGTCGAGAGCAGGCAGGTCGAGGCCGTCGAGCTGGACGCTGTTCAACTCTTCTCCGTTGCTCGAGACGTAGAGTTTGAGGTGCAGACGCAGCTTGTCGCCTAGGCGGGTCAAGACCGGGGTAATGCCATAATCAACTTGGATCTTGCGGAACAGCTCGACTTCACACAGATAGTCATTGCACACCGCCGGGTCGATGTTATTATCGCCGAGCACTTCATAGAGGTTTTCCTTGCTCATGAAGCCCAGGCGATCGCCGATCTCGCGCTTGACCGCGGTGCGCAGGGTTTCCTCCAGCGCGCTCTTGTCCTGGGCCGAGAACCCCTTACAGGTGACCTTGACGTCCGCGACCATGAGAAGCTGCTTGTTCTGTTGAGCCTTGGCCGAGACAACCAAGGCCAGACTCAGGAACGCAGCGAGGACCATCCTCATGGCGTACCCCCTCGATCCGAACTCGGCTCCAGGGCCGGTGGGGAAGCTGCTTCCGATGGGGGCGCGGCGGCGGGAACGCTCGGCACTGTGCCCGGGGTCGTCTGGTCGGTAGAAGGCGAAATTGTGGCCGGCGCGTTGAACGCCTTCCCGATCACCTCGACGAAATCCTCCCCCTCTGTTCCGAGGATGGCGATGATGCGCTGTTCCTGGTCGATCAAAAAGGTCCGCGGCAAGGAGGTCGTGGCCTCCTGGGTCAGTCCGTAGGCCGCGAGGATGGCGCCGAATTTGTCGGTCAACACCGGAAGGGTGAGGTGCAGTTCCTCGGCGTACCGGCGTACAAGCTCGCCGTCCTCGAGAAAGCTCATCGCCAGTACCCGGAGACCCTGGGCTTCGAGCGTGGCCTTGGCCGCCTCGAGGGTTTCGAGACCCTTGCGGCAGGGCAGGCAGTAGGTGCCGAAAATCGTCAAGATGACCCCCTTGACGCCCGGCTGGGCCATGGTGCGTCCCAGGCCGACCGTGGCCCCGCCCGCGAGGACGTTGAAGCTGCCGAAGGCCGGGGCTCTTGCACCGACCTTCAGGTCCCCGGAGGCAGAGAGCCGTTCGGTTGTTTCGACCGCGAAGAGGGAAAGGGGTACGAGCAAGCACACAAGCAAGCGCATCGTCGATCCTCCGTCTATTCCCGTGCGAAGGTCGTGAGCATGATCCGTCGCAAGGTCGATACCCCTTCGTCGAGTGTTTCGTCCGGAAACAGCCGACTGCCCGGTTCCCCGGTCTTGACGATATCGGTCACCAGCAGGACGAGACGTTGCACCACCTTGTTTGTATCGATGCTGACGCGGGCATGGACCCGCAGGAGTGGGAAGTCCATGTGCCGAGCGTGGAGATGCTCGACGTGGTAGTTCTCGAGCTTGCTCGTCTCCAGGAGCAGGTCCTCGAGCCGCACCTTCAGCGTCTCGAGAACGGTGGCGAGGACGTTCGACCCGGGAGGAAGTGTCGTGTGGGTCGTGTCGAGGGCCTTGGCCAGGCAGTTCGCGGTGCGGGCCACGAGATACGAGGTCAGGTCTGCGCGGGCCGCGGTAATGGCCTTGGTGGCCAGGCCAAGTTCCGTCCTGGCATAGCCCTCGGCGCTGCCCACGGCAAAGTATAAGGAAGGGTTCGCTATCGTTTCCCGGTTCGGATCGGTGATCCATCGAGGTTTGGTGCCGCTCAAGAGCGAACAGGAGGTGAGCTGCCAACAGAGGCCTATTGTTGCAACTGCTTGCAACCAGTTCGACATTGTGTACTTCCTGGCCGTTTCTGAGCCAGGCGAGCCTACCAGAAGTCCAAGCGAGGAGCAACTACCTCACCCAACCTCACCCCGCGATTACAGTCGTTTGGAATCATTACCCCTCTCCTTGACCAAGGAGAGGGTTGGTGGTTCATCTGAGCATCTCGGTCGACGGGGTGAGGTGGACCCCTTTGGGATAGTTCGCCTCCCAAGGCGGAAACTGTCAGTAAGGGAAGAAAAAACGAAAAAAGCCAGCGTTTCCGCCGGCTTAATACACCTGCCTGGACGTACCTGGAGGTGGTAAAAATGGAGCTGAGGGGGATCGAACCCCTGGCCTTCGCATTGCGAACGCGACGCTCTCCCAGCTGAGCTACAGCCCCGTCGGAAGCGGACTATAGCAGGTTTCGACCGAAGCGCAAGGAAAAAGAGCGGGTTCGGGGATCAGCGGCGGCGGAGGCGAGCTCGGGTCAGGTAGAAAGCCAGCGGTAAGGGCAGGAAGAAGAGGAGTTGTTCCACGGGGCAGGGACGGGAAGGGGCCTGGATGACACAGCCGCAACCGCCGGTACTGCCGGATTTCTTCTGGGTAGGGGGGAGGAAACCGGCGTTGGGATTGTAGGCTGGTTGAGAGTTGGGATAGGTAGCGGGGGGGGTTGTGCCGGCGGTGGAGTTACTCGGGTCCCCTCCGGTAGTTCCATCCGTGGTGGTGCCTCCTGTCGTTGTGCCTGTCGTAGTTCCGCTGCCTGCCGGGTCGGTTGCGGCGATGTCGCCGGCCGGGGCGCTGCCCTCGGGGTAGATCGAGAACTTCACGGCCCGGGTGATATCCCCGCGCGGGGTGCCGTCGCCATCCCCGTCCACGGCGGAAAGGTAGAGGTCGACCGTACCGGCGGACTGGTTCGGCGCTTGCCAGGTGAAGCTCCAGCGGGGGATGCGCGTGTTGGTGTCTTCGTCCAGGATGACCGTGCCTTCCTCGAAGCTCCCTGCGCTGACGTTGAGCAGGGTGTTGTCCCCATAGTACAGAGTTCCTACCGATTTACCGGTCGAGTCGAGAACCTCGGCGTTGAGACCATTCTGGGCAGTGCTCGCGGTGGCCGACAATCCTTTTTCGGAATACTCGTGGGTGTTGATTTTCACCTCGAAGGTCCACTGCTCGAGGGGCTTGTACTGCAGGTTGCTCTGGTCCTTCGCCTGACGCATGTTCGAGGTCGGGGTGAGGGTGAAGGCCTCGACGTCGGCCGCCGGCTTGGGGTGGCACTGCCCACTGTCGCGGTTGTTGCAGCCAAGGCCCTGAGAACGGGGGGATCCGGTGTAGAAATTCACCGTACCGCTGGTCGGTTGTTCGAAGGAGGAGGGGGTTTGATAGGCAGTGGCGGTCGAGACCGCGAAGAAGAGAACAAGAACGCAGGTTAGCTTACACATAATTGTCCCCGCCTCAGTGGTCTGATTGGAATGGTAGACCAGGAGGGCGAAAAAGGAAAGGCTCGAAAGAGCGGCAATCGTTGTTTGGAGGAAGAGTCGCCAGGAGTTGAACGAGGTTATTCGGCGCCAGCAGGAGAAAAAGGAGACAGACCCGCCACGTTCACACGCAATAGCGCTCGGGTTTGTAGCGGGTGAGGATGCCGGGGTGGGAAAACCACTCGACGGTTCTTCTGAGGCCTTCTACCAAGGGCGTCTCCGGGCGGAAGCCGGTCAGGCGATGCAGCAAGGAACAATCACAACACAGGCGCATGACCTCGCTTGCCCGGGGACGGCGACGTTCGTCGGAGGACTCAATCGAGAGTTGGTGACCGAGCGAGGACTCGAGCATGGAGCACAAGGTCGCGATGGAGATTTCTGTGCCGGTGCCGATGTTGACGGTCGAGCCGATCGCTTCCTCGCATTGAGCCAAGGCCAGGAGGCCGGCGCAGGTGTCGGTCACGAAGGTAAAATCGCGGGTCGAAGACGTCTCGCCGAGCCGGAGGACGGTAGTACCGGCCAAGACCTGGGTGATGATCGTGGGTATAACTGCCCGTGCCGATTGCCGCGGACCGTAGGCATTGAAGGGTCTGGCCAGGACCACGGGCAAACCGTAGGCCAAGTGGTAGGACAGGACCATTGCGTCGGCGCCGACCTTGCTCGCGGCATAGGGGGATTGGGGATGGAGGGGGTGGTCTTCGGCGATCGGCACGCGCAGGGCAGTGCCGTAGACCTCGCTCGTCGAGGTAGCCACCACTCGGGAACATCCTGCCTCGAGTGCGGCGCGGCAGATGTTCATCGTGCCGCGGACATTGGTCTCGAGGAAGGAATGCGGAGCAGAGTAAGAGTAGGGTACCGAGATCAACGCCGCCAAGTGGAAGACCACCTCGACCCCGGTCAGCAGGGCGCGCATCT
>MGSU01000215.1 GCA_001799195.1 Deltaproteobacteria bacterium RIFOXYA12_FULL_61_11 | reverse complement strand
TTCGCGCCCAGGGTGACCGTGATTTCCATGGGATGGCGGGTACGCGAGGCGATGAACTCTTCTTCCCGGTCATAGCGGTACAGGACCGGTCGGCCGGTGCTCCACGTCGCGTACGCGGCGACCTCCTCGAGCACGATGTCTTGTTTCGCGCCGAACCCGCCGCCCACGCGTTCCTTGATCACCCGGACCTGGTTCTCGGGAATGTCCAGCACGCGGGCCACGATGCGCCGGACGTGCCAGGGGACTTGGGTGGAGGCGTGCACGACGAGGCGGTCCCCGTCCATCCGGGTATAGACCACGTGGGGTTCGACCGGGGTGCACTGGACCTGGGTGGTTGTGTAGGTCCGCCGCAGTACCACCTCGGCCTCGGCTAAGCCCGTGGGCACATTGCCGATACCGCCCGAGACCCGAGCCGCGATGTTGCGATAGGGATCGGCGTGGATCGGGAACTGGTAGAGGATGGTCCCGTCGCGGGGATCCACCGGTCCGACCGGAGCGCGGTCCGGGGCTCCCCCGACGAACTCAATCGGTCCGGCGTGGACGACCGGGGCGCCCTCGGCCGCGGCCTGGGCGATGGTGAGGACCGGCTCGAGGACCTCGTACTCGACGGTGATGAGGTCCCGGGCGGCGAGGGCGAGGTCCCGGCTCTCGGCGATCACGGCCGCAACGCGGTCCCCGACGTGGCGGAGCTTCCGGCCGAACAGGGTGCGGTCATAGGGCGAGGGTTCGGGAAAACCCTGGCCTGCTTGGTTGTAAGGTATTTGGGGCGTGTTCTTGCAGGTCAGCACCGCGACCACGCCGGGCAGCGCCTCGGCTCTCGAGGTGTCGATGGCGGAGATATAGGCATGGGCGTGGGGCGAACCGAGCATGACCAAATGACAGCTCCCGGGCAGGACCTTGTCCTCGACGAAGACGCCTTCGCCGCGGGCCAGGCGGGCTCCATCGATCTTGCCGCGGGCCTTGCCCACCACGGCGAGGTTTTCGCGGAATTCCGGTACTTCGATGCGGGCACTGCTCTTCCCGGAGAGCCTGGCAACGGCCAGTTCGACCGCGGCGAAGTATTGTTCGTAACCCGTGCAGCGGCAGAAGATGCCGGAGAAGGCATCGATGGTCTCCTCCCTCGTCGGACGGGGGGAGCGGTCGAGCAAGGCCTTGGTGGCCTGGACCATGGCCGGGGTGCAATAGCCGCACTGGACCACCCCAGCGTCGACGAAGGCTTGTTGGATCACGGACAGCTCCCGCGGTCTCGCAAGGCCCTGGACCGTATCGACCCGATGCCCCTCGAGTTGCCCCGCGAGGAGCAGACAGGAGTTCACGGTCCTGCCGTCGAGCAGGACGGTACAGGCGCCGCAGCTCCCCTGGCCGCTGCACCCGTCGCGCACCGAGAGCACTCCGAGCCGGACCAGCAGGTCGCGGGCGAGTTCCCCGGGGTGGAGTTCGACCTGTTTGGGTTTGCCGTCGAGGGTGAAGGAAACGATCATCGGCCCACCTCCTCGAGTTCGACCAGAGCTCGTTGCACCAGGACCGCGGCGAGATGCAGCTTGAAGGAGGGGCTGCCCTGGAGGTCGTCGGCCGGGGTAACCTCGGCCGCGAGTGCTGCCTCGAGGGTTTCGAGGTCGATGGGGTCGGTAGCGAGGGTGCGTTCCAAACCTCGCAAGCGGAGCACCCGGGGAGAGAGCCCCACGGCGGCAACGAGGAAGGATGGTCGATCGGTCGATCGTGCGGGTACTGCGATGGCTAGGCCGACCGTGGCACGGGCATTGCCGCTGGAGGCGAACCTTGCCGTCGCCAGGCGCCGGTCCACGGCCTCGGGCGAGAGAAGCACCGCGGTGACCAGAGTCCCATCGAGGTGGCCGGCGAGATAGGGTTCGAGAGCTTGCCGGGAAAGACCGGTGGGATCGAGGGTCTCGACCTCGGCCTCATAGGCGAGGAGGGCCGGGAGCACGTCGCTGCGCGGATCGTTCAGGGCTACGATCCCTCCCAGGGTTGCGACATTGCGGAGGTTTCGGTTGACCACCTGGCCGAAGGCCTTGCGCAGGGCAGAAGGCAGCCGTTGATCCTCGAGCAGGCCCTGCAGCGTGCAACCTGCGCCGAGCCGGAGGCCCGTTGTCCCGACCTCCACCTCGGCCATGTCGATCGCGTGGAGGTCGATCACCGTGCTTGGTCGGAGGTCCTGGTACTCGCTGGAATTGACCGCGGTACCCCCACCGAGATAGGCAGCCCCCGGTCCGGCTTCTCGGAACAGCCGCACCGCTTCGGGAGCATTCGAGGCCCGCAGATACCGATCGATCATTGTCACCTCCTCGGTCACTGTACCTTCAAGGTGTTGCGCCCCGAAGTCGCGTCGGACCGGACCGACCCTAGCACAGGTCGCCGTGCCTGCCAAGCCGGGTCCGGCCATGGTCAAGCACCATGGGAACGATCGGGTGAGACGTCAAGTGGTGGGAATGGATCGGGGAAGGGCCTCCTTGAGGAGCGCATGAAGGCCACGGGCGGGGACGGTGAGCTACGTGATCAGCCTCGTTCTTTAAGGAGGGTTACGTCCTTCAGACTATAGATACGGCTCTGGAGTACCTCGTGCAAGCCGTGCACCGACACCGCGTTGACCGCATCGATGATCGCTTCGAAATCCTCGAACTGGTTCTCACCGGTGTGCAAGGTGAAGAGGAGCTCGAGGTCATGCCGTTTCGGGTGTCGGAGCCCGATGATCAGCTTTGCCGGTACGCACCGGACCTCGAAGAGCACCTGGTTGTCCTGGAGTATGCCCTGCTCAATGGAACTGGCCAACTGGGTGTTGTACGCGTCGGACACGGCGGTACACATGTCCGCGGTGGGAATCATGGTCACGGGCCGGATGCGGATCTCCCACTGGCGTTCCACGGCGATGGCGGCCTCGGCGACAAGTATGGCGGTGAGGAGCAGTACGACGACTTTCATGGTTTCCTCCGGGTGGTCAAGGACAGTGCTCTGCTCGGTGAGCAAGAACCGATCCCCGCGTTTGGGGGAGCAAAACCCCGGAGAGCCAACAGGATGCGCATACTATCAAAGCGTTATTTGGACTTCAGGGCGCAGGGTACTGTCCCAGAGGCGGACATGTCAGGGAAACTGTCACCTCGGCCTCGGCAGGTCTCGTCGACCGCCTCGTCGATCAGATGGAAGCACAGGTCGGGCGCTACCAGGAGGTCGACCTCAAGAGGGACAACCCGCCAATCAGGAAGACTCCTACCAGGTTGAGGATCAAGCCGACCCGGGCCATCGTCCCCATGGGGATCAGGCCGGACCCGAAGACGATGGCGTTGGGCGGGGTTGCCACGGGGAGCATGAACGCGCAGGAGGCGGAGAGAGTCGCGGGGAGCAGGAGCGTGGAGGGGGGTAGGCCGAGCCCCTGTTCGGTGGCGGCCAGGACGGGCAGTACCATGGTCGCGGTCGCGGTGTTGGAGGTCAGTTCGGTCAGGAAGGTCATAAAGACGCAGACTACCAGGACGATCAGCCAGGGCGGTAGAGCGGTGAGTTGGCCGAGCATGGCCCCGAGAAGGTCGGCCAACCCACTCGAGGAGAAACCGGCCGCCAGGGCGAAGCCTCCGCCGAAGAGCAGGACCGTGCCCCAGGGGATCGCGCTCACGGCCGTGGGCCAGTCGAGCAGGCGTCTCCCTTCACCGTCGGGGAGGAGGAATAAGGCCACCGCCGCCGTCATGGCCACGGTCGAGTCGTGGAGAAAAGCGGCTTCGAGACCGGGGAGTTGGCTCCAGCCGGGGAGGATCAGAACCTCGAGGTCGATGGGTTGGCGGGTCACCCAGGCCAGGACCGTGACCAGAAAGACCAGCCCGACCCGACGTTCCGCCGGACTCATCGGTCCGAGCGCGGCTTTGGCCGAGGCCAAGTAACCCTCGGCGTCTCGCAACTCCAGACGGAGCGAGCCCAGGGGTTTCTCGCCCGCATAGCGGCAGAGTATCCACCAGGCCGCGGGTAGGAACACGACGATCAGGGGCAGGCCGAATTCCAGCCACCGCAAGAAGCCGAGTTCGAGGCCGGTGGTCCGGCGCAGAAAGCCTGCCAGAATGAGATTCGGCGGGGTCCCCAGCACCGTGCCCATGCCGCCGATAGAGGAAGCATAGGCCACGCCCAGGAGCAGAGGAGGTCCGAGTTGGAGGGTGACCTCGGGCCTTGTTCCATGGTCCGACAGATGCAGGATCACGGCGAGGGCGATGGGGAGCATCAACATGGCCGTGGCCGTGTTGGAAACCCACATGGCTACCAACGCGGTGGCGAGCATGAAGCCCAGCACCAGCCGGCGAGGCTCCACCCCCAAGCGCCCGACGATGCCCAGAGCCAAACGCCGATGCAGCCCGCTGCGCTGGATCGCCGCCGCCAGGATGAAGCCCCCGATGAAGAGGAAAATGATCGGATCGGCATACTGCCTGGCCGTTTCGGTCCCGGAAGAGATCCCGAGCAGGGGGAACAACACCAACGGCACAAGCGAGGTCACGGGGATGGGCACTGCCTCGGTCAGCCACCAGGCGGCCATGAGGCCGGCGACGGAGGCGAGATGGGCAGCCGCAAGAGGCCATCCCCGCTCCCGGCAGGAGAACTCGAGCAGCAGGAACAGCGCGGGACCGAGGCCCAGACCGAGCCGACGGAGGTGTCGGACCGTAGTTCCCTGGTTGAGAGGGGTAGAGTCAGCCACGTCCGCCTTGACCTCTGCCGCGTCCGATGGCCGAACCATAGCGGACGAGCGTCTCGAAGCCCTCTCCGGAATGGGAAACGATGTCCTCGTCGAGGACAGCTATTCCGGGCTGCAGGATGAGGATGATGGTGGATCCACCGAATTGGAAAAAGCCCTTCTCCTCGCCGCGATGGACCACGGCGCCGGAAGGATGGTGTTGGACGATCCTGCCCACCATGGCCGCGCCCACGTCGATGTGGACGACATCGCCGAAATGTTCGCTGTGCAGCAGACAGAGGTCGCGGACATTGTCGCGGAAAGCCGGGACCCAGGAAGCCAGGGCAAGCGGATGGACGGAATGGAGGACCTCTCCGCGGCGCTCGAGGGGTCCGTGCGCGCCGTCGTCGAGATAGCAGAAACGGTGATAATCACAGGGGGCGAGGCGGAAGACGAGGAGCTCTCCTCCGTAGTAGTGCTCGGAAACAACCTGGGAGGGCAAGAGGGCTTCCAACTCTATGGGGCGGCCCTTCACCGGGACGACTTGGCCGCGTTCGATCTTGTAGGCCAGGAGTCGGCTGTCGGCCGGGGCTATCAAAGTCTCCGGAGCAGCAGCGATGGGCCGTCGGCCCTCGGCGAGGGTACGTGTGAAGAAGTCGTCGAGGCTCTTGAAGTCCTCCAGGGGCCGGTCCAGTTCGTCCAGGGGAATGTCGTACACCTCGATGAAACGGCGAAGGCCCCGAAGACTGCGGCCGCTACGTTGGTACGCGCCGAAGAGGCGCGATAGCAGGGGACTCGAAACGCAGGTATTCTCCAACACCATGCCCAGCCGCGTGCCGTGGAGGAAGTCCATGGCTGTCCGGTTGAAGACCGGCTCTTCGACCAGGGTACCACTCGTGCGGTCATAGACGAGGACGGGTTCGGTAGGGCCGGAATTCCTGCTAGGTCGCATGTGCGTCGCTCCTCAGAAGACCTCGGCTTCGAAGACCTCGATCACGGTGTCGGGGTCCTTCCAGGCCTCCCGGGGTAGCCCGGCTTTGCGGCAGGTCTCCTGGAGGAAGGTGAGACGGTTCCAGCCATGCTCGACGGCGACCTGGGGCAAGAGCACGCCGCCCCGGCCGTGGCGCGAGATCCAGAGACCGTGCCGGCCCACCTCGATGTCCTCGGTCGAAGTCACCTGGCGGCGCGGCGAGAGGACCGAGAGTTCGAGTTCGATCGAGGGGAATTCTCTTTCGTCGAGGGGTTCGAACCGCGGATCGTGGAAGGCTGCTTGGACGGCCATGGCCCGCACGGTGTCGATCAGGGGGGTACGGGCCTCGAAGGTGCCGATGCAGCCGCGCAGCTCACCGCGGAGGTGGAGGCTGACGAAAGCCCCCGCGGGTTTGCGCAGCGCTGGTGGGGCGTCCGGCGGCAACGGCCCGCCTTGGCCGAATTCTGCGGCGATGGCCGCGGTCGCGTGTTGCCGCAGGAGCGTGCGTTCTTCGCTGCTGAACATGATCGTCCCTCCTAGAGGCGAAGGTCGATGATGCGTAACTGGAGACGTTCGTCCCCGTAGAAATCGTTGATCTGCGGGATGAAGGCCAAGTCCACGAGTTGGTCCTTGCGCAACAGATCGTTGTAGCTCTCGGCGAGGTTGAAGCCGATGGCGTCGAAGACCTTGTCGTCGAGCCCGAGGCGCATCTTGAGGTGCCGCTTCCCGACCACTTCCTTGCTCAGCACTCTGGCGGCGGGGAAGGAGAAGATGGGTTCTTTGTTCTGATGGCCGAAGGGTTCGAGCCGACGCAGTTCTCGGACCAAGTCGAGGTTGAGCGCGTGGGCCGGGAGTTCGGCGTCGATCTGCAGGACCGGAGCCGGAGGCTTTCCCTCGAGGATCTTGCCCACCTCGTTCTCGAACCGGGTCACGAAGGCCTCGATGGAGGCGGCCGGGATGGTCAAACCCACGGCATATTCGTGCCCCCCGAAATTGGTCAGGAGGTCGCTGCAGGAAGCGACGAGGGAGTACATGTTCACCCCTCTGATACTCCTGCCGGAACCCTTGCCGTCCCCGCCCATGGTCGAGATCAGGATGGTGGGTCGGTAGTAGCGTTCCACCATGCGCGAGGCCACGATGCCGATGACCCCGGGGTGCCAGTTCGGGGAATGGAGCACCAGGCTCTGCCGCTCCAGGTAGCCCTGATCGCCGTGTAGCAGGGCCTCGACCTCTTCGTAGATCTGCGCCTCGATCTCTTGGCGGCGGCGATTCTGCCGGTCGAGGGTCTCCGCCAACTTGTGGGCGTCAGAGAAGGTAGGAGCGATCAGGATCTCGACGCCGGTGA
>MGSU01000214.1 GCA_001799195.1 Deltaproteobacteria bacterium RIFOXYA12_FULL_61_11 | reverse complement strand
TTGGCAATGCAACAAGTTCTGCAGGAACAGGACCTTCAGGCCCCGGGCCACGGCGGCCTCCTCTTGGACCAGCGCCGTTCATGCACGATCAACTCCCCGAGCATCCCCAGCATGAACAACTGGAGCGCGCCCAGGAGGAAGGTCGCGGCCAGCATGCCGACCCGGCCGACGAGCAGGTAATCATACAACAAGCCCTTCCCGAGGCCGAGGAGGAATACCGCGGCGGCCGGCGGCAGGAACAACTTCATCGGCGAGAACATGGAACCCAGATGGAGGATCAGGAAGGCGAACCGCACAGTGTCGCGCAGCGGCTTGATCGAAGAACGCCCCCGGCGCTGCCGGTAGGCGATGGGGACCTCGGCGACCCGGTGCCCGGCGAGCAGGGCGCCGAGGGTCATCGAGGAGGTGAGGCTGAAGCCCTCGGGGAGTATGGTCCACAGCTCGGCGGCGAGGTCGCGGGTGAACACGCGCAAGCCGCTGTTGAGGTCCGGGATCGATCGGCCCGAGAAGTAGCCGGCCAAGGAGTTGAGCGCTCGCTTGGGCCAGCGCCGCGGCCAGGGAATAGACTTCTCCCCCGGAGCCCGTACACCGATGCACAGGGCATGACCCGGGAGGGCGTTGAGCAGGCGGGGCAACTCCTCGGGTGGATAGGTGCCGTCGGCGTCGATGATGGCCAACAACGGCGCCGTGCCGGACAGGATGCCGGTCTTGATCGCACTGCCATACCCCCGGTTCAGGGGATGCCGCAGCAGACGCACCTTCGATCGACCTTCGAGCAAGGTCAGACCGAGGTCGGGCCGGGAACCATCGTCGACCACGAGGACCTCGACATGCTTCTCTGCGAGGGCCGCGAGGACACCGTCGACCGTCTCCAGCACCACGTCCAGGGGTTCGTCATGCACGGGGACGATCACCTCGAGGTCGGGTGGCCGCACCGATCGACTGCTCTCTGGAACATCCATCATGTCCGGTTTATCCCCGTTGCTCTGCCTCCTTGTCAAGCCCACTATCCCCCAATACCATCATGTCTTCATTCGAGATAACCGAGGAAACGTAACTTTTCGAGACGCGCGGAAAAATCCTGAGGGACCTCGGCTCCGTCAGAGGCATTGGATTGCCTGGCACTCCGTAACACGTCCCGCGCTCGATCGGTCAAGGTTGCCGTCATCCGGGACTCGGTGTCCCAGAGGTTTCGCTGTTCGTAAGGATCATCGCGTAGAGCATACAGCTCCCCCTTGCTCCGTTGGGGCGTCAAATACTCCGAGAGAATCATTTTTCGCTCGCGGTCCACGAGCATCATGCTGAAATTGAAACCCTTATCCCAAGTGAAGCGCTGGGCGAGGATCGGCATGACCCGTTCTCGAGACGCGCCGAGATGCTGACCGTGCAGCGCTTCGTGTTGGATACCGACCCGCTCGAGGAGAGTCGGCAGGATATCGATGGTACTCACCGGTCGCACGACCCGTCCGATCGTCGTGGAACGGGGGTCGAAGACGATGAGAGGAACTCTGATCTCTTCGTCGTACAGGCAGGTGTCGTGGGCAAAAAGGCTCCGATGCTCGCCCATGGACTCTCCGTGGTCGGCGGTGACCACGAGTAGGGTATCCTCTTTGTTCAGAATCCGATCGAGTAAGGGTGCGAGCGCCTGATCTGTGGCCTGAACTTCCTCATCGTACCGGTCGAAATACCAGGTGGGAGCGAGATGGAGTCCGTCGAAAAGACCCGGTCCTAAGGCTGCCTTGGCTGTACTCACGTCGGGAAAGGGTTGGAAGAGCGGGGAAGGCCACGACCATGTCGGATAGAGGGAGGCCTTGACCTTGACATCAAAGGGGGGGGTATAGGGGCCATGAGGACCAAAAAGGTGGAGCCAGAGAAAGGTCGGTCGTTCGCACGTGGCGAGGGCGAACCGATGGAGAGCAAGGGACGCGAGGGTGCGATCGCTCACGTTCTCGAGGTTGTCGTAGTATTGATCGAAGCCTTGTTCGAACCCTGATCCACGGCGGTAGAAATCGTTCCCGACCACTGCCACGGTGGTATAACCCGCCCCCTGGAAATACTCGGCCATGGTGGTGAAATGTTCCTCGAGATGCTTATCGAAGGGATCATTGGACAGGGTATGGAGATAGAGCCCAGTGGTGAACACGAGACCGGAGTGAAGAGTATGGGGTGCTGCCGAGTAGGCTCTTTCATACACCATGGACTTCTTGGCCAGGGCATCGAGGTTGGGGGTGAGCGCTCGGGGATAGCCATAGCATCCCAAATGCCGGTAATTCTGGGCATCGATAGTCACGAAGACGACATGGGGGCGAGGGAGGCGGTACGAAGGCAGGAACTCTTGCTCGTCCTCCTCGGTTCCGGGTTGTGGAACAACGAGCTGCGCCCGGCAGAGGGAGGCCTCTTTGCTGTTCTGGTGCAGTGCGAGCAGTCGAGCACTCCAGAACTCCGCCCGTTCCGGTCGACTTCCCAGGGACGCAAGCAACCACAGGCGCAACATCTCTGCGGGCGTGGGCTCGGATAGGACCTTCTCGACCTGGGGGAGGAGCTCATAGTCCCCGGTATCGAGGAGAGAGTCGAGCAAGGACAGCCGAGCAGGGGATGGATGCGCCAAGGCCTGGACCAGCAGGCGACGAAGCTTGTTCAATCGTTCTAGAGGGCCACTGCGCAGCAGGACGTGGAGACCGTCGGTGAGGCACCCGGTATGCGCAGGAACGAGTTCGAGACAACGTTCGTACAACCTGCTGCTGTTACCGGGGTGGATCAGACTGATATCCCGAAACATGGCCAACTCTTCTTGGTCAGGCACTTGGAAATGGAGAAGCTGGAGTTTCAAAGGCGTCCTGGTCCAGCGCGTGAGAGGCGGAGAGAAACGCGCACGTTCATGCAACATCAAGAGGATGGATAGATTACCCGGGTCCAAGGTGGCCGCCTCCGCGAGCAAGGCCAAGGAATGCTCCAGCTTGCCCTTCAGCCAGTTGAGCTGGGATTGCGCGATCCTGATACGGCTGCGCTGTCCCCCGTCGAGCTTGGGAGACGCGGCGAGGGTCGCGAGAAAATGTGCATAACGGTTATCGGAGAATTCCGATGGGTACACTCCGAGGAGTTCATCGAGTTGATCTTCACTGAAATCCCCACCTGCGAGGAGGTTCATCAAATATACTATCTGGCGGCTCGGGTCATCGAGGAACAAACTCTCTTCCGCGAGGTGCCAATATCCCTGGGAATCGTTGGTCAGTTCGAGTTGGGTTTCAACGATATTGACCAGCCGCCGCAGCCGAGGACTCTGCTGCCGGTAGAGCCGCATGAGGTCACGCAGGCAGAACGTGGCGGTGACGGTCAGGTCGGAGACACACAACTCGAGGGTCCTCTGGGCTTCAACTGGTTGGTCCAGGGAAACACAATGCTGAGCGAGGATAAGTTGCAACTGTTCCTTCAACTCGGCCTTGATGACCGTAGTCTGGGTTAATTCCCAGGAAAGGTCGAGTACGTTCTCGGTATCGGTGACGTGTTCGAGGACATCGTAGAGCGAGCCCAGGAATTCATCCTGAGTCCGTTTCTTCGGATAGTTCGCAAAGCACCACAGCACCTCGGCAGCGCCATGGATTTCCAATTTCTTCGCAAGCCCCCTGCTGTCGAGATGGGGGTACTCTCGGGTACATTCCTGGACGTAGCGATCCTCGTCCTGAGGGGGTGGTTTACCCATGGCAAGGGGGACGATATGTGGTAGGACAAGGCATCCAGTAATGAAAAGGACGCTTCGAGCGGTCCACATAGGGTATTGCATGAACCTCGTTGTAATACCTACGATGCATGAACCAATTGGCAATCGTTTATGATTATAGACACATCCATTGGGACTGTAAACGTTCTCGAGACCAGTGGAGCGAGAAGCGATTCTTCTGGGAACGGGCTCGTCGGAACTGGAACGGACCGTTCCCTTCCTCGGATCTTCGGTCGGTCGGAGACCGGAAATGCATTGCCGCTGACCTCGGGGTACCCTACAATGCCGCCGCACCGCGAGGAGTCCAGTATGTCTTCCCTTTGTCGTTCCCAAGCCGGTAGGCCGATGCAGTGCTCGAGGCCTCGAGCAAAATACCTGGCCATCCTGCGTCGCCGACTGAGAGAGGGCCGACTGCTCGAACTCCTCGGCCAGGGTCTACGCTTATGCCGGTATCCCTTGGCCCGGAAGTATGCCAGGGTTCCTCCAGGTCCCTTCATGGCCACCCTGGTCGTCGCAGAGACGTGTCCCTGTGCATGTGCCATGTGCCCGCTCCCCGGCCGTCCTCATGGCATACCACTCGACCTGAAGGGTTGGTCACGCGTGCTCGACGGATTGGTAACGCTGGGTACTCCCTCGGTAGCCCTGACCGGAGGCGAACCTCTGACCAACCCGTTCTTACCCGAACTCGTCGCGGCAGCCCACGAGCGGGGTCTCTACACCCGTCTGGCAAGTACGGGTATCGGCTTGAGTCCGACGTTGGCAGAGAAACTCGTCGAAGCAGGTCTGGACGAGCTCGGCATATCCCTGGACTCTCCTTCTGCTGAAGTCGTGGATCTGTTCCGCAAACGATCGGGGGCCCACGCGGCGGCTCTCGAGGCCTTGTCGATCCTCGGCAAAACCAAACGTCGCAAGCATCTCCTCCTCGGCCTCGCTTGTGTGCTCAGGAACGAGAACGTGGAGGAACTCCCGGCCCTGTTCTCCCTCGCCAAAAAACTCGAGGTGGATTTCTTTGCGCTCAACCCCCTGCATCTCCTCCCCGAGGATCAGGCTCCAGCTACCGCCCCCTTCCGATTGGGGCTCACCCCTCCTGCTGCCCGGCAGGCGCGAGCCCACGCCCTCGACGGACGCGACCACGGTTTCCCCGTGGACAATTCCCCGGCTTTCTTCGACACCGTGAGCGACTTCGCGGAACAAGGCTTCCTCGCCATCCCCTGCCTCGCTCCCTGGAACAGTCTGACCATCGACCTGGATGGTACTGCCTACCCCTGTTGGCCGCTGTTCTTGCGCCGCCGGCTTGCATTGGGACAGGCCTTTCCCTCTCCCACAGCGCTCTGGCGCTCCCGGAACACGAACGTCCTCAGACAAGCCCTACGACACTGTCGAGCCTGCTGCTGGGACTGCCAGACCGAGTTGACCCTGCTCTCCCCACGATGGTCCCGGCTACCTCTGCCCTCTCGAGCTGCCCTGCGATGAACAGGTCCGACGTTGCGGTGATCGGAGCAGGCTTGTGCGGTTTGACCTCGGCGCTGTTCCTGGCCCGGGAGGGACACGAGGTCACCGTGTACGAGCAATGCGGAGAACCCGGTGGTCAACTCGCGGTCCTGCAGCAGAACGGGGTCGAGCGGTTCTATCACCACCTCTTCCGTACCGATCATCGCCTCTTGACCCTGTTAGATTCCTTCCCCACCCCCGTACCTGTCCGCTGGTACCGGAGCAACTCGGCGTGCTGGTCCGAGGGTCGCTCATATCCCTTAAACACCCCCCTCGAGCTCGTGCTCGGGAACCTCCTTCCCCCTCTGGCCGCCGTGCGAGCGTCCCTCGCCACCGCGGCCCTGCGGATCACCGGCAATCATCCCCTCTTCGACCAGTGCTCGGCCAGGGCCCTGTTGACCGCGACCATGGGACCCGCCACAACCGATCGCTTCTGGCTCCCTCAGCTCGAAGCCAAATTCGGAACCCATTGGCAGGACATTTCTGCCGCCTGGATGGTCGGCCGATTGCTGGTGCGAGCCCGTTCTCGCGGCCCTCTCGGCTGGTACGAGGTCCTTGGTTACCCGGTCGGCGGTTTCGGCCGGCTGCTCGAAGCCCTCCTCAAGGAACTGCGCCGGCTCGGCGTCCGCCTGCGTGTGCGCTGTCCCGTTCTCGGTCTCGAACCCGGAGGACGTGGCGGCACTCGGCTCCAACTCGCCCAGAGCAGTATCGACCACCAGGCCGTTCTTTCGAGCGTACCGAGCACGACCCTGGCTTCGCTCTGTCCTCGGTTCCCGCTCCTGCAACAGCGGCTCTGCGCCACCCCTCATCGAAGCGTGGTCTGCGCCTGCTTCTTCCTCGACCGGCAGCTCTCGCCCCATTACTGGATTTCGGTACTCGCACCCGGGACACTTCCCAACGTGGTGGTCGAACATACCAACCTCCTCCCGCCCGAAGACTATGCCGGACGGCATATCGTATACGCGGCCCGGTATCTCGATCCGAACGATCCCCTGGCCTCTGCCCCGGACGAACGCGTGCTCGAAGTCCTGTCCGAAGGTCTCGCCACGGTATTGCCCCATTTCCGGAATTGCACGGTCGAACAGGCCACCCTCTCCCGGGTGCGGGAAGCCCATAGCGTGATGAAAAGAGGCCACTACTCCCGCATCCCCCCCTTGCGCCCTGGTTGGGACTCGCTGTTCGTGGCCTGCACCGCACAGGTCTTCCCCTCGGATCGAAGCCTGGATGAGGCGGTGCGCTTGGCAGAGGGAGCCTGCCGCGCGATCGGGCAGTTCCTCGACCGACCCGAGAACCCCGGCACAAGCACTCCCCCCTGAGCGGCAATCGACCCTCTCGAGGCCTTGGACCCAGAGGGATTGATCCAGTGGGGTTAGCCTTGCCAGCCGCGCTACGGCATGGCAGGATACCCGCGATGTCGCACTATCGGTCGTGCCATGCCCGATCTTTCGCTCCGTCGATGCGCCTGGGTCGATCTCCGCAAACAGGACTACGTGGACTATCACGACCGGGAATGGGGGGTGCCGGTACACGACGATAGAAAGATGTTCGAGTTTCTGGTGTTGGAATCCTCCCAGGCCGGGTTATCCTGGTATACGGTGCTCCGCAAGCGAGAAAACTACCGCAAGGCTTTTGCCCACTTCGACCCTGTCGTGGTCGCCGGCTACGACGAGACCCAACTCACCTCCTTGTTGCAGGATCAGGGACTCATTCGCAACCGAGCCAAACTCAGTGCTGCGATCCACAATGCGGGCCGTTTTCTCGAGGTAGCCGAGGCCTTCGGCAGTTTCGCCGCCTACCTGTGGCGTTTCGTCGGCGGGACGCCGATCGTCAACGCGTGGCGAGATCAGCGCGACTGTCCCAGTACGAGTGCGGTCTCGGATGCCCTGGCCAAAGACCTCAAGGCCCGGGGGTTCCGCTTTCTCGGATCCACGGTGCTCTATTCCCATCTCCAGGCCACTGGCCTCATCAACGACCACCTTTGCGACTGTTTCCGCCATCGGGAAGTGCAACTCCTGGCCAAGAGGTCGGCATGAGCTTGGAACTCCTGCTCGTCGGCATCCTCCCGGTCCTGGTCTTCGCGATCGTGGATTCCACCTCCACCCCGCGGCGCGCCATTCTCGCGGCCATGCTCATGGCCGTGGCCGAACTCGTCTATTCCCTGGTCCGTTACGGAGAACTCGACTCTCTGACCATCCTTTCGTTCCTGCTCGTGCTCGTACTCGGAGGTCTGGCCTTCCTGCGGGGGGGAGGTCTCCTGTTCAAGTTCCAGCCCGCAGTGCTGGGGGTGTTCCTGGCCGGGGCCTGCGCCTGGTTCTACTTCGTCCTCGACCGTCCCATCTTGCTCGCTATGGGGGAGAAGTACCTCAAACCTTTGATGATCGAACGCATGGTCGTTCCG
>MGSU01000213.1 GCA_001799195.1 Deltaproteobacteria bacterium RIFOXYA12_FULL_61_11 | reverse complement strand
CTACACGATCTCGTCGCCGTCGAGATCCCCCTGACGCCGCCAAGACAGTGGGATCTGGGGTGCATGCTCCAGTTCAACGTCAGAGCGGATCGCACCGAGGTGGACTTCAGGATTTTGCTCCACGACGACGGTGGAGAACAATTTCAGTACGAAGCAGGTGGTTTGGTGGGGCTGGAGTGGACGGCTATCGAGGCACCCCTCAAGGATTTCAAACGGCGCACCGATTTCCAGCCTCCGGACGCCCCGGACAATGGGTTGACCCTGAAGGCGGTCAAGGGCGTGGGGCTGTTGCTCTTCGGTAACAAGGACGTCACCCTAAAACTGCGACAATTGGAAATTTGTTCCATGGACTGACGTCGTTCGACCAAGGACCGAATCCTGCCGCGCGCTGCCGACCTACCGTCAACGCACCTCTTCATTGAAGGATCCTGCCAGGCTGAAGCCCTGGGCACGGGCGAGTTCCCGTACCGCCAGAACGCCGGAGGGATCGAGCGTTCCAAGATAACGTCCCGGGGGATTCCCGGATAACGCCAGGGTCAGTGTCTCAGCCAAACAGGCGTAACACGTTCCGGCTGTCAAGGGGAGGAACGGACAGGCGAGGGCCTGGGGTCTGCCATCGGCTTGCGGGGGTAGCGCGGCCAGGCCTCCCCTGAGCAGATGCAGGTCCGGTCTACGGGCGGCGAGGTTCGGGGCCAGATTGGCAGGCACCCCGAGATCGACCACCACTGCCCCTGGGGCTAGGAGTTCGGCCGGGACCGTCGGGGTGGTCTGATTGGTGCCGGTGAGGACCACCGCTGCTTGCGAGAGCAACTGGAGGTCGCTGCCAACGATCACCTGATCGCGCAGGGAGGGATGTCGCAGCAGCATGGGCACCTGCTCCGGGGGGAGTAGCTCGGGGTCCAGTCCGAGAGCGCGAATCCCGGCAGCAAGGGGAGAGGTCCCCGAACCCCTGGACAGCGTCCGAAACAGCAGGGACAAGGCTTCGAGCAGCTTAGGGCTGCGCTCGGGAGGGGTGTGATGGAGGAGGATCAACCGGCCGACGTGATCGGCAAGCAGGGTCGCGCAGGTGGCGATGATGTTGCCCGCCGCCCCAATACAGGCGAGGGTGGTGCGGTGCAGGTCCCCATGATGCTCGCGCGCAGCCCCCAGGGTCGCCTCTACCGCCAGCCATGCGGTATAGCTGTTTCCCGTGGTAAGGGTCGCACCACGTGGGTCGAGGAGCAATCCGTTGTGGGTGACGATGGAGGTGAATTGACCGAGTCCGATGGTGCTCGCACCGTGGGAGACCGCGAGTGTAACGGCCGCCTGGATCTTTCCGATGAAGTTGTTGCGTCCGGACCTGCTCATGGCGTTGATGGAACTGCTCAGGACCGGGATGCCGAGCAGCAGGAAGCGAACGCTGTTGCCCGTTGCACCGTTCACCGAGGAGGAGTGATACAGGCCGAATTCGAAGAGGTCCGAGGCCTTGTCCAGCTTGCGCTCGATCAGACCGGAGGGGAGGAGGCGGTGCGAAGCGGCGAAACTGCGAATGTGGTTCTCGTCGATCAGGTGTGTGAGGAAGGCGGCCGTCGGCAGTCCGGGGACCTTTCTGAGGGGGGAGGTCAGGCGAGTGGCCGGACCGAGGCGATGGCCGCGATAGGCTTGTCCGAGGAGGTAGTCGAGGTCGAGCCGCTCCAGGTGTTCGCACAAGCGCTTGAGGGCGGCTAACAGCCACGCTACCTCCTCGGTATCGGTCAGGAGGCTGGGGGCGAATCGGAGGGTCCGCGGACTGGACAGGGTGGGCATGACCCGCACCCCCTCGCGGTGGAGAAGCGCGCCGGCGAGGAGGTAACCGAAACAATCGCAGTCATCGAATACTTTGAACTCGAACACCCGTTGAGCGATATCCGCGCTGAATTCGAGAGCGACGAGGAGCCCCCGGCCGCGTATTCCGGCTACCAGGAGGGGATAGCGTTGTTGCAGGTCCCGGAGGCCGGCCAGGAGCTCCAGGCCGCGCGCCGTGACCTGGGTACCGAGTTCGTCCGGAGCGAGCAGGGAGAGCACGTAACGGCCGACAGTGGAGGAGAATTCGTCCTCGGCGAAGGTGGAGCTGTGGAGAAACCCGAAGCGGTCGTCGTAGTGCCGAGGATGAAAGAGAGTCGCGCCGAGCTTGACGTACCCACCGCCCAACCCCTTGGAGAGACAATACGTATCGGCGACGATACCCAAGGCGCTGCTGCACAGGAAGGGACCGGTGCGACGGCATCCGGTCTGCACCTCGTCGAGGATCAGAGAGGCCTGTAGATCATCGGCACAGCGGCGCAAGGTGGTCAGGAAGTCGCCCCCGGCCGGACGCACCCCGCCTTCTCCCTGGACCGGTTCAACGATGAAAGCGGCGACGAGAGGCAGGAAGACCTCGGTCGTGGCGAGGTGGTGCCCCCGCAGGATTGGCAGCACGAGAGACCCTCGTTGCCTCTCGGTCCAGGCAACGAGACTCTCGGCATCATCGAAGGGGAGGAAGGCCCGTTGGGGTTCCGGAGCGGAGAGGAAGGGAAGGCGGAGTTCCGGATTCGAGGTGAGCCCGAGGGCACCGAGAGTCTTGCCGTGGTAAGAGCCTTGGAAGGCGGCGAGCAGGGGCGGAACGTCGAGCAAGGCGAGCATGGCGTCGCGGACCTGCTCGAGCCCCTGGAAGAGAGAGGTGGGCACCGGCAAGGCGAGAGCCCTGGATCGGTTTTCGAGATACAAATCGAGTTCTTCGTCCAGATGAGCGGGGTGGGTCCCCTGGAAGATCTGCGCGAGCTCGATCAGACTCTCGAGGATGCGACGGCCGAGGTTGTCGCGCTTGGCTCTGTTGACGAGCAGCGCATGTTTGAGCGCCGCCTCTACCGCTTCCGTACCGCTATTGGTGAAATGGGATATCCAACCATGAATCCCGGTTTCCGCCGCCACCAGGACTTCGAGGTCGGCCGCGAGGTGCGCGGCTGCTCCTCTGATCGAGCCTTGGACATGACAGGGAAGGGTCGCATGGGCGGCCTGCCGCATGGCCTCCAGAATGCCGGGATGGGCATGCCCAAGCACGTTGGCCGCGTAACCTCCAGCAGCGTCGAAGACTCGCCAATGCCGGTCATGGGAGTCCCTTGCCTGGAGCCAATTGCCCTGCCCTTCGGAATAGCTCACGTCCAGGTTCAGGGCGCGCAGCATTCGTTCCACGCGAGGCTTGCAACCACGGCCGTACCGGGTGGTCAATTCGTCCTGGAGGTCCCTCATGCGGTCCAGTCCTGCAACACGCTCCCAACCCCTCACGGCCTCTCGAGACCGGGGGAGCCTTTCCTAGCATAGGCACCACCCCGGCGCAATGGGGGTGTCCCTTCGGGAACGACGGGGAAGGATGTCGCGGCTGCCTCAGCGCTGGGGCAACAGGTGGAGGATGATACCGTGTTGGTCCTTAAAATGAGCCCTGATGGCGTTGCGATGGGTTGGCTCGAGGACGCCGCGATAACTCACAATGTATTCGTTGCCGAGATAGGGTTTGAGCTCGATGGTGAGATCTTTCGGGAGTTGGGTGCGTAAAAGTTGAACAAGCCTCTCCTCCGGGGAATGGAGGCCGCCGAGAACGGTCTTCATATTCCACCTCGTCACTTCGGTTGAGCGCAGAGTACCGGAGAAAATGGCGAAAAGTCAAGCAACTGGCGAAACACCCTTTCGGTGCCATCCTCGAAGGTCATTGCTGAGGGATTACCCCATCGCAGAGAGCAGTCGGAACCTCTGACGGTTGGAAAGCAGGTTGGCTGCTACGTTCAGGCTTGACAGGTCGTTGTCGCTCCGGACAATGGGCGCTGATCCCGAGGAAATGAGCAGCACGTGCAACTCGTCCTGACCGAAAAACCCTCTGTGGCCAGAGATATAGCCCGAGTACTCGGCGTGAAGAGACAGGCCGAGGGCTATCTTGAAAGCGACGAACTCATCGTGACCTGGGCCTATGGGCACCTGCTCGAACTCTGTCCGCCGGAGGCTTACAACCCTGCCTGGAAGAAGTGGACCCTGCAGGATCTGCCGTTGCTCCCGGGAGAGTTCCGACTCGCTCCGAGCGGCGACGAGGGGGCCAGGCGTCAGCTCGCGGTCATCGCCACCTTGCTCGATCGCGCCGAAACGGTGGTATGCGCGACGGACGCAGGGCGCGAGGGCGAGTTGATCTTCCGCAGCATCGTTTCGTACCTCGGCGGCGCCGGGAAACCGGTGCATCGCTTGTGGATCAGCAGTATGACCGACGAAGCGATCAAGAAAGGCTTCGCGGCGCTGCGTGCCGGGGCCGAGTTCGACCGTCTCTACCAGGCCGCTCGGTGTCGGAGGGAATCCGACTGGATCGTGGGCATGAACCTCACCCGGCTCTATACCCTGCTCCACGGTACCGCCGGGGAGGTGCTGAGCGTCGGTCGGGTCCAGACCCCCGTGTTGGCCATGATCGTGCAACGCTACCTCGAGATCCAGGGCTTCCGGGCCGAAACCTACTTTTCGCTGGAGACCCGCTATCGCGGGGTGCGCTTCAAATACGAACACGAGCGCTTGACCGACGCAGCAGCGGCGCACGCCCTGCTCGCCGAGCTCGTTCCCGCCCCTTTGACCATCGTCTCGTTGGAGCGCCGCGAGCAGGAGTACGTCCCGCCCCTGCTCTTCGACCTCACCGGCCTGCAACGGGTGGCCAACATCAAATACGGACTCACCGCCGAGCAAACCCTGGAGGTGGCCCAGAAGCTCTACGAGGGAAAAGTCCTGACCTATCCACGCACCGATTCGTCGTACCTGACCACCGACCTAGTCCCCACCCTACCGGCGCTCCTCGAGAAGCTCCGCCCCCTGCGTCCGGCCGCGGTCGAGGGCCTCGACCTCTCGAACCTCCCGATTACCCCCCGCCTGGTCGACGACTCCAAGGTCGGGGACCATCACGCCATCATCCCGACCGGGGTGCTCCCGACCAAACCCGGCCAAGACGAGAGCCGCATCTACGACCTGGTCCTGGACCGTTTTCTGGCCGCCTTCTATCCGCCTTGCCTGAAGGCTTTGACTACGGTGCACGCAGACCTCGCAGGCCACCGTTTCAAGGCCGGAGGGGTCGAGGTCCTGCGACCGGGTTGGCACGTCGTGCTGCCCGAGGAACGCACAAAGGAGGGCAAAGAAGGAGACGAAGAACAAGGTCTGCCCCAGTTCACGGTCGGCGAAAAGGGGGAGCACCGGCCCGAACTCCTCTCCAAGAAGACCAAAGCTCCCAGGCACCACACCGAGGCCAGCTTACTCGCTGCCATGGAGACGGCCGGCAAGGACTGCGAGGACGAAGACCTGCGTCAGGCCCTCAAGGACAAGGGCCTCGGCACGCCGGCAACCCGAGCCGGGATCATCGAACTGCTCTGTCGGCGCGGGTATATGTTCCGCCAGGGGAAGCGCCTCCTGCCGAGCGAACGGGGTATCCGGCTCGAGGCCCTGGTGCGGGACCACCGGCTCAAGTCGGCCGAGATGACCGGAGAATGGGAGGCGCGTTTGAAGAGCATGGAGCGGGGAAAGGGGGATCCCGCCGCTTTCATGGCTGAGATCACCGAATTCACCAGGACCTTGATAGACGGCAACCGCGGAGAACTCGCCGTAGCGCACGCACGCGACCTCGGCCCTTGCCCGCGCTGCGGTCGGCCGGTGATCCGCGGCAGGAAGGACTTCGGCTGCAGCGGCTTCCGCGAGGGCTGCAGTTTCGTGCTTCCCTCCCAACCCGAGGGTTTTCTCCTGGGTTTTCGCCAAGTCGCCGAGGTCCTCCGCTATGGAAGGACCCTCGCCCCACTCTCTTCCGATCAACCCGGCCGCGAACGCAGCTTCGCCCTGCTCGATACCGAGACGGGAATATCGCTGGTACCCGCGGGCACGAAACCCGAGACTATGGAAGGCCAGGTCGGAACGTGCCCGATCTGCGGCGGCGAAATCCTCGAAGACCAGTGGCGCTATGCGTGCCGTTACCTTCGTCGAGGTTGTGCCTTCGAACTGCGCAAAACCCTGGCCGGCAGGTCCATGGAACGCGACATCCTGGACAGTCTGCTGACCTCGCGCCGCACCCCACCCCTCAGCGGGTTCCTCTCCAGTCGCACCGGCAAGACCTTCACTGCCGCGCTCAGGGTGAGCGAGGACGGCGGGGTTGTCTTCGATTTTGAAAACAAGAATTGATGTAGATTCCAAAATGTCCATTTCGTGAGCACGCGCTGTGACTGCTGGTCCTGCATGTCGCAGCAGCGTGTATCGAGGCTTGTTGCATATCAATTAAATATGTTGGCTTTCACTTTGCAAGAAGAGGCCACGGTCCTGGTACAATGGCCGAGGCGATCAAATGAAAACAAAGAAACGGCACGATCTAGTGGTCGACTTCATGGTAGCCACTCTCTTGGCCATGTTCCTGCAACCGGCCACCGCGCTCGCGGATACCGGCGTCGACCCCCTGACCGGGCGGTGTACCTGGAAGGATCCGCGCAGCGGGGAACTCCTGGTCTGTCCAGCAACCTTCCCGAACTGCTCACAGTATGAAGGTATTTGTTATTATTACGACTACTCGGCTCAGTCGGTCGAGGCCTGCCGCTTCGCCTATACCGAATACCTGCACATCACGCGGCGCTGCGAGGATTTTCAGACCCCCGCGGCGACAGAGCCTCCCCCGGTCCAAACCCAGCCGCAGCTGCCTCCGGAGCCGATCACAGACTCCCGGCTGACCTGCCGCAGCGGTTGGCGGCTGAGCGTCTTCGACCCCGCCGGGAACCTGCTGCGCAGCGAAGAGTTGGGGAGCGTTCGGCTCGGCGGCGATCCGGCAGGTGTTCGCTATCACGTCGCGTGCGACCAGTTCGCGACGGAGATAGACGGGTTGTACCGTTTCTCGGTCTTGGCGCGTGAGACCGCGGCGCTGTACCTCGACGACGAAGAGGTGCTCGAGGTGAGCGGCAGCCCTGCCGGCCAGGATCGCGTCGACCAGGTCGAGATGCTCCTGATCAAGGGCAGTCACCGCCTGGAACTGCTCTCGGACCAATACTCCGGCCCGACCGCCCTGACCCTGGGCTGGACCCTGACCGAAGAACAACAGTGCCCCGGTTCGGACCTACCCCTGCCGCTCGCCTACCTGCCCTGGGAGGACGGAGTGGTGCATCGGGTCCAGGCCATGCGCACCGACAACCGCGAACTCGGGCTCGTGCTCTCGGAACAACGGGTCGACGCCATGGAGTTGCGTCAACGGCCCGCCGAGGAGCTCGGCTTGGCGCACCAGTTCGAAGGCACGGTTGCGGTGGCAGAAAAAGGCGTCTACCACCTCGAGGTGGTGACCAGCGGCGACGTCGAGGTCACCCTCGACGGCCAGGTGGAACATAG
>MGSU01000212.1 GCA_001799195.1 Deltaproteobacteria bacterium RIFOXYA12_FULL_61_11 | reverse complement strand
GGTCGCTCGGGACGATATCGGCAAGGTCATCGGCAAGAAGGGCAATACCGCCAGGGCCCTGCGCACCATCCTGTCCGCGGTGGCCGCCAAGTATCACAAGAAGGCCATCCTCGAAATCATTGAATAATCAGGTTTTCGACTCGAACCTGCTCGCCCACCCCGAGGGTGCTCAGGGGACGATATTCTGTTTTTTCAAAGCGCTATACCGTGTCCGGGCCTCCTGCGAGCTGCACCTCCGGTGTGCGACCGGAGCGACCGCCTGCTGTTATTTCGTGGAGGGCTTGCCGGTCCACCTGGACCTGGAACCGCGCGAGGATTTCACTGTTTTTCTCCTCGACAGACAACTCGCCACTCCCGAAGAGGCCGGGCGATGGGCCGCATTGGCTCGAGAGGGGGAGGTGTCCGATCCGGTACTCGGTTTCTTCTATGGGTTGTTTCTCCGCGAGGGACTCGAGAAACTCGTTGGTCTCGTCCCCTCGGAGCTCATCCTCCTGCCGTCTCATCAATACCTCGAGCGCGTCCCGCTGACCAGGCCCGAATACCTTGCATGGAGTGTCCTGCAACCGGGAATAGGCACCGAGAAGGCCACGGTGCTCGAGAATTTCTTCCAACAGGTCAAGTACCGGCGGATCCTGCCGCGCGAGGCTCTCTATTCGGTAGCCCTATCTGAGATGTTCTGGTCGGGGGATACCCGGGAGGCGCTTCTGGCAGGAACTCTACAGGAGGTACGGGAGCCTAGTCGATCCTTGGCGCAACTGCTCCTCTTGGAATTGCTCGGCGGCATCGCTTTCGAAGGGAGAACATCACCGGTCGACAGGCTTACTCCTCTGCTCGGGGAACCTGTCGATGAAGGGAAGACCCTCGACAAACATGGTTATCAAGAGCGGATGGCCGAGTTCCAGACCCTCCAGCGACTGTTCGAGGGGAAACGCTGGGACCTCTTGGTCCGGCGGTGCGAGGAACGAGATTTCTTGCCGCCTGTGAATGTTGTACGTTTCTACCTTGCTTGGGCCAGATTGAACCTGGATTTCGCTCGGGAAGATCAATTGCCGGTCTTAGGGGCTTGTCTGTGGGAAGCCCCGCGCGATCCTCATATTGCCTATGCCCTCGGGACGTATTTTGCCAGCCGGATGCAGCCCGGTCCGGCACGCTTCTGTCTCGACCTCGCCCTGCGCCAGGATCCGACGAACGCCGAAGCCAATGATGCCTTGTCAAGTTTGCAGGTTGGAGTATTGGAGCGGTCAGGGACCCACCCCAGACGCTGGTTTCGTAGGCTTCTTCTGCTCGCAACCCTGTGTTCCATGGGAATTGCCGTCTATGTACACCTCGGGACGCGCGTTACAAAGTGGATGGCAGCAGAAACTCCGGAGGAACTCCCGCGTTTCCTTGAAGCGGTGGTGCCCCTGGAAGAGGTTACCCTCGTGTACCTGAACGCAGAGTACAACGACGATCTTCGGTCTCAACTGGTCGAGGTCCTCCTCGGGGACCCATTTCGGCGTCGTTATTACCTGCTGTTCGGTCCGCACTTGGATATCGAGGGGCGTTTCTTGCTCGAGGAGTTGCAACAAGAAAGCACCACGCTCAGGGGCTCAAGACCATCAACCCCCTGAGAGAACAAGTATTGTTCAGATATTGCGAGCGATATACATTTCCTTCCACATCGAGAAGTAATAGCGCAGGTAATCGATGTTCTTACCCTCGGGTTTGATATTATGGAAATCGAGTACCTCGAAGGACTTGGAGAAGACGATGTAATCGAGACGCTCACCAGGGTGGTAGAAGGGATTCTTGTCACCGCGCGAGATGATCCGCATGGCCGGGAAATAGGCGCTCGGCAGGAAACGGGCATTCAGGACTTCCCGGAGGGTCTTGGGATTGTAAGCCCCGACCAGCAACTCGAGGTACCGAATGCCTAGGTCTTCCAGGGTGAAACTGATGCTGTCGAGGAAATGGGTATAGTTATCGATCTTGCGATTGCCTCCGTAACCGATGATCACGCAATGCCGGTCTGCCTCGGAATAATGACAATAGATCTCGGTGGAGAGATCGGACGTGACGAGGAGGAGGTTCGGGGTGTGGAAGGGAAAGAAGTGCATGGTGATGCGGCCGCGCTTCTTCAATTCGGAGAAACGCTGTTGGATGAAGCGGGGAGCGCCGCGGATGATTTCAAAATCATATGCAGAATCTGAGTGATAGATGTTCGGGGTCGGTTTGACCTCCTCGATGACGGCTTTCCCGAGCGGCAGGTCAGTACTGACGATCTCGAAGAGAGGAAGTAGTTCGGGGATCAATACTACCGGTTGTTTGCGCGCGGCCAGGGCTGCCTCGGAGAAGAGTCCCGCGAGTCCATGGGTTTCGTAACCCAGCACCTTGCGGACGTTGGGGAAGATGCCGAGTTTCTTGAACCCGATATGTTCGACCAGACGCTGGGGAGCGGGCGAAACCGTGCGGGTCGTGGCATAGACGATCTCGACCCAGTGCTTGCGACGCATCAGGAGTTCGATACCGTGCTCGATCAACAAGGTTGTCAGGTTGTGACCGCGGAAATCTTCGCGGACGATCGCTGCGAAGACTTTTGCCAGTTTCTGTCGACGATTGACCAGGAAGATGACGCTACCAACCAGTTGTTCGCGATACTCGAGCACCAACCAGTAATAATCATGGCTGGAGAGTGCTTGGCGCATGATAGACAGGTTGTTGATCACTTCCAGGGTGTAATGTCCGCCATAGACCTCTATGTATAACGATTTCAGTGCAGTAGCATCATCGATCGTGGCATTGCGGACCAATACGGTGCGTCCATCGCCGGTGGTGGTATTGAAATGGGTTTGTTGGGTGTACATGCTGCACTCGTGGAGGACTTCGGTACGATGATTTCCATTGCTGCCGTGCAATGGTACCTCTCGGCACGAATGTCAAGGGAAACCGTGAGGTCTTTGAGGTTACCCGGTACCTCTCGCAGGGTGCGTGCCTGTTGAGGATACTGTATACTCGCGTTGTTCTGGTGACGGTGCGTCGCTCTGTAGCCGCACGGACAACCGAGGACGTACGGAGAGTCCCGGTGTCGGGAAGCCGAACCTTATGAGGTCTTGTTTGAGTTCCTTCGATCCTGTAGACCCTGTGGTCGTCGAGGCTGTCGTGCCAATGCCGCCTCGAGCGGACAACAAGCGGGGAGCTCCACTCGCCTCCGCACTGCTCCTCTGCTGCCATGTCCTCTTTCCCTTCGTCCTGTGGCAGGCCTCGCCCAGCCCTCTGGACAAAGTGATCATGGTCTCCCTGTTCGTCTTCCTCGCTGCCTGCGCTTCCCTCGTAGAAACCTGGTCAAGAGCGACCGGGCCTCTGCGCATCACGTGGCTCGAAATGGCCCTCCTGGGTTGGTTGGGATGGAAGTCCCTGCACTTCCTGTTCTGGTCCGACGATCTGGTTGCGAGGACGCCCGTGGCCATGGCCAGCATCCTGGGGTGTTTCGCGATCCTCACCGGGAGGGTCCATGGTTTGATCGGACTACGACAGGTAGCAATGCTCTCTGCGCTACTCGTGGGGCTACTCGGCGCACATGGCCTCATGCAATTCCTACATCTCGATCCGCTCGCTCCCTACCTCGGTACCACAGAGGACAGTCTCGTCCAGAGTTTGTTCAATCATCGCAACTTCTATGCAGCCTACCTCGCGGCCGGCATGCCGTTGGCCCTCTTCGGAACGTTCAGGGAAGGTGGTTCGAGGCGTTTGCTCTTGAGCGGTTGTCTCTGTTTCGGAGCGGTCGGGTTGGTCTTAGCGCTCTCTCGCGGAGCCCTGCTCGGAGTTGCCGTTGCAGGGGGCATGGCCCTCCTCTGGACCAGAACCGACCAGTTGGTACCCCGAGTCATAACATCGTTCCGCTGGACTGTAGTCAGCCTGGGAATCGCCTTGTCGGTTCTGGCTGTTCTCGTATGGCAGGTGGTCCCGGAGATGGAACAACGGCGCTTGTTCGACTTCGAGGGGACGTCTGTTCGCGAACGGGTCCTGCTCGCCGATCGCGCTCTCGGCGCAATCACGGAAAATCCCTGGGCCGGTCACGGGCAGGGGAGCACTCCTCTTCTCTTGGCTCGGCAACGTTCGAGAGAGCTCGGGGTCCTGCGCACCTCCCCGGTCGAACACGTCCATCAAGAACTGCTCGAACTCCTACTCGAGGAAGGATGGCTCGGTGTCGCCGTCTTCCTCGGCATGCTCGGAGTAGCGTTGAAGACCATGGCCGCTCTGCTGAGAAAAGGGGATCGGGAAACCAGAGGGTTGGCCCTCGCTTTTGGTTGTTCGGCAGTCGTGGGGTTCTCTCAGGCCATGGTCGATCTCAATCTGCGCTACATGACGGGTCTTTATGGGTTCTTCCTCGCCCTCGGGGGATTGATCACCCTGGCGCACCGGTCGTCGGTCGTCCAAGTGACGGTTCCCCGACCCTTCCTCTGGTTCGCCCGCGGGACGATCCTGGCTCTCGCTGGTCTTGCTCTCGGGCATACCTGGCAACTCTTCCTCGCTAGGACGCATCAGCTACGCGGAGGGTTCGCTCAAGCCGCGGGCCGCTACCTCGAAGCCGAGAGCTTGTTCGCCCGAGCCGGGGAACTCTCGCCCTACCTCCTCGAAATCGATGAGGCGGTGTATGAAAATTTGGCGGCTTCGGGACGTGCGCATGAGGACCTCCTGGAGCACGTCCGACAGGTCTTGAACCGACAACCGGAGCAACCGCGTTGGTTGTTCCGGGCTGCTTGGCACCTGGCCGCTCTCGGCAGTATTCGCGAGTCCCTCGAACTGGGCGCTAAAGCCTATGCCTCCGATCCTCATCTCCCGGGGTGTTTCACCCCACTCCAGTTCCTCGATCGAAAAGCAGACCGGGTGGAGGAATTTGCAGCAATGGTACGCGCTCATGCTGTAAACGAACCGGACAATGTGTTCTACCTCTATTCGCTCTATCAACTCGAACTCGCTGCAGGGAATGCCGCTGCCGCTCTGAGCATGGCCGAACGGCTTCATCGCGCGGCCCCCGGGAATTTGAGCTTCACCCTCGCCTACGGCCGAGGGCTCCTTGCCTTCTCAAAACCTCAGAAGGTCGTCGAGGTTTTGGCACCTCATGGGTATCAAGTCGATACCCCCCCCGGTTTCAACCTCTTGCTCGGACAAGCATACGAAACCCTGGGTCAGACGTGGGACGCCTGCCCGCTCTACCGGAGAGAAATCGAGTTACATCCCGCGAATGGAGAAGCCTACCGGTTCCTGTTCCGCTGCCAGCTCGCCGCCGAGGCGTTCCCCGCCATCGAGGAGCTCTTCCTCGACCTCGAGCGGAGGCGCTTGGCCCTGACCGCGGAGAGCAGAACCCTGCTCGATCGTCTGATCGACGAGGAGCTCCTCGGCAAGGCTCCCCGTTCCTGGGTGGAACGCTACCACTACCTGGTCGGGATACTCGCGAAAGCAGAGCCGACTGAGGTGAGCCCTTGACATACCTTCCACATTTCCCGTAGGTTGTGCTAGCTGGAGGAGTGGCCGAGTGGTTGATGGCGGCGGTCTTGAAAACCGTTGAGGCGAAAGCCTTCGGGGGTTCGAATCCCTCCTCCTCCGTCTTTTCCTGCCGACGGCGGAAAGTCGCGTCGGTTCACTCGAATGTCGCCCGCACCTCGCGCAGGTCGTGCTTGCCGCAGAGCAGGAGGACGAGGCGGTCCAGGCCGAGGGCGATGCCGGCACAGGGGCCGAGGTCTTGCAGCAGTTCGAGGTAGCGGAGCGGCAGGGAGCCGACCTCCTTGTGCAAGCTCAGACGTAGGCCAAGTTCGGCCTCGAAACGTTGCCGCTGTTCGGCGGCATCGGTCAACTCACTGAAACCATTTGCGAGTTCGACGCCGCCGAGGTAGAATTCGAAGCGCTCGGCGCTGCCATCGGCCGCGAGCTTGGCCAAGGAGCCGGCCTCTCGTGGATACGAGTGCAGGAAGGTGGGGGTCAGGAGCTCCGGCTCGACCAGTTCGACGAGGTCGTGGTCGAAGCGATCCTGGTCGAAGTGCCGCAGCGGCGACCAACCGGCGAAACGGAGGAAGGCCTCCTCGACCGTCAGGCGCCGGAACGGCGGCCGGAGGACCTGCGGCGGGCAACCCGGCAATTCCAAACGCTCCGGCAGCCCGAGGTCCTGGAGGATCGTGGCCAGCAGATCCTCGCAATCGAGCATCAGGGCGCGGAAATCCCGATCGCGGCGGTACCATTCCAAAATGGTGAACTCCTCGGCGTGCAGACGTCCCCGCTCCTCCCGCCGGAAGGAGCGGGTGAGTTGGAACAGGTCGGGGAAACCCGCGGCGAGCAACATCTTCATCTCGAGCTCGGGCGAAGCCGCCAGGAAGGCGCCGTGGCAGGGGAAGAGGTCGATGTAGGCCTCGGGTGCCGGCTCGGTCAGGAGGAGCGGAGTCTCGACCTCGAGGAACCCGCGCTCGGTGAAGAAACATCGTACCGAGGTGATGATCGCTGCCCTGCGGCGCAGGGTGGGGAGGAGGGAGGCGAGCCGGGAACGACGGGAAGCTTCAACCCTTGACACGCTCGACGTACTCCCCGGTCCGGGTGTCGACCCTGATGAGCTCGTCCTGATCGACGAAGAGGGGGACCCGGATGACGTAGCCAGTCGAGAGGGTGGCCGGCTTGGTGGTGCCGCTGACCGTGTCGCCCTTGACCCCGGGTTCGGTGGAGACGATGCGCAGGTTGATGAAGTTGGGCAGGGTGATGCCGATGGGTAGGTCCTTGTGCAGCAGCACCATCACCTCGAGGTTCTCGAGGAAGAAGTGGCGGGCCTCGCCGACCTGGCTCTCGCTCATGGAGACCTGTTCGTAGCTGGTCATGTCCATGAAGCTGTAGTTCTCGCCGTCATGGTAGAGGTACTGCATCTTGCGCTCTTCGAGCTCGGCCGGCATGAAGGAATCACCGGACCGGTAGGAGCGCTCAAGGGTCAACCCCGAGATCATGCTCTTCATCTTGCATTTATAGATAGATTGGCCTTTCCCCGGTTTAAGGAATTGGAAGTCACTGACGACATAGGGTTCACCGTCAATCTCGATCTTCAGACCCTTCCGGAGGTCGCTTGCCTGGTACATCCCACGTCTCTCCGCTTGCTGGACGATGGGGAGACATAGCCGCTTTACCGGGGTTTGTCCAACGAATGTTCGAGTTTTGCCAGGAACGTCGATGGCCGGCCCCGCTCGCGCGAGGTCGGCCATGACAGATGCGGACTTACACGTCCTGAGGAGTGCCTCAGAGCAGTTTCACGTCGTGCTCAGGACCGGCTAGGGCAACCCTCCTGACAGCGTCTGACCACGGGCAGTAACCACTTCCTCATGGCGGACTCCTTCGTCGTTGTTGACCATATCCTCGTCGAGGACTAGACCAACATGAACACGACCGAGCACCTGTCAACCGGCACCGGCAATAGAGATGAGAAAAAACATCCTCCTCGTCAATACCGGCACTCCCACTGCCCCGACCCCGTCCGCCGTCCGCACCTACCTGCGCCAGTTCCTATCCGATCCGCGCATCCTGACCATACCCGCCCCGTTGCGTACCCTTTTGCTCGAACTCATCATCCTGCCCCGCCGGAGCGCCGCCTCAGCGCGCAAGTACGCCGCCATCTGGACGGAACGTGGCTCACCTCTGGCCTGGCACACCGAAGACCTCGCTCTCGCTCTCGCCGAGCGGCTTGAACACGAGAATCCAGGGGCTTACAAGGTCCATACTGCAATGCGGTATGGACTACCTCCTCTCCTGGCGACTCTCAAGGCGCTCCCTCCAAGCGACTCGCTCCTGGTCGTCCCCCTGTTTCTGCAATCCGCTGCGGCGACCAGTGGGAGCATTCTCGCGGCCGTCCACGAGCAGCTCCGAGGTCGCTGGCACCTTCCAGCCCTGTCCGTCCCAGCACCGCTCGGCACCTACTCCGCGGTGCAGGCCTGCCTTGCCGAGACGATCGTCCCCTTGCTCTCCCGTCAGACCGGAGAGCACCTCCTGTTCAGCTTCCACGGTCTACCGGAACAGCACCTGCGCCGTTCCTCCACCGAGACCGAGGACTCGCTCTGCGGCCATCCACCGGACTGTTGCGCCCGTGAAGAGGGTCTGCGTTCTCCCTGTTACCGGTTCCAGTGTCTGGCCTTGGCTCGGGAACTGGCAAGCAGGTTGGAGCTTGCTCCGGATCGCTGGAGCGCTGCCTTCCAGTCCCGCTTCGGCCGAGGCCGCTGGATCGGCCCCTCCACCGAGGAGCGGGTGAAGGAATTAGCAACAGGAGGGCTCCGCAGGCTCGTGGTGGCTTGCCCCTCCTTCGTCACCGATTGTCTCGAAACGGAACACGAGCTCGGTCTCGAACTGCGTGCGGCCTTCCTCGGAGCAGGAGGCCGCGAATTCGTTCTCGCTCCCTGTCTGAACTCCCAGCCCTCTTGGGTACAAGCCCTGGGCGAGATTGTCATGCGCTGCAGTGGAGTGCCGCGGCCTTGAGGTTCACTCAGGGGTTCCCTGGGGAC
>MGSU01000211.1 GCA_001799195.1 Deltaproteobacteria bacterium RIFOXYA12_FULL_61_11 | reverse complement strand
CTCCGAGTTTTTCCTTGATCGTCCATTGGGTGCCCTGGAGGGCGAGCCGCATCGCGGCACTCGAACGGGGGTCGGGGTAGAAACGTCGGATGAGGTCCGAGAGCCCCCTACCGCGGTCCACTTGCGCGAGGACATTGACCCCGTTTCCTGCCCCGACCGAGGCCAAGCTGGACAAGCTGCGCACGATGGAATCGTCCATTGAGGTTTTTCCGGGTTCTTCTTCTCCGATATAGTACAGTAATATTGACCAGTTAGCTCGTTCTACGGTTTGACCGAAGGTGGAGGTAGCCCCGAAGACGCACCCCCCCAGGAGGATGAGACTGAGAAGACGGATCATGACGTGCTCCCGCGAGGTCCGAATGCGTCCCTATAACTGAAATAATGCGTTGTGTCAAGACGGGGCTTCTGTAGCTTGGTCCTCTCCACGTCCCAGGGAGCGGGAACGCGCAGTTCAAGGATGGGCAGGAACTTCTGGTTCGGGAGGAGCGTCCGCCGAGGTTTCTTTGCTACAGATCGGGCAGGGGGTATACCCGGCCTCGAGAGCATCTTCACGCTCGTGGAAGACAATCAGGGTAGGTTGGCCGATCAGGAGCTTGCAATCGGTAGTATGGAAATGCTGGTCGGTGCTGCCGATCAATTTTCCTTCGAAGGGTTTGAGATCGCGCGGTTCGAGGTAGGTCAGGGTCCAATTCTTGCGCTTCCAATAGCCCACGTCATTGGCTTTTGCATAATCCTCTGCTCGTTGGAAGACGTCGTCGTACTGTTGCGGTTTGCCGTAGAGCTTGAAGTACCGGGCATAGCCCTTCTGGATCAGGTCCAGGTTGACGTGTAAACCCCCCAGGAAGATGTGTGCCGGGATAAATCCCACCGTTTCGTAGGAACCTCGTTTATAGGTGTAGAAAATCTCTTTTCCCTGGAGCATGGTCTGCAGGTAAGCGACGACCTTCTGGCCCTCTTCGGTGATCTTGGTCGGGCAGTAGACCGAGCACTCGGGGGCATCGATCCCGATCAACCGCAGCGTGGTGCGTCCCTCGACCACCAGGGTCTTCCCGTCGACGACTTGGGTCACCACTCCCTTTTCGCTGACATCGCTCGCCGGACAACCCAGCAGCAAGGCGACCGATCCGACCAGAACCACCAGGCGACGACCAGCACGCATGCGCTCCTCCGAGGCAGGATGCCAAGAGGTCCCATGGTGAGGGAAATCGGTATCGATGTCAACCGGTAGGCCAAGAACCCGGAGAGCCTCTGACCGAGCAAGGAGGGTTGCACTATCAGGCGTAAGCTCAATTTAGTATGTTGAAATCATATGACTATTGCTTGGTATGAGGTTTGCTTTGCTGGCTTGGCCACCCACTCCTCAAGGAGGCTCCCATGCGCCGTTTCGGCTTCGCCCTCGCCCTCGTCGTGCTGCTCGGGCTCGCGCACGTGGGGCAACTCCAAGCCGCCGAACTCACCTTCGAGGGCATTATCCCGCAACCCTGCATCACCTATTTCTGGAAGCTCGCCCATCAAGGCGAGACCGGTTGCGACCTTGCACCGTGGCAACGCCGCTTTGGCTTCCTGTGTACCCCTTTCAAGAAGACCTTCGAACGTGGGTATCAAGCCTATCAAGGAGCCCTCAAGGCCGAGCAAGAACAAAAGACCCTCAGCGAAAAGATGGCCAAACTCGGAGAAGAAGGCCGCTACGTACGCTATGAGATAGGTCCCAAGGGAACCCCACGGCGGGATGCCTACGAAACCTACAAAGACGAGGGTGCAGGCCAGGTCACCAAGCAGCGCTGGAACCAGAACTACAGCTCACTCGAAGAAGCCCGTCTGGCCAAGAGCTGGCAGACACAAGCACCGCAGAAATTCGAGGCATGGCGGGCCTACAAGAACGCGGGCGGAGAGATGTCCCCCAGCCAATGGCAAACGAAGTACGATCTCGTCATTGATCCCTCGCGGCGCATGAATCTCCCCTCAGGGGTCGCCGACGGGCAAATTAAACGCCTGCGCAGCGATGGGGAGCACTACAGTTGTTGGGGTTGGTCCTACGCCAAGTGCGATGCCTGGGTGAAGCACGTCCGCGAGGGTCAAGTCACCAAGGCCGACGGCACGCCCTACACCGACCTCGCCGGCTTCCGCACGGCGGACACCCATAACGTGGCGAATGTGGCACAACAGCGCCAAGCCTGGGCCACGGCCTACGACCAGAGCTCCATTGGCGGGATCATCGGCCGTACGAGCACCCCCCACCTGCAACAACAATGGCAGACCTACCGGTCCGAAGGGGGCACCTTGCCGATCGACCAGTGGTTCTACGGTGTGGCGCTACCCTATTCGGTGCAGACCTCGATGTACCAAGGCCCCCGGGACGAGGTGTTGCACGTCCTCGGCGCTCTGAATAAAGATGCCATCCTGACGAACGGCCGTGGCCATGATTCGCAGTGGCACATGATTCACGGACTCTACACCTTGACCCGCTGATCCAACCAAACCCTCTCGGTGCACCCACACCTCTATCTTGGTCTTGCCACGGCCTCCGAGTCGGGCTACACCGCGCCATGGTGTCTTTGATCGAGGTTCCATGCGGTCGTTTCGCCTCCTATCCCTGCTGTGCTTGGTCGCTGCCATCGTGCGGTTCCCTTCTTCCTTGGCTTCCGAACTCTCCTCCGAGCCGAGCTCCCGAGAAGCATCCAGTGCCACCGACCCCGGTTTCTCCACCTCTCCATCTCGGGAGAGTATCCAGTTCGTCCTCATCACCGGCCTGATCCGCGAGCGCAGGCACTGGGGGGAGTTTCCCGAAAAGCTCACCGGCGCTCTACCCGGTTCCACGGTCCTTGCCCTGGAAAATCCGGGCACGGGCGGCTTGCAGCACCAACCCTCGCCGCTCAGCATTCCCGAGTTCGCCAGGAGGCTGCGTTCCTCCGCGGGGATCACCGATCGGCGGGGGCGTAGGGTGGTGATCGGTTTCTCCATGGGTGGCATGATTGCCACGAGCTGGATTGAGCAGTTCCCCGACGACTTCGAGGCCGCGGTCCTCATCAACACGAGCCTCGGCCGGCACAGTTGGTTCTTCCGGCGTTTACGTCTGGCGAATCTCCTGACCTTCCTCCGTCTCGGTTCGAGCGACGAGGCCGCAACCCGCGAGCAGCTCATCCTCGATCTCAATGTCAACCACCTCGAGCTGCATGACGACCTGCTGCCGACCTGGGTAGGCTACCACCTCGAGGCTCCGGTCACCCGAGTCAATGCCTTGCGCCAACTCTTGGCAGCGGCGCTCTACCGGGGGCGCTCGGAAAAACCCCCAATCCCCGTGCTTCTCCTGGCCGGCCGGCAGGACCGCCTCGTCTCCTCAACCTGCAGCCAGGATCTTGCCGAAGCATGGGGCGTACCCATCGTCTGGCACCCCACGGCCGGACACTTCCTCACCGCCGACGATCCTGCATGGACTGCCGCAGCGATAGCACGCTGGCTCGAGCGCAGCGCTACACCCTGAAAGAGAGAGATGCCCTCAGAGGAAACTCAGGCAGACTGATCGGAAGTTCCCGAAGGGTCTGCCCCGGACTGGGACAAGGTCGCCACGATCTCCTGCATAGTGCGGCTGACCAAGGTGCGGTCGCGCAAGCGGCAGAGGTGCGGCCAAACGGCCTGTTCGCCGAGACGGATGTAGTGCTGCACCTCTTCCAAACTCGGGTTGGAGAGCAGTTTCCGGTAGAGGAGCGGTTTGAACGGTAGGTGGATCGTCAGGTCGCCGAGGTATTCTTGCCGTAAGAGGGCGACGAGGTGGTCGAGCACCGGAGGCCAGAACAGCCCCTGGCTGGTCTGCCGGACAAAGGTCAAGAGTTCTACGGCGTTGGCCTTGGCCATCGCGAACAGGGCCTGCCTTGCCGGAGGGACGAGAGGCCGGGGTTTTGGCGGAGGTATGAAGGGGATCACATGCGGATTGGCCTGGCTGACGATGAACTGGTTGACATTGGCCAAGCGCGCCAAACGCATTTTCGGGAGATCGCTGCAGACCGACCCATCGATCCAGGTCTCGTCCGGGGCATAGGGTACCCGCTGTCCCTGAACCGTCTGACGTTGCAGCCGGACGGGGGGGTAGAGCACGGGTAGGGCGCACGAGGCCAGGACGGCGTGCGCGAGGGTCAACTCGGGGGTGGTGATGTGATTGAGCAGCCGCGGTTTCTGCCGAGCGCGGTTCGGCGAGACGGTGATGGAAAGCATGCGTCCGGAGCGTTTATAGGCTTCCAGGAACGTCAGATCGCCGACGTTCCTGACGATGTGGTGCAGGAGCTGGTCCTGATCGCACAGCGTGCGTTCACTCAGGAGTTTGCTCGGACGTTGCCAACGGAAGGCGGTGCGATAGAGGTGTTCCGGGTGCGCGAAGAAGGCAGCCAACTCGGTTTCATCGCGGGCACAGACCCCGGCCGCGACAATAGCCCCCATGCTGGACCCGGAGATGATACGCGGCAATAATCCCTGTTCCCACAGTGCCTTGACTACTCCGAGGTGGTAGATGCCGAAGGCTCCGCCACCGCTGAGCATGAGGGCTGGTCTGCCGAAGACCCGCTCGGCCTGACGGAAGCCCTTGAGCTTCTCTTTCTTCGGGAAGCTTCTCTCGGGCATCCCGGCCAAGTGCTGGAGGGAGGTTTCGACCTCGGTAAGGTAGTCGTGGATCAAGAACTTGGTGCCGGACCTCGCCGAACCATAGAGTTCCTGGGTTCCGAGGTCGGAGAGGTGGCGGTACAAGCTTTCCTGCAAGAGCGAGATCAGGGGGCTCACAACTCCGGATTGGCGCAGTTCGCGCAGTTGCTCGAGTTGTCTCCGGAGCAGTATATGATCGTAGTAAGGTGAAGGGTCTTCGCTCCGCCAGGCCCAAAGACCCTCGGATCGGTCCAGGGCTTCGGCGGCAGTCCTCCATTCTTCGTAGGTCGCCGCAGAGGCGAGAGCGCGTTGGAGCCGTCTTCGAGGCAGAGCTTGCATGATTGTCGGTTCCGGGGTGTTCAGACAAGGGTCGCACTGTACGGCACCCTCGCGAGGATGGCAACGCTGATGGTCTATCCTACTGCTATCGATGAGGTACCCGGTTCCTTGGAGGATTGTGCCTCGGGTTTCCGAATCGGGAAACCGAAGAGGGGTGGTACTTGGTGTTCAAAATCATTTGTTCTCATGGGTTATGCTGGCACGATCCTTTCATAGGCCGTGACGCCGGATTATGAACGCCATCCCGGCTTTTCCAGGAGGACCTCATGCCGAGTACCACCAATCGAAAAACCCCGCACCTGGAGCCGGGGATGTCCGTGGAGTATACCTGGGTCAGGCGCAGCGACGCGCCGTCTCTGTGCGACGGGGGCAGCGAGTGGTTCCTGCGCGGCCTCCTGCGTCGGGCAAGCCAACGCCATCGGGTGCTGGTGCTGGGGTTCTTCGTGGAGGCGCGCTACCTACGTTTGCGCTGCCGCATCATCACGACCGCGGATTTCATGGCTTTCAAACACGCGGTGGTCAGCACCTTCTCGCGCTGGTTCAACCGCGAGCAGGGCATGACAGGGTCCATTTTCCTCAAGGGGCATCGAGTAGTCCTTGAAGCCCCTGGCCGAACCCCGGTCGTGTTCCTCCCTGGACCCTGCTGTTTGCGCGCCTGGCTCCAACTCGCTCCCGACGATCGCCCTCTTTGCTTTTGACATCCCCTCCCGGGCAGGGCATAACCTTCCGGTGCGTGATCCCAGGTATCAAAGAGAAGGAGGGAATCCCATGAGCGAGCTCGAGACCCGTTTCCAGCAGGCGGCCGCGGATGCACCCAACCTGCCCGAGCGCCCCTCGAATGAGGACCTGCTCGAACTCTACGCCCTGTACAAGCAGGGTTCCAGCGGCGACGCTGGCGGCGATCGGCCGGGCATGATGGACTTCGTCAAGCGCGCCAAATACGATGCCTGGGCCGGACTCAAGGGCATGACCCGCGAGACCGCCATGCAACAGTACATCGCAAAGATCGACAAGCTCAAGGGTTGACATGGCTGAAACCATCGACGAGATCACCGCGGAATGGACCGACGAAGAGGGGAAGCTCGTGGTCAAGGAACTCCGGAAGGAAATCCTGACCAGGGGCCAGTGGACCACAATCATGTTTATGATCCAGGAGTTGGACAAGCGCAGCGGGGAGTATGGTTCGCCCAAGGTGCGCATCGACCGCTACCAGAAACGCAGCGGTTCCTTCTCCCGGCACTCGAAGTTCACCATCTCCTCCAAGGACCAGGCCATGAAGGTCGTCAAGGTGCTGTTGGAGTGGTTCAGCGACGAGACGACCTGATCCCTCTCAGACCGGGGTCTTCACCGCTGTGCGCGGCCGCTGCTTCGCCTTCCCGAGCTTGCGGTAGACGAACTCCAGTTCGCCGCCGCGTATCGTGACCGTGACCTTCCCCCCGGTCATCAGCTTGCCGAAGAGGATCTCCCTGGACAGAGTCCGCGAGATGCGTTCCTCGATCAGGGTGCGCACCGGTCGGGCTCCCTGGGCAGGGTTGTAGCCTCGCTCGGCCAGATGGCGGCGAGCCTCCGGGGTCAGCTCCAGGACGACCCCGCGCTCGGTTATCCTGGCTTCCACCTGGGAACAGAACTTGTCCACGATGCGCTCGACCAGGGCTAAGTCGAGGCCTTTGAAGTGCACGGTTGCGCTGAGGCGATTGCGGAACTCGGGGCTGAACAAGCGCTCGATGGCCGAGGTGGCCGTGCCCTGGCCGCGGACGTCGACGAAGCCGACCTTGCGCTCGTCGCTCTCGCGAGCTCCGGCATTGGTCGTCATGATCAGGATCACGTTGCGGAAATCGGCCTTCCGGCCGTTGTTGTCGGTCAAGGTCGCGTAATCCATGACCTGGAGCAGGATGTTGAAGATGTCCGGGTGCGCTTTCTCGATCTCGTCGAGCAGGACCACGGCGTGCGGGTGCTTGACCACGGCCTCGGTGAGCTGGCCCCCCTGGTCGAAGCCGACATAGCCGGGCGGTGATCCGATCAGCCGCGACACCGTGTGCTTCTCCATGTACTCGCTCATGTCGAAGCGCAGGAACTCCACGCCGAGCTGCAGGGCGAGCTGGCGGGCCAGTTCGGTCTTGCCGACCCCGGTCGGTCCGGCGAAGAGGAAGTTGCCGATGGGTCGGTCGGGTTCGTTCAGGCCGGCGCGGGAGAGTTGGATGGCCGAGACCACGGTGTCGATGGCCTGGTCCTGGCCGTAGAGGTGCAGCTTGAGGTCGCGCTCCAGGTTCTGCAACCGGGTGCGATCTTCGGTGCTGACCTGGCGTTCGGGGATGCGGGCCATGGTCGCCACGGTTTTTTCGATCATGTCCACGTCCACCGTGGCCTTCCCCTCTCCCATCGAGAGCCGGACTTTGGCTCCGGCCTCGTCCAGGACGTCGATGGCCTTGTCGGGAAGGAAACGGTCGGTGAGGTGGCGCTTGGCCAGCTTGGCCGCGGCCGAAAGGGCCTCGTCGGTGTATTCGACCCTGTGGAACTCTTCATAGCGATGGCGCAAGCCCCGCAGGATGGCCTCGGTTTCCTCGAGAGAGGGTTCCTCGAGGTCGATCTTCTGGAAG
>MGSU01000210.1 GCA_001799195.1 Deltaproteobacteria bacterium RIFOXYA12_FULL_61_11 | reverse complement strand
GAGCCATTCCCGCCACTCGCTTATTGCAAGCGTTCAGTCTCGAGCAACTCGGGTCGGTCACACTGCCACTCAGTGTCGTGCCCTCTCTCTTGATTCCTGCGAGCGCCCTGCCCTCGAATCCTCGGGTCGAGCACGGCTACCAACTGATCGGCCTCGAACCTTCTGTAGGAAAGATGCAGCACAAGCACCAGACGATCGAGAGCGACGCAACGTATCTGGTGGCGCTCCTGATCGTCCGTGAGGCCGATGGTGCGGTCCACAAGGTGCGTTGCCGCCACCTCGATCAGACGGTCGCCCTACGGGAAGGCCTGTACCTGTTCTGTCCACTCAGCGGCGAACTGACCGCCCCTACTCTGGACGTACTCGTCTTCTCCACCACCTACCGGAACTTCCTCCAACTCTCGCTCGGCGAGGAACCGCTGCTCTTCCTCAAGGACAAAGTCGACCTCGCGGGTCAACCCAATCGGACACCGACACTCAACCTGGCGCAACACTACCAGGCCTATCCCGGGGTCGAGACCTTCTTGACCGTCGCAGCCGAGGACGAGGACCAGGACGCGCTCTTCCTCTCGGTCGAGGGTCTCCCCTCCTTCGCCGAGCAACTCCACCAATACCTCGTATTCGCCCCGACCTCGGCCGCGGTCGGGCAAACCTCTACCTTCACCGTCTCGGTCCGCGATAACGGCAATCCTTCCCTCACGGTTTCGGCCGAGGTGAAGGTGGAAGTGGTCGCCCCTCCGCGCTTGCCGGCGAGCGGGCTGAAGACGTGCTACGACGAGACCACGACCCGGGAGTGCGCCGAGATCGCGGCACGATACCCTGCCCAGGAGGCCGCAAAAGGCGCCCCTCCCCGCGCTCTGGAACAGGCCGAGGGAGGGATACTGCATGACGGTGACACCGGACTGCGCTGGGCGGTCAAGCAGGTGGAAACAGAGGCCACCCAACACGCGGCCGCGATGATCTGCAAGGCCCTGGTCACCGAGAGCGGCGAGCAGTGGCGCTTGCCCAGCCGCCGGGAGTTGCTCTCGGTCGCCTCCTTCGGTGCCGAGAACACGCTCCTCGGCCTAGCCCTCGAGAAGGACCCGAGTACCGACCAGGCCTGGTTCTGGACCTCGGAGGTCCTGGTCACGGACAAGGCCGACTTCTGGGCCGTGCGATTCCATCCTGTCGGGATCGAGAGCGCCGATGCCGACAGACCGGGCGCGGTGCTCTGCGTGGCGGGAGCCCCTTGGGCAGCCCGGCGCCAGGGCAGTTTTCAACGCAATGTTTCCAATACGGCCGTCCTCGATCGCGACTGGGGTCTGGAATGGCAAGTCGACAACAAGGCGGAACGCAAGACCTGGGCAGGGGCCTTTGAGTACTGCGCCGGTCTGGAACTCGATGGCAAGACCGGCTGGCGAGTCCCGGGCATCCGCGAACTGGAGAGTATCCTCCAACTCGAACAGGATCCCAATCCCTTCGACGCCGCGGCCTTCCTAGAGTTTTCGCTCGCGGCCAGCGCTCCGGTATTCTGGACCTCGACCACGGAGGCTTCTCGTCCGGACACGGCCTGGACCATCTCGATGGAGGACGGAACCCTCATTCCCCAGAGGAAGACGGCCTTCGGTTCGGTCTGTTGTGTTCGGTAAGTCGAGGGAGTTTCGCACCTAACGGGGGGGGGAAAGGAAAGCGGGCGACGAGATTCGAACTCGCGACATTCACGATGGCAACGTGATACTCTACCAACTGAGTTACGCCCGCATCCAGGGTTTGCTTACTCCGGGCTCCGCTCCTTTGTCAAGGGAGAAAATTCGCAACCGGAGCAGGGGGTCAGCGTTCCAGGGAGGTCTGGAGGAAAATGTCGTCCTCGGTCTCGGGTTCACTGTCCGGTCCCGGCGAGAAGATCTCGAAGAATTCCCCTCGCGGATCCACGAACAGGCTCACGTCCTTGCCCCAGGGATCGACGCTGCAATCGCCGCCGCCCGTGATCTTGCACACCTCGTGTATATAGGCCTTGAAATCCCGGGGGTACCAACCGGGCTTGGTCAACTGATCGGACACCAGCGCCGTGTTGATGATCGCCAACCGGCCGCGCATCTGGCTGATGTAGACCATGTCCGTGATCGCGGAGAAGGCATCCAGACCGACCTGTTTGCCATTGACGACACCCACGGCTATCGCGGCGACGGGCATCAGCTTGAGCAGGAGTTTAAGCATGGCCGTTCCCTCCTTGCCGGTCGGAGGTGATCTCGCGCAGTTTTGCGCTCAGGGTAGTATTGGAGGACATGGCCTGGAGGAATTCCGCTTTCTGGATGACGAGGAGTTCCCCCTCGGCCTTTGCGCTGACCGTAGCCGTCCGGCTGACCTCCTTGAGCAGGGCGATCTCCCCGAAGAAGTTCCGCTCGCCCAGCATGGTCAGCACCTGTCCGCCGCGGGTGACCTCGAACTTGCCCCTGGTGATGACGAAGAACTCCCGGCCCTCCTCGCCCTCGCGAATGACGACGTCGCCTTCGACGCTGTTGCGTTCCTCCGCCTTGGAGGCCAGGGAGAAGATCTGGGTACTGGTCAGGGAATGGAAAATACTGACGCTGCGCAAGAGATTGGCCCGATGGAGGGTCGAGAGCAGCTTGGTCCTCATTCCCGGATACTGTTCGATCAGGTAGTTGAAGGGGCCTCGGTCGAGGTACAGCAAGGTGGTCGGAATCTGGGCGATGACCGTGGCCTGCCTCGTCGTGTGTTCGAGTAGGGCGATCTCGCCGAAACAATCGCCTTCGAAGAGGGTACCGATCTTGGTATCGTACCCATAGCGATCCTTTTTGTAGATATCGACCACCCCTTCCTGGATGGCGAAGAACTGGTCCCCGGACTCTCCTTCGCGCAGGATGTACTGGCCGCGAGCCCACTCCATGGACTTGAGGTGCTTGAGCAGGATGGTCAACTCCTCCCCCTCGGCTCTCGCGAACAGCGGTATCCGTTTGATCAGGTTCTCCAGGGATTGCAGGTTACGGTGGGTACAGAGGGTCAGCGGGAGGCGGGAGGGTTCGATCACGTCCTGTTGCAGGGTGAAGGCCTGGTACAGGGGTAGTCCGTGCCCGGCCCTCAACGCCAGGTAACGGGCGAGGTGCAACCCGAGGTGTCCTTCGAGGAACTTGAAGGCGTCGACGCCCGAGGCCAGGCGATCGTCCCAGCGGCCGATGATGGTCCGACCGAGCTCCGCGAGCAACGCAAGCCACAAAACCTCCCCGTTGTCCTGCGCCGAAACGCTGAGTTTTGGAGCGGGTAATTCGGCGAGCGTGGCGAAGAGATCGCGCAGGGCGAAGAGTTGGAGGAGTAAGGAGATCACCGGCAAGCAGAGCAACCAGGGGTCGGGCACGAAAAAGACGGGAAAGAGGCTGAGCGCGGCGATGGCCTGGAAGAAGGAGGACTCGAAGAGCTTGCCCTGACGATAGCGATACGTTCGGACCAGCAAGAAACAGGTGAGCAGGCAGAGCCAGACGAAACCGCCCAAGAGGTACTGCCGCTCGACTTCCATGGTATTGAGGCCGAGCAAGGTCAGGATCGCGATGGTGGAGAGGGCCAAGAATACGGTCAGGAGGGACCAGCGTTCGGCCAGACTGGGGAAATAGCCGATACGACGGCCCGCCAGGAAGACGGCGACCAGCAAGACGAGGCTGAGGGTCCAATAGAGGGGGAAGGCCACGGGGAAGGGTGCGACATACGAGACGAGGGCGGGTTGCAACAGCAGGGCCAACAACCAGGCTTTGTGCCGCAACGCCATGCGCAACAACCAAGCCTCGACCGCATAGAAGAGATACACGAGCAGGAAGAGGGGCGGCAAGAAGATCAGGGCCATGATGATGGTCGAGACGACCCGCGTGGAGAGGTCGTCGGCGAAGATCAGACGCTGGAAGACCAGTTTTGCCTCGCTGTTGATGAGGAAGGACATGATCTTGAGGAAGCCGAAGAAGTACGCGATGGACCAGGTCGCGCCGAGCGAGAGTCCGAGTTCGTGCCGAAGGCTCTCGCGATCCTCACGTTTCTCTCCACTGCTCTTGCGGAGGACGAGCATGGATTTGAGGTAGTGCAGGATCTTGGCCCGTTCGGTGTGGAAATGGAAGAGTTCGGTGAAGGCGGTCAATCCATCGCTCGGATAGAAGGGCGAGAGCTTGAAGAAGACCAGGAGATACGCCAGGATGCTGACCTTGTAAGACAGGTCGAACAGGAGTTCCTTGCGCAGGAAGTCCGGCAGGTAATCCGGGAAGTACTGGCCGATCAGCAGATGCAGGGCCCCGGCCATGGCGGTCAGGAGGAGGAGATAGCTGCCGGAGAGGGCCGTGGTCAAGCGGCCTCGCAACCCCGTCATCAGGATGTCGCTGGTATCCACGCTGAGCCAGGGAATTACGCCGATCAACCGGACCTGGAACCCGTTGACCTGTCGGTCGTAGGCCCCGAGCGCGGCGAGTTTTCCCAGACAATACCAGGCCAGGAGACCATAGAAGAGCCCGAGATCGAGGGTAATGTTCGCGGCCAAGCCCTGTTGGAAGGAGAAGAGTTGATAGGTGCGGGTATCGAGGAAGAGGATGAAACCGACCGCGGTCGCGAGCGAGGCGAGGAGCAGAACCACGAACACGGGTAGGACATAGAGGAGGCGCAGGGGCGAGTAACGCAGCACCTTGCCCACGAGGGTCAGGTCGAGGTGGTGGACCAACTGGTCTCCCAAGCGGGAGAGTCCGCCGCGGACCTGCCGGGTAGCGATGTAGTTCGGCGGTTCCTCTTCTAGGAGCTTGTATTCGTATAATTTTATCAACAGATTGACGATTTCATTGTGCCCGATGTACTTGAACCGTTCATAGAAGCGGACGGCGATGTCCTCGAGGTCGGCCTTGCCGTCGATGCTGGTGAAGACGAAGTACTCCTCGGCGCTCATTTCGAGATAGCGTGTGACCCGGATGCTCTTGAGAACATGGAGGTTCTCATCGATAGTGGCCAATTCGAAGTCACGGCGCAACCGTGGGATGTACATGAGACACCTCTGGTAAGGCTCGCGCCGGGCTTGCCTCTCGCGGGCGCGGGCGCGCGGCGCGAGGGTTCATCCCGGTAGGGAGTTCGCGGCAGTATACTCCTCGCACCGCAAGGGCCGCAATGGGAAAGTGGGGATATAAGGTGAGTGTTCAGTCTTGGGGGGGCAAGGGGTCCTGTCGCCTCTCACCCCCACCATGCTCATGCTTGCGCGTGGCGGGGGTCCCCCGTCGGCGCCACCCCTACGTGGTTTCAGGAACAATCAGCAATACCCCAAGACTGAAGGGTCGTGGATATGAGTTCAGGCATCCTCAGGGCGAGATGCGCCACTCCCCGCGTTCGAGGACGAGTTCGAAGATCTCGGTCTCGGAAGCCTTGCCGAACTCCCGATCGACCTTGACCGTGGCCCGGTTCCCGATGATGAGCGGTTCGGCGACATGGAAACGGGTCTTGATCGCATCGGCCTGCATCCGGCGCAGCTCCTCGGTTTTGAACTTCTGGAACTCCTTGCGTTTCTGCGCTTGGGCGTCCGACACATAGCAACGCAGCATGCCCTCGGAATCGAGCTTCCGGGCCGCGTCGATCCACAGGTTCAGGGTGCCTTCCGGCGTGCCGAGCCGGGCATCGGGACGGTGGGCATTGACCTCGATCCTCTCGATCTGGGCCTTGGGCAGGGTGATCCTCGCCCCGTCGCGTTGCACGACGACGTGCGTGGAGGTGTACTCCACCACCGTGCCCTCGACCTTGGTCCCGTCGAGCGTGAGGATGGTCTCGGCCCGGAGACCGCCCGGGAGGTGAGCGATGAGGAACCAGAGGAGAAGGGTTCTGACCATGGAGTTCTTTGCCTCGTCTACGTGGCTTTTTCAGCCTAAACGAGCAACGCGAGGAAGACAAGAGCCGTGCACCTCGGGTTGCATATATACATCTCAACGAGTTGCATGGTAATGTTCCCTGCTGCAAGGGGTTTTCCATTGATCATACCCGGGAAAAAGACTAGGAAGAGGGCTTGGTCGGCGGGGATCGTCCTTGCCGCCGGGGGGAGGATCAAGCATGGACGAAGCCCAATTCAAAGAGAAACTCGTGCTCTTCTTCGAACGCAAACCGATCTGCGTGGAAGCGGCCAAACCGCTGAAGGATAGCATCTCCGTCGAATTGCGCAACGCCGCCTCGGGCGTGGGCTACACCCTGACCAAGGCGGGCGAAAGGCTGCGGGTCAGCGACGGAGCGCCGGCCGAACGCGAGATGGTCTTCACCATCACCGAAGCCGCGCTCGTCCATGTCGCCGACTTCGACACCGACGACATCGGTACCTATGGCATCCGCGTCTTTGAGACCATGATCTGGCCCGAGGCTTCTCGACGGATGCGTATCGCGCTCAAAGCCGGACCCATCAAACTGGGATTCAAGGGGTATTTCGGCGTGCTCATGCTCGGGGGCAAGACCATCTGGAAGTGGCTCTCGTTGCATGGCCTCGGCAGTCTGGGCAAGGTCAAGGACGCGATCAAGAAGCTGATGGGCTGAGGTTGTACGGTGAAGATCCTGGTCAGCATCGACGGCACACCGTGTCCTCCCGGCGAAGCCTTTATTCCGGTCTTCGACCGGGGCTTCTTGTTCGGCGACAGCGTCTATGAAACCCTGCGGGTGTATCGAGGGGTCCCTTTCATGCGAGAGGAGCACCTCGGGCGGTTGGTCCGTTCGGCTGCCGGGTTGGGTTTCGATCTTCGGTCGCGCTGTGAGCCGCTGCGCTCTTCCATCGAGACCCTGCTCGAGACCGCGCGTTGCCGGAATGGCCTGCTCCGGGTGGTCGTGACCCGGGGGAGTTCCGGTCTGACCCTCTCGCTTCGCGGCCTGCCGGAGGTGCCCCGCACCATCCTCTTCTACACGGCGCTGCCCGAGGACCACGATGCCCGGCTCGCGGCAGGCTTTACGCTCCACGTTCCCAAGATCGAGCGGACCTCGCGCGAAGCCCTCGATCCGGCGATCAAATCCGGCAACAAACTCAACAACATCCTCGCCCTCGCCGAGGCCGAACGGCTCGGGTACGACGATTGCTTGATGCTCAACGGCCAGGGAGCCCTGGCCGAACTCTCCAGCAGCAACCTGTTCGTGGTCCGGGCCGGTGAGGTGTTGACCCCTTCCCTCGAGAGCGGCATCCTCGACGGTATCACCCGCGGGGTCCTCCTGGACCTCTGTTCCCACCATGGTCTTCCGGCCCGGGCATGCACCCTCGGGCTGAACGACCTCTTCCAGGCCGAGGAGGCCTTCCTCTCCAGCACCTCGCGCGAGGTGGTGGCCGTGAAGAGGATCGACAACCTGGTCCTACCCGAGGCCCCGGGTCCGCTGACGCGGCGTTTGCACGAACTGTTCAAGCTCTTCATCGAGGACTATTGTGAACGAGCAACCAGTACCGATCACTGTGCCTGACTGTTCCCGGCCGCAGAGCCGTTGTTCGCTCGAGGCCGACACCTTGGTGCTGTCCCCCTCCTATGGACGGGGTCCGGAATCCCTCTACATCGAGAGGGGGCAGGGCTGCCGCCTCTTCGACCTTGACGGCAACGAGTACCTGGATTTCTCGGCCGGCATCGCGGTCAACGCCACCGGGTACGGCCATCCCCGGGTACTCCGCGCCGTG